>CAXBSH010000015.1:0-35105 GCA_963977705.1 uncultured Planctomycetaceae bacterium
GAGGTGTGGGAGTGCCATGGCCGGATAGGGTTTTGGTGGTGGCAACGGTATGCGAGGATCCGGAGTGACGATGCAGACGTCATTTCGATGGCGCGAACGACAGGGTTTTCGTCGCGTTTTTTGTAAGGGCGGATTTGGAAATGAACCTTTTTACAAAATTCGGGTCTGGAATTGTAGGACTTACAAAGTGAGTGGTGGGTGAGTGGCAACTGTCTGTGGTGTGCGGTGTGCGGATTTGCTCGTTTGCGGCAAAAACTGCCGATTCGTGTGATGTCCTGGGGTCTGCGGACGAGGGGTTAAGGTGTTGGTAGGGCGGCAGAAACTGTCGAAATCGGTCTTTGATCGGCGAAATTTGCTGATCTTCGGTGTGTGTCTGCCGTTTTGGGTATGGGTTGGAGTAAGCGGGGGTGGATTCTGTTTTTTGTGGCGCGGCGATTGCTGTGTTGTGGTTTGTGTGAGAGCTGTTTGCTGGGAGTGAGTGGGTTTTCGTTGTGAACCACAGGGAAGGAGAGTGCGGTTATGGTCAGGGCATCCAAAGGTTACTCGGATCAGGCTGCGTGGGGACTTGTGTCGGCGACAACTGAAGTTGGCGGTGCGAGTTCTGTTGGGGTAGTGCATGCTGCGGAGGGATCCGGCGTTGTGGGCGAGGTTACGGCTGAGCAGCTGTTGAGTCGTCAGGAGGCTGGTGCGACATTGGAGTCATTGATGTCGTTGTCGGGTCTTGGGCGAGCGGCGGTTCAGGACAAGCTCGTGCGGGCTCGAGTTGATCGTTTGCGGCAGTTTGAGTGCCAGTACATCGACAGCGAGGAGTTTCGGGCGGAGGGTGCGGAGCAGTTGATCTGCGGCACTGCGGCTCCTGAGTCTCCACCGGCTGGCCGCGTACGAATTCCGGAGGGAATTCCGGCGTATCTGGCTGAGTTGTATCGGGTGCCTTTGTTGACTCGTGAGCAGGAGCAGTACTTCTTTCGCCGGATGAATTTCCGGAAGTACCAGTATTGCCAGTTGCTTGAGGGGTTGCAGTCCAGTCGTTCGAAGCGCCAATTGATTGCTCGCCTTGAAAGTCTGGCATTGGAGATTACGGAGCTGAAGAACCATCTGATCCGATCGAATCTGCGACTGGTGGTCAGTATTGCGAAGAAGTTTCAGAAGCAGATGGATGGGTTTTACGAGTTGGTGAGTGATGGGAACGTGTCTTTGATGCGGGCTGTGGAGAAGTTCGACTATCGTCGGGGGAACAAGTTTTCGACGTATGCATCGTGGGCGATTCTGAAGAACTTCACTCGCACGATTGCCGCTGAGACTCGTTGTGTGGGCCGATTTCGCACTGGCAACACGGACGTGTTTTCTCAGACTGTAGAAAACCGCACGTCATTCTCAGCCTCTGAACGGACTCAAATTGCTCAGAAGGGCGTGATCTCAGAGTTATTGGGTGAGTTGGACGGTCGTGAGCGGAATGTGATTGCGTTTCGGTATGGGCTGGGTGAGGGTTTGGAGCCTGAGACATTGGAGCAGGTGGGTTGGCGTCTGGGGGTGACGAAGGAGCGAGTGCGTCAGATTGAGGTGCGGACATTGGAGAAATTGCGGCGAATTGCTGAGCGTCGGGCGTTTGAGATTCCGGGAATCTGACGGAAAGTCTCAATTCTGCAATTCTTCCGGCCGAATGTACGGAAGATTTTCGCCGGGGGGGTTGCTTGGTGTTGGGGCGATGGGTGGCGCTGGAGTTGAGGGAGTTGTCGGAGTGATCTGAGGGTTGTGTGCGGTGTTTGGCGGTGGGTGTGTGTGGGGGTGTCGTCTGTTGAGGCGGATTCCCTGCAAAACCCGCTCTCAGCTCTGCTCGACTTTGAGACGATCGCCGGTTTTCTCTTGATAAACCACCATCCCTCGTTATACTCCGCGACCCGCTTGAAATGCGCCGGTTTGCGCTAGTGTAGCTCAATTGGCAGAGTTCCGGTTTTGTAAACCGGCGGTTGTGGGTTCGATTCCCACCGCTAGCTTTGCGCTTTTCTCCTGGCGTTATCAGGTTTTGTGTGCTTTGGCTGTTTCGCGGTTGGTGTTCTGGTTTCGTGTTCTTTGGCAAATTCTGCGGTTTTTGGCCGGCTTTCGGGCGGGCTGAAGACGCTATGTTGGAAAAGTGCAAAAGAGTCAAAAGAGTGTATTTGGGGGAGAATACCTAAGCGGCCAACGGGGCCAGACTGTAAATCTGGTGGCTTATGCCTTCACAGGTTCGAATCCTGTTTCTCCCAGTTTTTGTAGGTGATGGGCATCTGGGCCTGGTCTTCTGGCTTCGTTGCTCGGGTGATTTCGAACTGCGGGCGTAGTTCAATGGTAGAATTCCAGCCTTCCAAGCTGGCTGTGTGGGTTCGATTCCCATCGCCCGCTTTTTTGTGATTTTTCTGGTGTTTGGTCAGTGTTGCAGGTGTTCACGCAGTCGGTCAGTCATCCTTGGCTGGCTCAGTGGGCAGGCTCAGTAGTGGGTGAAAAAGGGTTCCAGGATTTGGGTGGATTTGTGTCCTTAGGGTCCGGTTCATCGCTGCTGTAGCTCAGTTGGTAGAGTACGTCCTTGGTAAGGACGGGGTCATGGGTTCAAGTCCCATCAGCAGCTTTTGATGGTCATGGAATGCATGGCGAGCATCTGGCTGGCAGGTTGAAAGCCATTTGTATCTCCCTGGTAGTAATTGGTAGTAGAAGGTAGTAAATCTGAAATTCTGTGAAACGCTGCAATCACGGTGAAACGCCGTGAAATGCGTTGAAATCCTATCAAATTCGGTTAGTTTCTACAGCAAATGTTGCAAAACGTTTCTGTGGCCAGTTGGATTAGATGGTTCGATCAACCGGTTGGAGCAGGCAGTTGGGGCAAGGGTGAAGTGGGCTTTATGGCCCGTGACGCAACAGCTCTGGGGTGCTTTTCAACAGCGGTTGTGACAATGGTCAGAAGACGAAAAAAATTGTGTCGGGCGGGAAGTTTCGGGCGCCTTGTGTAGGGGTGCCACTGCACCTGATTGTGTGGCCGGTACTGATTTTGGTCTGGCTAAGATAGTAGTGGAGTCGGGTTAATGGCTAAGGGTGAGTTTAAGCGAACGAAGCCGCACGTGAATGTGGGCACGATTGGTCACATTGACCACGGCAAGACAACCACCACGGCGGCAATTCTTGCGGTGCAGGCGGCAAAGGGTCTGGCTTCTGTGAAGTCTTACTCGGACATCGCCAAGGGTGGAACTGTTCGCGACGCCACGAAAACCGTGACGATTGCGGCCAGCCACGTGGAATACGAATCTCCGAACCGTCACTATGCTCATATTGACTGTCCGGGTCACGCTGACTACATCAAGAACATGATTACCGGTGCTGCCCAGATGGACGGCGCCATCCTGGTTGTGTCCGCTGCTGACGGCCCCATGCCTCAGACTCGCGAGCACATCCTGTTGGCTCGTCAGGTAGCTGTTCCGGCTCTGGTGGTATTCCTCAACAAGTGCGACCTTGTTGACGATGCCGAACTGCTGGACCTTGTGGAAATGGAAGTCCGCGAACTGCTCAGCAAGTACGGCTTCCCAGGTGACGATGTGCCACTCGTTCGCGGCAACGCTCGCGGTGCACTCGACAACCCGGCCGACGACAAGTACAGCCAGTGCATCACCAACCTGATGGAAGCTCTGGACAGCTATATTCCCGAGCCGAAGCGTGCTTCTGACAAGCCATTCATGATGGCTGTTGAAGACGTGTTCTCGATCGAAGGTCGCGGTACCGTGGCCACCGGTCGTATTGAATCCGGCACCGTGAAGGTCGGCGAAAAGATTCAGATCATCGGTCTGAAGGACACCGTCGAAACAACCGTGACTGGCGTGGAAATGTTCCAGAAGAGTCTCGACCAGGGCATCGCCGGCGACAACGTCGGTCTGCTGCTGCGAGGTCTGAAGAAGGAAGACATTCAGCGCGGTCAGGTACTTGCTGCCAACGGAAGCATCAAGCCTCACACCAAGTTCGAGGCTGAAGTTTACGTGTTGAGCAAGGAAGAAGGCGGCCGTCATACTCCGTTCTTCAGCGGTTACCGCCCGCAGTTCTACTTCCGCACAACCGACGTGACTGGCACAACGAAGTTGCTGGCCGGTGCTGAAATGTGTATGCCGGGCGACAACGTCCGCGTGGAAGTTGAGCTGGGCAAGCCGATTGCTCTGGAAGACAACAGCCGCTTCGCTATCCGCGAAGGTGGCAAGACTGTGGGTTCAGGGGTCGTTACAAAGATCCTGCAGTGATCTCTTGAGTTTGCCTGAGCTGCCTGTCAGTAAGACTGACAGGCAGCTTTATTTTGATATGGGGTGCTGGAATGCGTGAGTATGTCTGGCTGGAGTGTACTGAGACGGGTGTTCGCAATTACCGCGTCATCAAGGAGACTCGTGGAACCGAGCGACTTGAGTTGATGAAGTACTGCCCGAAACTGCGTCGGCACACTCTGCACAAAGAATCTCGAAAGAAGTGATCCAGTCGTTGTCGGCCTTGCGGTCGACGGCTCCTGGTCTACGGGTGTAGCTCAATTGGCAGAGCACCGGATTCCAAATCCGGCGGTTGGGGGTTCAACTCCCTCCACCCGTGTTTTCAGGGTCTCAAGCAGATCCCGAAATTTTCGAGAAATTTCTCCCGGTCTTTACGCCTTAGTGCTCGGAAAAAACGGTTTTCAGATGAGCAGCAAAAGCGGAGCAATGTCAATCGTGCCTGAGTTATTTCGGGCCGGCTTGTACAAAGCGAACCAGGGTCGAATGGTTCGACAGTTCACGTTCTTTGCCATCGCAATTGTGGCCGCGTTTGGCTGCATCACTCTGGCACGTGGGCCATTGATGCCGCTGGGGCGGTCGGTCCAGGTCGGGTTGCCTCTGGTCATATGGCTGGCCAGTGCCTGGGTGGCATTCCGTCTTGTGAATCTGGCTGTGTTTGCGGACTTCCTGATTTCTGTCGAGTCTGAGCTGTTGCGAGTGACGTGGCCTGCGAGGCAGGAAGTCATTCAGGCCACGATTGTTGTGGTGACAACAATGTTTGGGCTCGGTGCGTTTCTGTTTTTGGTGGACCTTGTCTGGACCTGGACGTTTTCGGTGATTGGCTTCAACGAACTGCTGGGCTGAGGGGCTTGGAAGAGTTGGGCACAGAGGAACTGCAGAAGCAATCTTTCGAAAGCTTGGGGAACCTGGTTGCAATTCATCATGCGTGTGGTCACCATACGCGGTTCGTTTTCAGCCAGGTGAGGGAGGTCTGAGTGATGGGCGAAGAATCTTCAGTCGATGAGCAGTCCGGCGGGGGCGCTGAGGTGCCTGTAGCCGAAACTGCTGCTGCTGCGGCTCCACCAAAAAAGAAGCGAACTGTGAAAAAGGCGGCTGCGAAGCCGCCGGTGGCTGTATCTGCCGTCAACAGGGCAGATATGAGCTGGTATGTGTTGAAAGTGCAGACCAATCGTGAACGCACGATCAGGGATGCTCTGTTGAAGAAGATCAACGGCGAGAAGCTGGAAGAATACTTCGGCGAAATTGTGATTCCGTCGGAACGTGTTGTGGACACTCGCAGCGGCAACCACCGCGAGCAGGATCGCAAGCTGTTTCCGGGGTACATCATGGTGCAGATGGTGCTGAACGACGAAACCTGGTATCTGGTGCGAGATACGGGTGGAGTGGGGGATTTCGCTGGCGCTGCCGGGAAGCCTCTGCCGATGGAGCAGCACGAAGTGGATCGGATGCTTGGTCGGGCGGAGCAGCAGTCGACGGCTGTTCCCAAGGTCAAGATTGGCTTTGCTATCGGTGACTTGTTGAAGATTCGCGAGGGCACCTTCGAGAACTTTGAGGGTCGAGTTGAGGGAATTGACGAGCAAAGTGGTAAGGTGTCGGTGCTGATCGAGATCTTCGGCCGGTCGACTCCGGTTGAGATCGATCACTGGCAACTGGAATCTGTCTGATAGATCAGTCGATGAACCGCGATCGCTCTGTGTAGGGGGTTGATCGCTTGGTTTGGGTGTTGAGTCTTGCTGCATTGGTCGTCCGCGGCTGATGCAGGAGCAACAAGTGGAATAAGTGCAACAAGTGCAACAAGTGCATTCGGACGGGATAAGTTGAAATGGGCAAGCAGCGTCAGGTAACTGCTCAGATTAAAGTTCAGGTCACTGGTGGTCAGGCAACACCGGCACCTCCTGTTGGTACAGCGCTTGGTCCTCACGGCGTGAACATTGGGCAGTTCGTCTCCCAGTTCAACGAAAAGACTCGCGACATGATGGGGATCACGATTCCCGTTGTGATTACGGTATACAACGACCGTTCTTTCGAGTTCATCCTGAAGAGTCCTCCGGCGGCCGTCCTGCTGAAGAAGGCTGCGGGCGTCGCTAAGGGCTCGGGCAGTCCTTTGAAGAACAAGGTTGGGACGGTCACTGGGGCTCAGGTTGAGGCTATTGCGAAGCAGAAGTACGAGGACCTGAACGCATCATCTCTGGAGCAGGCCAGAAAGATGATTGCCGGAACGGCTCGCAGTATGGGCATCGAAGTCATTGGTTGATTGGTTCATTTGACATATTCATCAGCGCGACAGCGTTGAGTGTTTGAAGAGCAGATTGGGAACGGGTATCAGCATGGCAGGTCCGTCGAAGCGAATGAAGATCCTGACGAAGAAGGCTGCTGACATCGGCGCATTGTCCGTGGCGGACGCCGTGAAGGCGCTCAAGTCATTGGATGACTCATTGCCGAAGAACGTCAAAAAGGTGCGATTTGACCAGACGGTTGAGATCGCCGTTCGTCTGGGTGTTGATCCTCGACAGGCCGACCAGATCGTGCGTGGTTCTCTTGTGTTGCCTCATGGGATTGGCAAGTCCCAGCGAGTGCTGGTGTTTGCTCAGGGTGAGAACGTCGCGGTGGCTCAGGCTGCCGGGGCTGACTTCGTGGGCGGCAAGGAACTGGCGGACAAGATCAAAGAGGGCTGGCTTGATTTCGACGTGTGTATTGCGACTCCGGACATGATGGGTGTGGTGGGACCGCTGGGACGCGTGCTTGGTCCTCGTGGTTTGATGCCCAGTCCTCGTGCCGGCACGGTGACTCAGGACGTCGCTGGTACGGTTCGCGAGTACAAGGCTGGTAAGGTGGAGTTCCGTGTCGACAACGGCTCGAACGTTCACTGTGTTGTCGGCAAGCTCAGCTTTGATGCTCAGTTGCTGGCTGAGAACATTGAGTCGTTGCTGGCGTACATTCGCAGTCTGAAGCCAAATACTTCGCGTGGTGTTTATCTGCGTGGGATGGTGGTGTCTGCCACGATGATGCCTGCAATTTCCGTTGCGGTGTGATGAGTTGGTGACCTGGATTCTCGGTCGGTGATTTTCAACGGTTCGTTTGATTGGGCAGGCAGCAATGGGTCGTCACGTTAAAGACATGGTCATCGCCGAAATTCAGGGGCGAGTTGGCAGCACGAAGGACTTCATTGTTGTTGACGCGTCGAAGCTTGATGCGATCACTGCGAATCGCTGGCGTCTGGCGATGCGTAAGGAGCGAATTTCTGCGTTGACCGTGAAGAATTCGGTCGCGCTGAATGCTCTGAAGAGCAAAGGTGTTAAGGGCCTGGACGGTGTGTTGGCTGGTCCTTCGACGCTGCTGTGGGGCGGCGAGGATGTGGTCCAGTTGAGTCGTGCCGTTACGAAGTGGGCCAAGGATATTCAGAATCTGCAGATCAAGGGTGGGACTTGTGACGGTCAGCCTTTGGATGCTGCAGCCATTGAAACACTCAGCAAGAGCGCAGGTCGTCTTGAGACGATTGGCGAGCTGGCTGGTCTGATGCTTGCTCCGGGGCGTCAGTTGGCGGGTTGTCTGCAGGGACCTGGCGGCCGTTTGGCTGGCCAGTTGAAAACTCTGTCGGAAAAAGAGCCAACGGAATAGGGGACCGCCTGCCTGTTGGGCGGTGTGATAACTGGACATTGTCTGCTTAACGAGAAGCTTGTTACTCGAAGCGTGTTACTTGAGTGTTATTGCTAGAGAAAGGTGTTGGTCATGTCTGCTGACGCAGCGACTGAGTTTGATGCATCTACGAAGGAACTGGGCGACCGAATCGTTGGTCTGACTCTGCTGGAAGCCCGCAAGGTGGTGGACTACCTGAAGCAGGTTCACGGTATTGAGCCTGCCGGTGGCGGAGCGGTAATGGTCGCTGCGGCTCCTGGCGGTGCTGCTGCTGAAGTCAAGGAAGAGCAGACCGAGTTCAACGTGATTCTGACGGGCTTTGAAGAGTCCAAGAAGATCGCCGTGATCAAGGTTGTGCGAGCGGCTACAGGTCTGGGCCTGAAGGAAGCCAAGGATCTCGTCGAAGGTGCTCCGAAGACCCTGAAAGAGGGCGTGAGCAAGGAAGACGCAGAGAAGCTGAAGAAGGAAGTGGTCGACGCTGGCGGTACCTGCGATATCAAGTGATTAAGCGGTACTGCGTGTAGCAGAGCTTTTCGTTTGCACAGCCGAGGTCCCTCAGGCGGGCCTCGGCGTTGCAAAAGTTTGTGTTTGTGACCCATTCGTGACGGGTGGCGTGGCCAACCAGCTCGAGTGTGCTCCTGAAAAGAAGGCTCGGCGCGCTGTGACGGGCGACCGTTGTTCTGTGATATTTCTGTGGGTTGATGACTGTGAGGCAGCTGCTGCGAGTGGTGTGGCAGGTGCCTGTCGTCGCGCGCACTTGCGGCAGGATGGAGCGTGGCGCTGAACGCAGCGGCGATCCGTCAGTCGCTTGGTGCTAAAGTGGGGCTGGAGGCTGGAGGCTGGAGTCAGGTCGATGGCGTCTTTACAGACCGGATGCTTTTGAGCTGTGGTTCTTTGTGCTGATTCGGGTTTCCCGGGATGGTGTGGGGGCGGGCAGATCAAGGGTTTGGCTGCGAAAAGTGAGCAATCGGTAGTCCTGATTTCCCGCTGGGCAGGTCCGTTTATTCGGGTCGTTTGGCTTTTGTCGGCCGATTTTGTAGACTACGGGGTTGCGGCAGTTTGCCAGCAGTGAAATCCCGGCAAGACAGCGGTGGGTGTTGATCGGTGGATGTTGAAGCGGGGACATCAGCGGTAATGGCGTGCTGATGTTTTCCTGATTGCAGGGGACAGCCCTGCGGATGTTGCCTGTGTGATGGCGACGGTGGTTTCGGAATCAGGTGTTTTGACTGAAGGCAGGATTGGGCATGCCGGTACCTTCTATTCGTACGATCGACCAGGACACGGTTCGGGGCTTTGGAAAAATCCAGGCTGAGTACGAGATTTCTGGTCTGACACAGATCCAGACAGCCTCTTACGCTCGATTTCTGCAGGCGGATCGTCCGTCGCGGGATCGGCTTGACGTGGGTCTGGAATCGATTCTCCGGGAAGTCTTCCCGATTGAGAGTTTCGATAAGCAATACCGTCTCGAGTATACTCGGTATGAACTCGGCAAGCCTCGGTATACTCCCGAGGAGTGTCGTCAGCTGCGTCTGACATACGGCATGCCGTTCCGCGTCTGGATGCGTCTTGTGAAGGAGCAGACGGTCGAGGAAGAGGTTTATCTCGGCGACATCCCCATCATGGTGGGTGGCGGTGAGTTCATTATCAACGGTGCTGAGCGAGTGGTGGTCAGCCAGTTGCATCGTTCACCGGGTGTGGACTTTGTGATGGCTGAGGAGTCAGCCAGCAGCGACCGCAAGACTCATTCCTGCCGAATCATCCCTGAGCGTGGCAGCTGGATTGAGTTGTTGGTCAGCAAGCGTGATGCGATTGGCGTGCGGATCGACCAGAGTGGCAAGTTTTCGGCTCTGACGCTGCTCCGCGCGATGTCTCGTGAGCATTCCACGGATGCTCAGATCATTCGCCTGTTCTACAATGTCACCACGCTGAAACTCAGTGCTCGCACAACTGTCAAAGAGGTGATGGGCCATTACTCGGTCGACGACGTCGTTTATCCACCGAAGCATGATCGGGCTGGCGAAATTCTGGTTGATGCTGGCAGCGAGATCAGTGAAACGATTGCTGAGGAGATGCTGGCTTCTGGTTTGAAGAGTTTGGAAGTGATTCAGGCGGAGGACGTGAAGGATCATCTGATCCTGAAGACTCTTGCTGAGGACGGCACTTCGACTCATGAGGAAGCTCTGCTGAAGATCTACCAGCGTTTGCGACCTGGTAATCCGCCGAATCTTGATAAGGCGATCGATCTGTTCCGCGAGAAGTTCTTTGACGTGAATCGTTACCGTTTGGGACGTGTCGGTCGATTCCGTATCAACCGCAAGTTCCAGCAGGAAATCTCGGACGACCAGATGACTCTGGATCCGTTGGACTACATCAACGCGATGAAGTACATCGTCCGTCTGCGACTGGGCGATGATTCGGCGCAGATTGACGACATCGACAACCTTGGCAATCGTCGACTGCGTACGATTGACGAGTTGGCGGCGGACGAGATCCGAAAGGGTTTTCTGAAGCTGCGTCGTACGGTTCAGGAGCGGATGAGTGTGAAGGAGGGCGACAGCATGACGCCTCGCACTCTGATCAATCCGAAGTCTGTGTCTGCGGCCATTGATTACTTCTACGGGCGCAGCGAGTTGTCTCAGGTTGTTGACCAGACGAATCCGCTCAGCATGTTGACTCACGAGCGTCGTCTGTCGGCTCTTGGCCCGGGTGGTTTGAATCGTAAGCGTGCGGGCTTTGAAGTTCGCGACGTTCACATTTCGCACTACGGTCGAATCTGTCCTGTGGAGACTCCGGAAGGTACCAACATCGGGTTGATTTCCAGCCTGAGTATTTATTCGCGAGTGGACGACTATGGTTTCCTGATTTCTCCGTATCGAGTGGTGCGGGATTCTCAGGTGACTGACGAAGTGGTCTGGCTGCGAGCGGATGAAGAGGCATCGGCCTATGTTTGCCCTGCTGATACGGTGGTGGAGGCCGGTCAGATTGCAGAGGACCGTGTCCTTGCCAGAAACAAGAGCGACGTGGTCTGGATTGACCGCTCGGAAGTGCAGTACATCGACGTTGCACCGTGCCAGATGGTGGGTGTGTCGGCCGGTCTGATTCCGTTCCTTGAGCATGACGACGCGAACCGTGCATTGATGGGTTCGAACATGCAGCGTCAGGCTGTGCCTCTGCTGATTGCCGAGCGTCCGGTGGTGGGCACCGGGATGGAACCCTTCGTCGCGCAGAACTCGGGGATGGTCCTGAGGGCTCCGAAGAGCGGCAAAGTGACCTACGTCGACGCCAACGTCGTGGAAGTGGACGGGCGTCGTTTCCCATTCCGCAAGTTTATACGTCTGAACGAGCGGACCTGTCTGAATCAGAAGCCTATTGTGCGAGTGGGCGACAAGGTCAAGGCGGGTCAGGTGTTGTGTGACAGTGCCGCGACGAAGAACGGTTCGCTGGCACTGGGGCGTAACGTCCTTGTGGCGTTCATGTCGTGGGAGGGATATAACTTTGAGGACGCGATTATTCTGTCTGAGCGTCTGGTGAAGGAAGACGTTTACACCTCGATTCACCTTGATGAATTCGACGTGGAGATTCGTGAAACGAAGCTTGGTCGCGAGGAGTTTACTCGTGACATCCCGAACGTCAGCGAGAAGGCTCTGCGGCATCTCGATGATTCCGGCATCATCAAGGTGGGGACTCGAGTTAATCCCGGCGACATTCTGGTCGGCAAGGTATCACCGAAGGCCAAGTCCGAGTTGACTCCGGAAGAAAAGCTGCTGCATGCCATCTTTGGTCGTGCTGGCGAGGACGTGAAGAACGAGAGTCTCGAGGTCCCGAGCGGGGTCAGTGGCATTGTGATTCACACCGAGCGATTTTCTCGTCGGATGAGTCTGTCTGAAGTCGAGCGGAAGAAGTTTGAGGACGAGCTGAAGCGTGTTGAGAAAGAGGCTGAGACGGCGATTGCTGAGGCCTTCAAGGCGTTTCTGGGTGAATTCGAAGCGGCGCTTGAGCAACAGGTGACGGACGAAGAAGGTCGGGCTCTGGTGAAGCACGACGATACTCGAGTTGTCGCCGACCTTGCTCGCAGGTTCCAGAGCTACTTCGAGGAGATGGACATTCGCAGTCCGCAGAAAAAGACTGCGGCTCGCAGGGTACTGCGTGACAACTGGGTCCATGTTGAGGACGTGATTGACCGTGAGGATCATCGTGTGAACAGCATGAAGCGTGGGGACGAGCTTCCCAGTGGCGTGCTGCAGATGGTGAAGGTCTACGTGGCTTCGCGTCGTCAGATTTCTGTGGGCGACAAGATGGCTGGTCGGCACGGAAACAAGGGGGTCATCTCGAAGGTGCTCCCGATTGAAGACATGCCGTTCCTCGAGGATGGGACTCCGGTTGACATCATTCTGAATCCGCTGGGTGTACCGAGCCGTATGAACGTGGGTCAGATTCTTGAGACTCACCTTGGCTGGGCAGCTGGTCGCCTTGGTTACCGGGCGGTGTGTCCGGTCTTCGACGGGGCCAGTGAGGAGGATGTGCGTGAGGCTCTGCGTGAAGCTGGTCTGCCTGAAGACGGGAAGACTCACCTGCGTGATGGTCGCACGGGCGAGCGTCTGGAGCAGAAGACGACAGTTGGCTACATCTACATGCTGAAGCTGCATCACCTTGTTGACGACAAGGTGCATGCTCGAGCAACCGGCCCGTACTCGCTTATTACTCAGCAGCCGCTGGGAGGCAAGGCGCGGTTTGGCGGTCAGCGTTTCGGAGAGATGGAAGTCTGGGCTCTGGAGGCGTATGGGGCAGCCTATATTCTGCAGGAGCTGTTGACTGTGAAGAGCGACGACGTCGAGGGGCGAACGAAGATCTACGAAAGCATGGTGAAGGGCGAGAATACTCTGGAAGCAGGGACTCCAGCGAGTTTCGACGTTTTGAACAACGAGATTCGCGGGTTGTGTCTGAATCTGCAGCTGGAGAAGGCTGGCAGCTGAGCAGTGCTGGGGTGGCGTCTGCGGTTCTGGCTGCGGGCGTCAGTCTGGCGAGTTGAATTCAGGTGTTTGGGCGACAGGTGTGTTGTCAGGAACGCGGTGCTTTGGATCGCCGGTCCTGAAGAATATCCGGTAGTGCTGGCAAGACGGGAGAAGCGGACGTGAGCGTCAGCGAAGGTCAGTTTGATCGTGTGAATGACTTTGCGGCAGTGAAGATCAGTCTGGCCAGTCCGGCCGACATTCGGGGCTGGTCGTTTGGTGAAGTCAAGAAGCCTGAGACGATCAATTACCGAACATACCGTCCGGAGCGCGACGGTCTGTTTTGTGAGCGCATCTTTGGTCCTGAAAAGGACTGGGAGTGTGCCTGCGGAAAATACCGGGGCATGAAGTACAAAGGCATGATCTGCGACCGTTGCGGCGTCAAGGTGACTCATAGTCGCGTGCGTCGCAAGCGTATGGGTCACATTGAGCTGGCTGCTCCGGTAGTGCACATCTGGTTCTTCAAGTCGATGCCCAGTCGTCTGGGTGCATTGTTGAACATGAAGACGACGTCTCTGGAGAAGGTGATCTATTTCCAGGACTACGTCGTTGTGGACCCTGGTGAGACTCCTTTGAAGCCCTGTCAGATGCTGACCGAAGAGGAGGCTCGACAGGCCCGCCGCGAGTATGGCGAGGGCAATTTTGAGCTGGGGATGGGTGCAGAGGCGATCAAGAAGCTGCTGGCTCAGATGCGGCTTGCGGATCTGTCTGTGGAACTGCGTGCTGAGCTGGCAAAGACGGGCAGTCAGCAGAAGAGCAAGGATCTGATCAAGCGTCTGAAGATAGTGGAAGCGCTGCGTGACAGTCAGAACCGTCCGGAGTGGATGGTACTGGATGTGATCCCGGTGATTCCGCCGGACCTGCGACCACTGGTACTGCTGGATTCCGGGAACTTTGCCACCAGCGACCTGAACGATCTGTATCGTCGCATCATCAACCGCAACAACCGACTGAAGAAGCTGGTTGACCTGAATGCTCCGGAGGTGATTGTTCGCAACGAGAAGCGCATGTTGCAGCAGTCTGTGGATGCGTTGTTCGACAACAACCGCTGCAAGCGTCCGGTGCTGGGTTCTTCGAATCGTCCGCTGAAGTCCCTGACGGATATGATCAAGGGTAAGCAGGGTCGTTTCCGTGAGAACCTGCTGGGCAAGCGCGTCGACTACTCGGCTCGAAGCGTGATCGTGGTGGGACCGGAACTGAAGCTGCATCAGTGTGGTCTGCCGAAGAAGATTGCACTGGAGTTGTTTCAGCCCTTTGTGATCCGTCGTCTGAAGGATCTGGGGCATGCCGACACGATCAAGAGTGCCAAGCGCATGCTGGAGCGTCGGGATGAGGACGTGTGGGACATTCTGGACGAGGTGATTCGCAACCACCCGGTGCTCCTGAACCGTGCTCCGACGCTGCACCGCATCGGGATTCAGGCATTTGAGCCTGTGCTGGTGGAAGGTAATGCGATTCGTCTGCACCCGCTGGTCTGCAAGGGTTTCAATGCGGACTTTGACGGCGACCAGATGGCTGTGCACCTGCCGCTTTCGATGGAAGCGCAGGTTGAAGCCACGACCCTGATGATGTCGACTCACAACATTTTCAGCCCGGCGAATGGTGCGCCGATTATTTCGGCGTCTCAGGACATCGTGATGGGATGTTACTACCAGACGCTCAGGAAGCCGGACCACATGGGTCACGGCATGGTATTTTCGTCTATTGCTGAAGTCTTCATGGCGTTTCAGCAGGGCAAAGTGGGCCGGCACGCCACGATTCGCGTGCGTCTGCCAGGCAAGAAGCGGGTGAAGGGCGAGGATGCCGAGAAGTATCGAGCTGGTGGGCTTGTGGAGACATCGCCCGGGCGAGTGTTTTTCAATGACGTGCTGCCTGAGAAGATGGCGTTTTATAATCAGACGCTGGGCAGCAAGGACCTGGCTCGAGTGATTTCCGACTGTTATCTGGAGCTGGGTCGTCGTGAGACGATTGAGTTGCTGGACCGCATGAAGAGCATGGGATTCCGAACTTCGACGGAGAGTGGTCTGTCGTTCGGCGTCAGCGACCTTTGTACTGCTCCGAACAAGGACAAGGAAATCGCCGATTCAGAAAAGTCGGTCCTCCGTCTGATGAAGTTGTTCGAACGTGGTGTGATTACGAACACCGAGCGTTACAACAAGGTGCTTGAGACATGGACTCATGCTCGTGAATCGATTACCAAATCGATGATGGAGCGGTTGAAGGAGGACGTGCGAGATAACGGTCAGTATGTGAACCCGATCTACCTGATGGCCCTCTCTGGTGCTCGAGGGGGTGTGGGTCAGATTCAGCAGCTGGCTGGTATGCGTGGTTTGATGGCCAAGCCGAGCGGCGAGATTATTGAGACACCGATCAAGTCGAATTTCCGTGAAGGGCTTTCGGTACTGGAGTACTTCAGTTCGACCCATGGTGCTCGCAAGGGTCTGGCCGACACTGCTCTGAAGACGGCGGACAGCGGTTATCTGACTCGCAAGCTTGCCGACATCTGTCAGAACATGGTGATCACTCGTCGGGACTGTGGTACGACCAAGGGGATTACTCGTGGTGTCGTCTACCGTGGTGAGAAGGTGGAAGTCAGTCTGGCGGATGCGATCCGTGGCCGTGTCAGCCGTTCGAATATCGTGAATCTGATTACAGAAGAGTCGATTGTCAGCGAGGGTGAGATGATCACCGTCGAGAAGGCGCGACGAATTGAGGAGATGGGTCTGGAGCGAATTCAGGTTCGCAGTCCGATGACCTGTGAGTCTCCACTGGGGCTCTGCCAGCTGTGTTATGGGATGGATCTGTCAACCGGCGACCTTGTTGAACTGGGTTTGGCGGTGGGCATCATCGCTGCTCAGAGTATCGGCGAACCTGGTACTCAGTTGACAATGCGTACGTTCCACATGGGTGGAGTTGGTACGACGGCGGTGGAAGAGAGCGAGTTGATTGCGAAGCGTGGCGGTAACGTCCGGTTCACTCGAATTCGCAGTGTGATCAACGCCGAGGGTCGGCAGGTTGTGCTGGGGCGTAATGGCGAGCTTGCGATTGTGGACGATCGTGGTCGCGAAGTTGAGACTCAGCGGGTGCCCAACGGTGCAGTGCTGCAGGTTGCGGAAAATCAGCTTGTGAAGCCTGGTGATGTGCTCTGCAACTGGGATCCTCACGCCATCCCCATTATTGCTCAGGTGGGTGGCCGAGTGCGACTTGAGGACTGCGTTGAGGGTCAGTCGATTCGTGTCGAGCGAGAACTCTCGGGTACGATGCGTCGCACTGTGATTGAGCACAAATCCGGTCTGCATCCGCAGGTTGTGGTGGAGGACGGTGGTGGCCGAATTCTGGACTTCTATTACCTGCCGGAAGGTGCGAGTATTGAGGTTGAGGATGGCGGTCAGGTTTCAGCTGGTGCGATTGTCGCCAAGACGCCTCGTGAATCTTCGGGAACGCAGGACATCACTGGTGGTCTGCCGCGAGTCACCGAACTGTTTGAAGCTCGAAAGCCGCGCGATCCGGCTGTGGTGGCTGAGATTGACGGTGAAGTTGAGTTGCCGGCAGAGAAGAAGCGTGGCAAGCGTATTGTGCTGGTGAAGGGGGCAGACGGCTCTGAGGTTGAGCACGTGATTCCTCATGGTAAGGATCTGCAGGTGCATTCTGGTGACCATGTGAAGGCCGGGGATGCTCTGGTCCGTGGACCTCTCGTGCCTCAGGACATTCTGCGTGTCAGTGGTCCGGAGGAGGTGCAGCAGTATCTGTTGCATGAAATCCAGAACGTCTACCGTGCTCAGCGAGTGGAAATCGACGACAAGCACATTGAGATCGTGGTTTCGCAGATGCTGCGAAAGGTGCGAATTGACAATGTTGGTGACACGGACCTGTTGCCGGGGCTGCTGGTTGACAAGTTTGAGTTGAAGAAGATCAACGACGAGCTTGATTCGAAGGGTCGAGTCACGGATCCGGGTGGCTCGGACTACGTGGTTGGCGACAAGGTGGCGTTGAAGGAAATTGAAGAGGTGAATCAGGAGTTGTCGCGGCCGATTCGATTTACGAGTCTGAAGAAGGCGAAGGCGAGTCCGCAGTTGCTGGGGATTACGAAGGCTGCGGTATCGAGTGAGAGCTTTATTTCGGCGGCCAGTTTCCAGGAGACCACGAAGGTTCTGACCGAGGCGGCTCTGGGTGGCCGCGTGGACGAGCTTGTGGGCTTGAAGGAAAACGTGATTCTTGGGCATTTGATTCCGGCGGGAACGGGCTTTGATCTCCACCAGGATGCTCAGGTTCGCATCCATGATTCGGCCTTGCGGGAGCAGGAGGAGCAGCGTGCTCGTCTGGCTGCAGCTCGGAAGGACCTGATGGGTGCGACTGACATTCAGGCGCGCAGGATGGATCCGGACCGTCCGGCTGCACCATCGCTGGCGGATTTGTCGGATGATGCGTTGTCCTGACGTGTAAGCCGTGGGAATCTCGGGGTTTGGCGGGGTTCTCCTGCCGAATCTCGAGGAATACAATGATTGCTGTGACAATAGGTTGACGATGACCGGGAGTGGGGTTACAATGCCCCGTTTCCCTCCGCGTTGACACCGTATCGATCTGCTGGGCTCTGCCTGTGCCGGGTGTGTGTACGGGGTGTATGTGCCGAGTGTGTTAGCGCGGGGTGTGTGCGGTGTTGGTACAGGGTGTTTACTGGGGCTGGATACAGTTTTCTGAATCCTCCTAAGTTGTTTTCTCAGATGGACTTACTCCAATAAGCCAACATCTGGGCGTGTATGTCGGGTCGTGTTTCTGGTTGTGTCTCTAGAACTTTGCGTGTGTCTGGCGGTTTATGCCTACGATTAATCAGCTCATTCGAAAGCCTCGGAAGCAGCAGAATTCCAAGTCAAAATCGCCGGTTCTTGAGGGATGTCCTCAGAAACGCGGTGTGTGTCTGCAGGTCAAAACGGTGACGCCGAAGAAGCCGAACTCGGCTTTGCGTAAGGTGGCTCGTGTGCGCCTGTCGAACAGCAAGGAAATCACCGCCTATATTCCGGGCGAGGGTCACAACCTGCAGGAACACTCCATCGTGCTTGTCCGCGGTGGTCGTGTGCGTGACCTGCCGGGTGTGCGATACAAGATCATCCGCGGTGTGCTTGACACGCTCGGCGTTTCCGACCGTAAGCAGGCTCGCAGTTGCTACGGTGCGAAGCGTCCGAAGGCTGGTGCTGCACCGGCGGCGGGCAAAAAGAAGTAATTCGGTGGGCTGATGTCGGCCTCCTGGGACTCCCGGGGTGGCGGTATCAACCTGATTTATGTCAGATCCCGGCGACTGCCGTGGCGTTCGTTTCGGTGTCCACGTTCAGTGTTTGAGAGTGGTTTTCGATGGTTAAGAAGTTTACGGCCAGTCAGGATCAGTTGAAACCGGATACTCGGTTCAACAGTCTTCTCGTTTCCAAGTTCATCAACTGTCTGATGTACGACGGCAAGAAGAGCGTTGCATTAAGCGCTTTCTACCGTGCCATGGACATCGTCAGGAAGCAGCTGCCGAACGAAGACCCTCTCAATGTCTTCCTCGCTGCAGTTGAGAACGTGAAGCCATCAATTGAAGTGCGATCGAAGCGTGTTGGCGGTGCCACCTACCAGGTGCCGACTCCCGTGAATCCTCGACGCCAGCAGGCGTTGTCGATTCGCTGGATTCTGGAAGCTGTGCGTGGTCGCAAGGGTCGTCCGGTTGACCGTTCGCTGGCTGAAGAGTTCGTCGCTGCGTTCCGTCGTGAGGGTGCGGCGATGAACAAGCGTGAGAACGTGCATCGCATGGCTGACGCAAACAAAGCATTCTCGCACTTCGCGTGGTGATTTGAATTTCGGTGCGACTGGACGCCGAACAGACGGCCTTAGGGCTGTTTGTTTGGCGTTTTTTTTTGGCGGGTAGGTGCAGACATGGCGCGAGCGATCGACAGTATTCGCAACATCGGCATCATTGCTCATATTGACGCCGGCAAGACGACGACGACCGAGCGAATCCTGTATTACGCGGGGGCTTCGCACCGGATGGGGAACGTCGATGACGGGACGACTCAGACGGACTTCGACCCTGAGGAAGCGCAGCGGGGAATCACGATTTATTCGGCTGCGGTTTCCTGCAGCTGGAAGGGCGCCAACATCAACATCATTGATACTCCGGGCCACGTCGATTTTACGGCGGAGGTGGAGCGTAGCCTGCGGGTGCTGGATGGTGCGGTTGTGATTTTCAGTGCTGTCGAGGGCGTGGAGGCTCAGAGTGAGACCGTCTGGAGGCAGGCGAATCGCTACGGGGTGCCTCGCGTCTGCTTCATCAACAAAATGGACCGTATTGGTGCTGGTTTTGAGCGAGTGCTGGGTCAGATTCGAGATCGACTGAGTGCGCGACCGGTACCTCTGCAGCTCCCCATCGGTGCCGGGCCGTCGACAAACTCCGACGGCTTTCGCGGGGTGATTGATCTCCTGACGATGAAGGCCCTCTACTGGGATTCGGAGTCACGCGGTGAGAAGTTCCGAGAAGAAGAGATCCCGGAGGGTCAGCGTGATGATGCCGAGTTATGGCGCGGAGAGATGCTGGATGTCCTGTCATTGTATGACGAGGACCTGATGGTGGCCTGCATGGAGGGCGGCGAGATTGCTCTGGAGTTAATCCGGGTGGCGATTCGTCGGGCGACATTAGCGCGAGAGATTCAGCCCGTGTTATGTGGGGCTTCGCTGGATTACATCGGGGTGCAGCCGGTACTGGACGCGGTCAACTGGTATTTGCCCAGCCCGCTCGACAGGCCTCCTGTGGAGGGTGTGATTCCTGCGGGGCGTCAGGAAGGTCAGCGGGCGGTACGTCGCTCAGCCGCTGACGAACCCGTGTGTGCTCTGATTTTCAAGGTTCAGGCGGAGCAGCATGGTGACCTGTATTTTGCTCGCGTTTATTCAGGAGTTCTCACAGGGAACTCGAAGCTGCTGAATCCGCGACTTGGTAAGAAGGAGATGGTTACTCAGCTTTGGCATGTCCAGTCGGATTCTCGTGAGAAGGTTGAGCGAGTTGAGGCGGGCGACATTTGCGGGGTGATTGGTCCGCGTGATTCGGCGACGGGGGACACGTTGTGTGATGCTGGAAATCCGGTAGCGCTGGAATCGATTGTGTTTCCTGAGACGGTGATTTCGATGGCGATCGAGCCGGATTCCAGTTCGGATCGGAAGAAGCTTGAGGACACGTTGAAGCGGTTGGAGAAGCAGGACCCGACCTTCCGAGTCCGCTCGAACTCAGATACTGGACAGACGATCATTAGTGGTATGGGTGAGTTGCATCTGGAGATTATCCGCAATCGGATGCAGCGAGACTTCAATCTGCGGGTGAAGTTCCACAAGCCGCGAGTGAGTTACCGGGAGAAGTTGGTGGGTGAGGTGCGGGTGGTGGAGGATTTCCATCGTCAGCTGCCATCGGGGGTGATTGGGTTTGGTTTGACGTTGTGGGCGCGGGAGTTGTCGGACCAGGGTGCGGGGATTCAGGTGGAGCATCGGTTACCCCCGGAGGCTCTGCCTAAGCAGATGTTGCAGGTCTTATTGGATTCGGTTCAGAAGGAGGCGGAGGCGGGGGGGAATTTTGGTCATCCGATCATGGGCTTGCAGTTGGTGATTGAGGCGGTGAGTTTCCGGGAGGGTGAGAGTTCGGAGGTTGCGATTCGGACGGCAGCGGCGGAGGCGTTCCGCAAGGTTCGCACGGATGGGAAAATGGCGATCCTTGAGCCGGTGATGATGCTTGAGGTGACGACTCCTGAGGACTTCCTTGGGAACATCCAGTCCGACTTGAATGCTCGCCGGGCCATCATTGTGAATTCTGATCGTCGTGGAGATTTGTGTGTTTTGCAGTGTGAAGTGCCGTTGATTGAGATGTTTGGGTATTCGAATCAGGTGCGCAGTCTGTCGCAGGGTCGGGCATCCTATTCGATGCAGCCGCATCGGTATGAAATTGCCCCGGCGTCGGTGATGGAGCAGATGTAAGGCTGAAGTTTTCAGTCTCATCTACCGAAAAACTGATTTCCGACTGAGCATGATTGACTTCAGCGACAGGAAAGTATATACTCCGCGATTCCCCAAAACCGGCTCCAGAATTCTGCGAAAAACGCTGTTTTTTCAGTGTTCTGGGGAAGGATGCCTAAGCTTGCAGCAGCGTTTTGTGTGAACAAGGCGGGTTGTCTGCGGGTGTCGGCGGGTTGGCGTCAACTAGTTGGCAGTGTGCAAAAATCGCGGTTTCCCTAGTGGTTTCCGGTGCTGGATGCTAAAGGCTGTTAGTGCCGACGTTTTTGGTTGATCGGTTGACAGGGGCCAGGAAGAATCGCCGGCAGGAAACTCCGGTAAAGGTAATTTCAGGTACATTCAGGTATTCTGTTCGGTTAGATATTATCTTGTGGCCGGCCGGCTTGCAAATTGAAGTTGCAACTGGTTGAAACTGCGGGATTTACGTAGATTTTGCCGGATTCTTTTGAATCCGCAAGTTTGTGACGACTCTTACATTACTAGTTCAAGGTGGCGTGCCGTGGCTGGCTCAGGGGAAGAATGTATCAGGATTAGAATGGAGTCGTACGACCATTCTGTACTGGATCAGTCTGCGGCAGAGATTGTCGATACCGCAAAGAGAACTGGGGCGATTGTGCATGGCCCGGTGCCTCTGCCGACGCGAATTGAGCGTTACACCGTTCTTCGCAGTCCGCACATTGACAAGAAGTCTCGTGAGCAGTTCGAGATTCGTACTCACAAACGGCTGATTGACATCATTCAGCCGACCGGCAAGACGGTGGATGCTCTGAATAAACTCAGCCTGCCGGCGGGTGTGGATATCAAGATCAAAGCGACAGCGACGGGCTGATCCTGCTCGTAGCTTTCGTGGGCGGTAACCGTTGGGGCTCTTCTGGTTACAGTCACAGGTGATCTTCCAGTCACCGCCAAAACGGGCCTCAAAAGTAACAGCCGCGTTTCCCGGAAAAACAGTGTGGTTGGCAACTAATGACCAGTGCCACGGTGTTCTGGGAGCAGGTTGAAGCAGGCCGAAGTCAGTGTGCAGAAACACTTGACGGCAGCGAAAATGGTTGGTGTTGAAGTTGATAGCGGCGAATTCTCTGTTCGCTTACTTTCATGTGCGAGTGTGGGCTATGTCAGTCGGGTTGCTGGGGCGAAAAATCGGAATGACTCAGGTTTATACCGGCGACGGTATTCTTGAGCCGGTCACTGTGATCGAAGCAGGTCCGTGTGTTGTGCTGCAGATTCGCAGCATGGAGCGGGACGGCTACGATGCGGTGCAGTTGGGCTTCGCTGACAAGGCTCGTGGCAAGGCAACTAAGGCCGAGCGTGGCCATGTGGCCGCTCTGGACAGTCGCCGACGCAAGGCTGGCACCGCGACAGCTCCTAAGGCCGACTGCGAAGCGAAGCGTTGGATCCGCGAGTTTCGCTGCAATGATGCCAGTCATGGCCTGAAGGTCGGTGATGTGCTGCAGCCGTCATCTCTGGAAGGTATCAATTTCGTCGACGTCGTCGGGGTGACTCGCGGTCGAGGTTTTTCGGGTGCAATGCGACGGCACAACTTCCATGGTCAACCGGCAAGCCACGGTGCCAAGCGTGTCCACCGCAAGCCCGGTTCGATCGGTGCCAGCGCCGATCCTTCTCGCGTCTTCCCCGGTACTCGTATGGCAGGCCATTACGGTGCTGAGCGAGTCACTGTGCGAAATCTTCGCATTATTCGGCTCGATAATGAAACAAACGTGGTGTTGGTCCGCGGGGCAATTCCGGGTCCAAACGGTGCTTTTGTGATGATCCGGCGGTCACGCAAGGGTTGATTGTTGCGTTGATTCTGTGTCGGACAGTTCTGCTTATCTGAAGTGAGTTTGATCATGATTTCCGTACCGATTCGAGACATGAATGGCGGCGAGTGTGGCGTGTACACATTTGAACCAGCCGACGTTTCGGACAATATCTGCAAGCAGCTGTTGCACGATGCCGTCGTGATGTACCGCTCGAATCGCCGTGTGGGCGAGGTGCAGACGAAGTCACGAGGGATGGTCGCTGGAAGTACTCGCAAGCTGTTCAAGCAGAAGGGTACCGGCCGTGCTCGTGCTGGCTCCATCCGGACTCCTGTACGTCGTGGCGGTGGCCATGCCTTCGGCAAGTTGCCTCGCGACTTCTACTACCGCATGCCGAAAAAGGCTGTTCGCAAAGCAATGCGGATGGCATTGCTCAGCAAATTCGAGGATTCTCAGGCGGTGGTGGTGAAGCAGTGGGAGTGCCCGGAGATCCGCACGAAGCAGATCACAGGGTTTCTTTCCTCGGTTGGACTGACCGGTCAGACGGTGCTGTTGGCGACAGCTGGCGTGGATCGTAATGTTCACCGTTCAGCTCGAAATATTGCAGGCGTGATGGTTTTGCCGGCCGCAGACCTGAACGCATTTGTGTTGCTGCGGCAGCGGCATTTGGTGATTCCGGTGGGTGAAATGGACCGAATTCTGGGACGATCGACCTGATTGGGCCGGGGTTTGGTTAAGGGTTCCGGGTGTTGGTCAGTGTATGTGGTATAAGGGCTTGGTGGTATATGGGCAGAGTTGCACAAGCAGGCGTGACGATTGAGCCACATCAGGTCATTCGTCGTCCGTTGGTGACTGAGAAGGGCACTGAGCTTTCAGAAAAGCTGAACGCTTATTCTTTCGAGGTCAATCCGTTGGCAACCAAGACGGATGTGAAGGCAGCTGTCGAGAAGTTGTTTGGCGTACGTGTTGACGCTGTCCGAATCCAGAACCGAGTTGGCAAGCCTCGTCGCCACAAGTTCTTCTCTGGCCAGACTCGCAGTTGGAAGAAAGCCATTGTGACTTTGCATGGGGATGACCGAATAGCCTTCTTCTGATCCAGGCGGTGTTCTGGGTCAGCAGGCTTCGCATCCGGTGCGTTTTGATCTGATTGCGGCAGGAAGTGAGTGAGTTATGGGACTTCGATTCTACAAACCAGTGACTCCGGGGCGCCGAGGCGCTTCTGTCAGTGATTTCTCGGAAATCACTGACAAGAAGAAGCGTCCTGAGAAGGGGCTTGTGGTCCGCGCCAAGAAGAAGGGCGGCCGCAACAATCAGGGAAAGATCACCGCGAAGCACCGTGGTGGCGGGCACAAGCGTCTGTATCGCGTCATTGACTTCAAGCGGGACAAGGACGGCGTTGCGGGCAAGGTGACTCATATTGAGTACGACCCCAACCGAAGTTCTCGTATTGCCCTCGTTGAATACTCCGACGGCGAAAAACGCTACATTCTTGCGCCTGAAGGCCTGAAGGCCGGTATGGTGGTGGAGAGTGGAGCGGGTGTGGAGCCGAACACGGGCAACTGCATGCCTCTGAGTGCCGTGCCGCTGGGAACTGTGGTGCACAACATTGAGATGCAGCCGGGCCGTGGTGGCCAGTTGTGTCGCAGTGCTGGCATGGGTGCCACTTTGAATGCTCGAGAAGGCCGTTGGGCCCAGATTACTCTGCCCAGCGGTGAAGTGCGTCGAATTCCCAGTGCCTGTCGTGCCACGATTGGCGTCGTTGGGAATTCAGAGCACAGCAGTGTGGTGATCGGTAAGGCGGGGCGTAATCGCTGGAAGGGCATTCGTCCTCGCGTCCGAGGCACGGCCATGAACCCTGTTGCTCACCCGATGGGCGGGGGCGAAGGTCGAAATTCCGGAGGTCGTCATCCCTGTTCGCCTCGCGGTCTGCTTTCCAAGGGCGGAAAGACTCGTGACCGCAAAAAGGCCTCGCGGAAGGCGATCATCCGCAGACGTATTTCTGTTCGATATGGCGAAGTCAAGCTGTAAGCGGTTTTTGGAGAAGGGTGCTTAGATGGGACGCTCGCTGAAAAAGGGTCCATTCGTGGATCCCCGGCTGCTCGAGAAGGTTGAGAAGCTCAACCAGGCAAGCCGCAAGGAGCCGGTAAAGACCTGGGCGCGGCGTTGTACGATTTCGCCTGAGTTCGTTGGGCACACGTTTCTGGTGCACAATGGTCGTGCGCACATCAGCGTCTACGTAACTGAGGACATGGTGGGGCACAAGCTCGGGGAATTCGCGGGGACTCGAACATTTCGCGGTCACGGATCAAAAGGTAAGAAGTAGTCATGGCTACAGTTCGTGCTGTTCACCAGTTTGCTCGGATTTCCGCGACCAAGGTGCGTCCGTATGCTGACCTCATTCGAGGCAAGACGGCGCAGCAGGGGTTGTTGGCTCTGGCTTACGAGCCCAGCCGTGGTGCTCGTTTCCTGGAAAAGGTGCTGAAAAGTGCCGTTGCGAATGCAGAAGACCGGGGCGTTCGTAATCCTGACCGTCTTGTGATCAGCGAGGCGCGGGTTGATGGCGGTCCGATGTTTAAGCGTGTACACGCGAGGGCTCGTGGTATGGCGAATCTGATTCGTCGTCGTACTGCTCACATTCACGTCGCCGTTGATGCGCCGGAACTTGGCTGAAGATCATTTGAATTGAGGTTTAGCGATGGGTCAGAAGGTACGGCCAACGGGGTTTCGAATTGGGGTCATGGAGACCTGGCGCAGCCGCTGGTACGCTCCGAAGCGAGAGTTCGGCGACCTGCTGCTTGAGGATTTCAAGATTCGCCACTTCGTTGCGACGAAGTACGCATCTGCCGAGATTGCTCGAGTGGAAATCGAGCGGACTCGGGATCAGGTGGTTGTCCACATGCACACTGCTCGGCCTGGTGTCATCATCGGCCGCAAGGGGCAGGAAGTGGACAAGTTGAAAGCAGAGCTGGAAGACCTGACGGGTCGCCGGATGGACGTGAAGATTGTGGAGATCACAAATCCCAATCGCAACGCCAACCTGGTTGCCCTGAAGATTGCTCAGCAGCTTGAGAAGCGCGGCAGTTTCCGCCGTGCCATCAAGAAAACGCTCGACGAAGTCATGAGCGCGGGTGTTGAGGGTGTGAAGATCCAGATGTCTGGTCGACTGGGCGGGGCAGAGATGTCTCGTTGTGAGAAGGCCAACCGAGGCTCCATTCCCCTGAGCACCTTGCGACGTCATATTGAGTACGGGTTTGCCCAGTCGAAGACGACGATGGGTGTGATTGGTGTGAAGGTGTGGATCGATCTGGGCGACTATTCAAACGAGGAGACTGCAGATGGCTCTAATGCCAAAGCGGGTCAAGCACAGAAAAAGCCAAAGAGGACGTATAAGAGGTAATGCGACTCGCGGTAACACGGTTGTGTTCGGCGAGTGGGCATTGCAGTCGCTTGATGCTGGTCACGTGACTGGTCAGACGATTGAAGCCTGTCGTATTGCTGCCAATCAGTATGTGCGTGGCGAGGGTCGTGTATTCATCCGGATTTTTCCTCAGAAGCCAGTAACAGCTCGTCCGCTTGAAACGCGAATGGGTAAGGGTAAGGGGGAGCCGGACCGTTGGGTAGCGATCGTGAAGCCGGGTACGGTGATGTTTGAACTTGGTGGGGTCAGTCAGGAAACGGCGAAGAGCTGTTTCAGCCGAGTGGCTCACAAGTTGCCGGTACGTGTCAGGCTCGTCGGTCGACGTCCTGAAATCTAGTTGAGGGGTTGTGTTCCATGTCGAAGGCAGCAGAGATCCGTCAGATGTCAGACGAGCAGCTCGTGCATGAGCTGTCGGGTGCCCAGCAGGCTCTTTTCAAACTGCGGATTCAGGCCGCGACAGAGCGCAATGACGTACCCAGCAATGCACGGAAGCTCCGCCGTCGAATTGCTCAGATTCTGACAATTCAGAGTGAGCGCAAGTAGTTTTCGGGCCTGAAGTTTCCGTACTTTAATTTCCGGGTGCTGGTGTTTGTCATGAAGAAGACCTTGATCGGTGTGGTAGCGAAGTCTGGCCAGTCAAAGACTCTGCGAGTTGAGATTGACCGACGTATGAAGCACCCGAAGTACGGAAAGATTATTCGTGGCCGTACTGTGTGTCACGTCCATGACGAATCCGGGGTTGCCCGCAAGGGCGACACGGTGGAAATCGTGGAAGCTCCACCGATGTCGCGTCTGAAGCGTTGGGCACTGGTGCGAGTTGTCAGTTCTCCGGCCGTTGCGGATGTGGCGGAGTGAGGCTGGGGATGCGGTGGGCTGTCATCAGTCTGCTGCGACCTGAACCGTGGTTCGATGTGTTGGTTGAGTCTAACGGGTGAATTGAGTCTGGAGTAGGTTGCGATGATTCAGATGCAGACTTTGCTTGACGTGGCAGACAATTCGGGTGCCAAGTCAGCCCGCTGTATCAAGGTTCTTGGTGGGACTCGCAGGCGTTACGCTGGTCTGGGCGACATCGTTGTGGTCAGCGTGCAGAAGGCGATTGCCGGCAGTGCGATCAAGGCTGGTTCGGTTGTGAAGGGCGTGGTCGTGCGTGTGAAGAAGTCAGCTCGACGCGCTGACGGCTCATACGTACGTTTCGACCGCAACGCCATCGTGATCGTTGACAATGACGGCAACCCAAAGGGGACTCGCATTTTCGGCGCGGTGGCTCGCGAGCTGCGTGACCGAAAGTTCATGAAGATTGTGTCACTGGCCAGCGAAGTTGTTTGAACTGGTGCAGGTTGTGTGTGGACGGATGGCTGTGATCAGACTGGAATGCTCAGTATGTCTCGGTTGATACAAGATTACAAAGATCGAATTGTACCGCACCTCCAGAGTGCTCTGGGGCGCACGAACGTGCATTCTCTGCCGCGTCTGACAAAGATCGTGGTCAGCATGGGCGTGGGCAAGGCGGTAGACGATCGCAAGCGGTTGGACGTGGCCGCCGAGCATTTGACTCAACTGGCCGGCCAGAAGGCCCAGGTGACTCGAGCCAAGGGCTCGGTGTCGGGTTTCCGTCTGCGTGAAGGTCAGCCGATCGGTTGCCGCGTTACGCTTCGCGGTCGCCGGATGTATGACTTCCTTGAGCGTCTGATCACTCTTGCTCTGCCTCGAGTTCGCGACTTTCGTGGTGTGAGTGCAAAGGGTTTTGACGGTCACGGGAACTACAACTGTGGTCTGAGTGAGCAGTTGGTATTTCCGGAGATTGATCCGGAAACAGCGACGACTGTTCAGGGTATGAACATTACTATTGTGACGACGGCCAATACGGACGACGAGGGGCGTGTGTTGCTGAAGGCATTCGGCATGCCGTTCCGTGCGGACAACTAGTGAGCGGTGTTGTTTCATTTGATTCTGGGTTGGATCAGATCAGGGCAGTAAGATGGCAAGCAAGGCAAAGATTGAAAAGGCCAGGCGGACTCCGAAGTTCAGCAGCCGCATCGAGCATCGATGTGTCATGTGCGGACGTCCTCGGGCTGTATACCGTAAGTTCAAGGTGTGCCGGATCTGTTTCCGCAATCTTTCGCTGGATGGATTGATTCCGGGCGTAAAGAAGGCCAGTTGGTAAGGGGTGCAGGAACATGATGACGGATCCGGTAGCGGACTTATTGACCAGAATTCGTAATGGCGTGCGTGTTGAGCGTCCGTCAGTGGATGTGCCGTATTCGCGCCTGAAGGTCGCGATTGTGCAGGCACTTCAGCGTGAGGGGTTCGTGTGGGACCACGAAGTCGTCGACGCTGGGGTTCACAAGGTCCTGCGAGTGAATTTGAAGTATGGCCCGAACGGCGAGCATGTGATTCAGCATGTGGAGCGAGTTTCGAAGCCTGGCTGTCGCGTTTACGTGGCGGTCAATGAGATGAAGGACGTACGGCAGGGTACGGGGATCAGTGTTCTGTCGACCTCGAAGGGTGTATTGAGCAACCGCGAGGCTCGTCGTCAGGGTATTGGTGGTGAGTTGCTCTGCGAAGTGTGGTAGTATTGTCCGGATGTTCGCCTGAGTGATGCGGGGAACAGTGTGCGGGTGCGTGGTACGACCGGTTATCTGCTCTGGTGCTGAGGTTCTGAATCATGTCGCGTATTGGTAAAAAGCCCGTAGTTGTGCCTTCGAATGTGAAGGTGGACATCGCGGGGACTCGCGTGTCTGTCAAGGGCCCAGCGGGAGAACTGTCCATTGACGTACATCCATCGATGGGCGTATCGATGGACAACGGCACCATCGTGGTGACTCGTCCGGACGACAAGCGGCTGAGTCGAGCTCTGCACGGGTTGACTCGCAGTCTGCTGAACAACAACGTCGCTGGGGTAGTGAAGCCATTTGAGAAGAAGCTGGAAATCACGGGCGTCGGTTACAACGCCAGTTTGTCGGGCACTAAGTTGACTCTGCAGGTTGGTTTTGCGAACAAGATCGTGCTGGAGGTACCTGCTGGTACGAAGTGCGAGGTTCCTGACCCGACGCATGTGATTGTCCGTAGTTGCGATAAGCAGGCCTGTGGCCAGTTCGCAGCGGAGATTCGGTCCGTGCGGCCTCCTGAGCCTTACAAGGGCAAGGGGATTCGTTATCAGGACGAGCAGGTTCGTCGTAAGGCTGGTAAGGCATTTGGTTCGAAGTAATTGGTCTTTTGGTTTGGTGTAAGCGATGAGCATTCGTACTCAGTTGGCAAAGCGTCGTGGTCGTCGGACGCATCGTGTTCGCAACGGGGTTGCTCGTGGTGCGAACGGGCGTCCGCGGTTGTCCGTGTTCCGCAGCAACCGTCACATGTATGCTCAGATCATCGACGACTCGACTGGTCGTACCTTGGCCGCGGCAAGCAGCGTCGACGCGACTCTTGCGGGTCCCGGGGGTGTCGGCGGAAACGTCGACAGTGCCGCAAAAGTTGGTCAGTTGATTGCTGAGCGTGCGAAGGGTGCTGGTGTTACGGCAGTGGTGTTTGACCGCGGTCCGTTCCGGTATCATGGTCGAGTTGAGGCATTGGCCGAGGCTGCTCGGGCTGCCGGACTTGATTTCTGAGGTCTGCGAATTCTGGTTTCCGGAGTGTGTGGCGCTGGTGTGCCGCCGGGCCGGGGGTTAGGTTGGGTGGTCGGTCAGTTTTTCTGGTTTCGGTGTGGGGTGAACGGTGTCGACAGCAGAAGTAAAATCCGACTCGGGCGAGCGTGTAGTGCAGATTCGTCGCTGTGCCTGCGTGGTGAAAGGTGGACGCCGGTTCAGCTTTGCTGCGTTGGTTGTGACGGGCGACGGTAACGGCCGTGCCGGTTACGGCTACGGGAAGGCCATCGAGGTGCCTCAGGCTGTCGAGAAGGCCACCAAGCAGTCCAATCGTTCCCAGGTGAGTGTGCCGATTGTGGGTGGCACGATTCCCCATCAGGTGATTGGCGAATTTCGTTCATCGCGAGTCCTGCTGTTGCCGGCCAAGCCTGGTACGGGTGTGATCGCTGGTGACTGCGTGAAGTCTGTTGTGGAAGCGGCCGGAATCACTGACATTCTGACAAAGGCTTACGGTTCAACGAACCCGTTGAACCTTGTGAAGGCCACATTTGAGGCTCTGAAGAAGTTGCGAACTCGAGAGCAGATCGAGCGATTGCGAGGGGTGACGCTGTGATTTTGAATGATGTTCACACCGGTGTTCAGACTCGGAAGCCACGTAAGCGGATTGGCCGCGGTGTTGGTTCGGGTCATGGAAAGACGGCTGGTCGAGGCCATAAGGGTTTCTTTAGTCGTTCTGGCTCGTCGACTCGACAGGGTTTCCAGGGCGGCCAGATGCCGTTGTTCCGTCGTTTTGCGAAGCGCGGCTTCAGCAATGCTCAGTTTTCCCCTGAGGTTGCTGTTGTTAACGTGGGTACGTTGTGTGACAACTTTGAAGCCGGCACCGTGGTCACTCCAGAGTTGCTGGTCGAGAAGGGCCTCATTGCGACTCGGTTTGATCTGTTGAAGGTGCTGGGTGACGGTGGAATTCAAAAGCCGTTCACAGTGCGGGCTCATCGGTTTTCTGCGACAGCAGAGGCGAAGATTGTTCAGGCCGGCGGTGTAGTCGAGCTGCTGGAAGCCTGAGGTTTCAGGAATTGGCGTTTTTGTGGGTTCGTGGGAGGCTGGAAGCGGCATGTTTTCAAAACTGCTGACGGTGTTTCGGATCCCGGAGCTTCGCAACAAGATTTTGTTGACGATTGTTCTTCTTGCTGTTTACCGGCTGGGTTTTCACATTTCCCTGCCGTTCGTGAATCAGGAGAAGGTCGCTGAGTCGATGCAGAATGCAACTCAGGGCGATCGCAACGGGATCGGAGGGTTGTTGCAGGTAGTGTCAGTATTCGCTGCGACTGACCTGCAGAGTGGATCGTTGTTTGGGCTGGGGATTATGCCGTACATCACGGCTTCGATCGTATTCCAGCTGCTGGCCACGGTTTATCCTCCTTTGGAAGCAATTCAGAAGGAAGGGGAGTCGGGTCGGCGACGTATCAACGAGTATACTCGTTATGCCACCGTCGTGGTTTGTCTTGTGCAGAGCTTTGCCCTGATGTGGTCAATGCGTGGTGTCGATGCGGGTGGTCAGGGATTATTGTTGTCGGAGTATCAGGGTCTTCACTGGATTCTGTTTGGTACTCTGGTGATGACTGCCGGCACGGTGTTTTTGATGTGGATTGGCGAGCAGATTGATGCTTACGGGATTGGAAACGGCATCAGTTTGTTGATTATGGCTGGGATTCTGGCTCGAGTTCCCGCGATTGCTCAGAAGTGGATCGATGGGATCATGACAAGGGGTGTCGGCATTGGTACCGAGTTTGGGATCGAGCGGCTGCTTGTGATGGTGCTGGTATTTGTCGCTGTGATTGCGGTTGTGGTGTTTATTACTCAGGGTCAGCGTCGTATTCCGATTCAGAGTGCGAAGCATGTTCGTGGTCGGAAGGTGAGTGGCGGGAATCGCCAGTGGTTGCCCTTGCGGGTGAACCAGAGTGGCGTGATGCCGATCATTTTCGCGTCCAGCCTGTTGATGATTCCGTTCTTTTTGTTCGGTCAGTTGGGTCGTGCGTTTGGGCCTGATTCGGGTCCTGGTTCGTGGCTTTCCTGGGCCGGATCCTTGTTTGCTCCGGGGCAGGGCTTTGTGTACAGTCTTGGTTACATCGTACTGATTTACTTCTTCTGCTACTTCTGGACGGCCATCACGTTCAACCCGAAGGACATGGCAGAGAGTTTGAAGGACAACGGCAGTTTCATTCCGGGGTATCGTCCTGGCGTGCGGACTGCGTCGCATCTTGAGTCGGTGATGCTGCGGATCACGTATGTGGGTGCGGCGTTTCTGTCTGTGATTGCGGTGATACCGACTGTGATTGCAAATACGATCACGGACGACATAGTGACTGCCAGCTTTTTTGGTGGCACTGGGATGTTGATTATTGTATCGGTGGCGCTGGATCTGGTGCAGAAGATTGATTCGCATCTTGTGATGCGGAACTATCCTGGTCTGCTGGATTCGGACAAGTGATGCGGAGCTGCCCTGTGGCGCTCTGATGTGTTTCTGGTGACTTGTTGTTGAATTTGGTGACGTTATGAAAGTTCGGTCCAGCGTAAAGCGTATCTGCGACTTCTGCAAGCTGGTCAGGCGTCGTGGGAAGATCTTTGTGATCTGTTCATCGAATCCTCGTCATAAGCAGCGACAGGGCTGACGGGACATTGGACACAGTGGAATTTGGAGTTTGAGCGATGCCCCGTGTGCTTGGTGTTGACATTCCGAATAATAAGCCAACGTACATTTCGTTGAGCTATCTGTATGGTATTGGTCCGTATCTCGCGGTGCAGATCTGTTACGAGCTGGGTGTTGACCCGCATGCTCGTGCCAGTGAGCTGACCGAAGACGAGGTGGCTCGGATCACGAACCATCTGGACAAGAACTATACGGTTGAGGGTCCGCTGCGTCGCAAGGTGCAGCAGGAGATTGGCCGTCTGCGTGAGATTCAGTGTTACCGTGGGATTCGTCATCGCAAGGGTCTTCCTGTGCGTGGTCAGCGAACGAAGACCAACGCTCGAACCCGCAAGGGGCGGAAGAAGACGGTTGCTGGCAAGAAGGGCGTCAAGGACCTGAAGTGACAGGTTTTTGTCGTGGAGTTGGTGTTTTGAGGCGTTTTGATCTGTTTTTGGTGTGAGAGCGGCTGTGGCGAAGGTCAAAAAGAAGAAGATCCGTCGTAATGTGAACAAGGGCGTGGCTCACATCAAGGCTACGTTCAACAACACGATTGTGACCATGACCGATGCTGCCGGCGATGTGATTTGCTGGGCAACGGCTGGTACAGTGGGCTTCAAGGGTTCTCGCAAGAGTACTCCTTTTGCTGCTCAGCGTGCTGCCGAGACGGTTGCCGAGAAGGCGTCGAAGGTGGGTGTGCGAGAGGTCGAAGTGCAGGTTCAGGGTCCGGGGGCGGGCCGTGAGAGTGCAATTACCGGCCTGCAGGCTTCGGGTCTGGCGATCAAGTCGATTGAAGATGTGACGCCACTTCCTCACAATGGGTGTCGTCCGCCGAAGCGGCGTCGCGTCTGATTCGACAAATGTTGCGTGTGATGCAACCGGTAATTGGGGGAATGCAATGAGGATTCGTTGGCGTGGGCTGGAGTTGCCCAGTCGTGTGGCTGTTGACCGTGATACTCGTACTCCGACCTATGGTCGGTTTGTGGCGGAGCCATTTGAGCGGGGTTTCGGAGCGACTGTTGGTAACAGTCTGCGACGAATTCTGCTGTCGAGTCTTGAGGGTTCTGCAGTAACTCGAGCGCGCATTCAGGGTGTGCAGCATGAGTTTACGACGATTCCGGGTGTTGTGGAAGATGTCACTGACATCTGCCTGAACCTGAAGTCTCTGGTTGTGAAGAATCATTCTGCAAGCAGCAAGACGTTGCGGATTGAGAAGCATACTCGAGGTGTGGTGAAGGGCGAGGACGTGATTTGTGATGACCAGGTGGTTGTGATCAACCGCGACCTGGTGATCGCCACATTGACTGACGATGTTCCGTTCAACGTTGAGATGACTGTTGAGAATGGCCGGGGCTATGTTCCTGCCAGCGAGCAGTATCAGCATGAGCCTGAGGTTGGGATCATTCCGCTGGACGCGGCGTTTTCTCCTGTGACTCGAGTTCGTCATCTCATCGAGGAGACTCGAGTGGGTCAGCGAACGAACTACGACAAGCTGACTCTGGAGATCTGGACCAACGGCACGATTGTGCCTGAGATGGCGTTGGTGGAAGCGGCTAAGATTCTGCGAAAGCATCTGAATTGTTTCATCACGTTCCGTGAACCGGGTCCTGAGGCTTGTCCTGAGGGTGGTCTTCGCAACATGATGGAAACGACGAACTATTCGCCGATTGACATGGAGTTGGAAGAGAAACTGGGCAAGAGTCTGGCTGAGTTGAACCTGTCAGTTCGTGCAACGAACTGTCTCGAGTCGGTTGGGATTAACACGGTTCGGGATCTGGTTCAGCGCAGCGAGGATGAATTGCTGCAGGTGCGAAACTTTGGCGAGACTACGCTGGACGAGGTACGAGATCGTCTGTTGAAGATTGATCTTCGCCTTGGTATGCGGTTGCCGAACAGCCGCTGAGCCCGGGGGATAAGAATTGTGGCGTAAATCGCCATGGTTCGAGGTGGAATTGATTTCTGGACTGGCGGGATCGTCCTGCTTTTCCAATGCAGTGTAATTCAGAATGAGTGGGTCTCGGTCATGAGACATCGTTGTGCGGGTCGTAAGCTTGGTCGTAATGCGTCGCATCGGAAGGCGATGTTTCGGAACATGGCAGTCAGCCTTATCCGCACGCTGCGGAGTGAGGAAGGCGCCGTGGGTGCTCCGAGGGTTGCTGGACGTATTGTGACAACCGTGGCGAAGGCCAAGGAGTTGCGTCCGTTCGTAGAGAAGCTTGTCACGATGGGTCGCAAGGGGTGGGCGATTACCGCTTCAGCGGCTCAGTACCGCACCACTGCGGAACGTGGCAGTGACGAGTGGAAGCAGTGGCGGGATTCGGACGCAGGTCGTAACTGGGTACGCGTCACGGCACCGGCTCTGGCTCTTCGTCGCCGTGCGTTTTCCGCACTGCGTGACGAAGAGGCTGTGGACATTCTGTTCAATGAGCTGGCTGAGCGATTCAGCGGTCGGAATGGCGGTTACACTCGAATCGTGCGAATGCCGGTCGTCCGTCTTGGTGATGCTGGGCAGCAGGCGATGATCGAGTTTGTTGGTTCCCGTGACCGAGTGAACAAGTCATCCAGCCGTCCGGCGCCTGCAGTTGTTGCTGCGGAGTAGTCGAACCTGCAACAGAACGCGAAACAGAAGCCCGGTCCATTGGACCGGGCTTTTTTCGTGGTGTGCCGAGCATGTTTAGCAGCTTGAGGGTTTGAGTCCCTTATCCAGCCTGATGGAGGTGAAGGATTAGCGAAG
>CAXBSH010000016.1:0-34749 GCA_963977705.1 uncultured Planctomycetaceae bacterium
GGGCGTCCGGTCGGCGTGTCGCCGCGGGATCCTTCCGCGGGACGCGAACTACTACCTGGGCTTGCGTCCCCTGAGAGTTCAGCGGTCAGCTCAAGACAGGTGAGCGGAGCGGAGTCGCGTTGGGGGCGATGGGGAGCGACCGAGGGACGAGGGAGCCCCGCAGCGACCACATACGCGACGCAGCGCAGCGGTGATTGAAAATTTTTTTATGAACCACGAAAGACTCAAAACACACGAAAGTGGAGTGTGAGTGTTGGTGGGTTGCGGGGGAGTCTGCGGGTGATTGTGATGCGTGATTGTGGAGGGCGGTGGTGACCGGTGTTGCGCACTGGGGCGTTTTGCGTGCGTGGTTGGCCGTGGGGTGAGGTTGGCGGTGGCGGGCGTCTTAGATGGCTCGCAGGACGGCGGCGGCGCTTTGGCCTACAGCTGTGCGGTTGACGGTGATGGCGGTGCGGCTGGACAGTCGTTGAGCTTCGCCTTTCGCGACGTTCAGGCGGCAGCGAGGATCGGGGAACTGGTAGTTCAGAGTTGCCGGCACGTAGCCATGTTTCAGGGACAGCAGGGTGCCGGCCAGTTCCACGGCACCGGCACCGGCATCGAAGTGACCGATGTAGCTTTTGAGTGCTGTGACGGGGATTCGCAGTGCAAGGTCACCAAACACGCGGTGATATGCGCGGGATTCCACAATGTCGTCAGTCTGAGTGCTTTTGCCCTGAGCGTTGATGTGGCCGATGTCGGCAGGAGTGATGCCGGCCAGTGACAGAGCTGATTCCATGGCCCGAACCAGACCGACGCCGGCCGATTCATTGGCCGCCCCGTAGCCGTCACAGCCAGCGCCGGTACCAAGGACTTCGGCGTAGATGTCGGCCCCGCGACGAACCGCATGTTCGTAGCTTTCGACCAGGAACGATGCGGCACCTTCACCGACGACCGTGCCGTCACGTTCAAAGTCGAACGGGCGACAGGCGCGAGCTGGATCGTCAGACCTGCGATACAGGCCTTCAAAGTTGTGGAACTTGGCAATGTCGACCGGGTGAATGTTGGAGCTGCTGGCGCCAACAATCATCGCGTCCGCTCGGCCCCCTTCAATGACTCGCACCGCTTCGGAAAGAGCCAGCAAAGCCGAAGCATCACGGCAGGTAATGGTGTTGTTCGGTCCGCGAGCATTGTGGTCGATGGACACGTGACCAGCGGGCATGTTCGGTAATTGACGCAGCAGCCACAGCGGAGCGACGCGACCTACGGCTTCGCGACCCCACAGGTCTGGGCTGAACCCGTTTTCGGTCTGGCAGGCTTCGACGATAGTGGCCAGTTCCTGCGGATGACAGGTCATGCGTCCGGAACCGAACACGACACCAAGACGGTCGGGATCGACCTGTCCATCAGCAAGGCGAGCGTCAGTGACGGCGAGGTTGGCCGAAGCGACGCCGAGCTGCATGCCGCGGCACATGACTTTGACGAACTTGCGGTCACGCAGCAGTTCTACGGGGTTGAAATCACGGACTTCTGCACCAAACGCCGAAGGCAGTCCTTCAGTCGGTACCGACTGCAGGAAATCAATACCGGAGCGATTAGCGACAAGGCTCTCCCAGAATCGGTCGTTGCCGATTCCGATAGGAGACACCACGCCGACACCGGTGACGACCACTCGGGTTCGATTGTGCCCTGACATGGAACACCCCAACAAGGCCCGCGGTGCTGGCATCCTGCTCCGCGCGCCTGACCCAGAAAAGATCGAAGCTCCCTTCGACCCATCGGCTACAGAGATTTCCCCAACCTCTTCGCCGATCGCCAGAAGAAAAACAGCACCAGATCAACCTGAATCTGTCGATCGGCATTCTGCCCCCGCAGTCTGCCACAGAACAGGCGAACCAGAACCATTCCTTCCAACACTGATCTGTCCCCAGGCTTCCCCGGCCTGAAGACAGGCAGAAATCACATCAGTAGTTCTGTGCGGTGCAAAGAAATCACGCCCCGTTGAAGGAACGCCAAAACCGGCACACGCCCAAAACACACCTTTGCAATAAATTCATTACAAACTGACCGAATCCACCTGTCAAGCCGACAGTGACCCCTGCGGAGGGTGCGAGCCGGATTTCTCAGGCTGGATCCTGCCAGAATGTCGCACAACGAATGTGCTTGCAATGCAACACGTCATTAAACCCGGTATTTTGTGATTTTGCTGAGGAAACCAGGGGGCGCAACCGCGTTTCGCCCAGTCAGGAATCGGTTTTTGATGTTCCGGCGACTATGCTGGCAAGGTCGTAAATGCTGGCTTTCCGCACATCCGTGACTGTCGCTTGCAGCCGAAAAGGGGCTTTGGGTGACGTGGGGAAAATGCGAACACTTCTCCGACACTTAAGCAGTACCCGGCAGAATCTGGCGAAATGTCAGAAGAAGTTCTCGAACTTGGCGGAAAAAGGTGTAAATTCGGCGCAATCGAAATCTGATCGCTCGGACTGATGTTCGAATGTTCAGTTTTTGATGTCTGGAAGGTGAATTGCAGGGGGTTGGTTCAAAGTTTTGCTTGAACCGATGCTTGTGTCGCTGAATGCTTAGTGATCGTCTTATCAGGTCAATTTGCGGTTTGTGGTCCCTGCGGGGGTCGTATTCCGTGGATAGGTTTGGTGTAGGTGGCACAGCAGAATGCGGCGACAGGATTGAACCTGTGACAGAACATTCCCGTGTTTCGGCAGGCATTGTTCCGCGTCTGCTGTTTCCATGATTGCGACAACGTCAGCGGATCAACACAGGTGGCCTGACGGCTGCCCAAGTTACTACAGCCAATGGAGAAGACCGAATATGATCACGGCAGAAGCCGAAGTCGAGCGTCTCTATCCGTCCAGCACACTTCCTCCTTATACCTATTATCCGGGTTCGGGCATGCCCCATCCGGTTCGTGATCCGAAGGGTCACAGTCACGGCAAGAAACACGCTCCGGGTCAGGGTCCGCGGGCACTCAGCAACGAGACGTGGCATCTGAATCGCAATTATTTGCTGGGTTTGGACTATTTCAATCTGGGTTTTTACTGGGAAGCTCACGAGGAGTGGGAGCGACTGTGGCGAGTGTCGGGAGCTGACACGACGGTGGGCCGATTTTTGAAGGGTCTGATCAAGCTGGCGGCTGCTGGCGTGAAGGTGCGTGAGCGCAGCATTCACGGAGTGCGTCGACATGCGGCGTCAGCTGGCGAGCTGTTTGCGGATGTGGCTGCCGAGGCGGACATTGACGCATTCTGTGGTCTTGAGTTTATTCGGTTGCAGTTTGCTGCCGACCGCGCGGCTCAGCTGGCCTACAAGAAGCAGCATCAGGCTGGGTCTCCGATTCGTGTGTTTCCGTTTGTGTTGAAGCCCGAATCTTTGCCGGTGGGTTAAGTTTCCGTGGATTCCTGTGGTCTGCATTCTTTTGCGGGCTCCCGGAAACCTGATTCCCTGGGTTCGAATTCCTGAATGGCTCGCGGTAATCTGCCGCGAGTCTTTTTTTTGGTATCCGTGAGGTGGTTTGAGCGATGAAGATTCTGGTAGTCGGATCCGGCGGTCGTGAGCATGCTCTGGTGTGGAAGCTGCGTCAGTCTGCTCAGGTGACTCGCATCTGGTGTGCTCCGGGGAATGCCGGCACGGCGATTGATGCCGAGAATGTGGCGATTGCATCTGACGACATTTCGCGTCTGCTGAAGTTTGCTCGCGATAATTCCGTGGATCTGACGGTGGTGGGCCCTGAGGCTCCGCTGGTCGCGGGGATTGTGGACGAGTTTCGTCGTCAGGGTCTGGTGATTTTCGGACCAACGGCAGCGGCAGCTCGATTGGAGGGCAGCAAGGTCTTCACGAAGAAGCTGTTGCGTCGGGCCAGTATCCCGACGGCTGATTTCGCGGTTTTCAATCGGGCTGACGATGCTTTGCGTTATATCGAGGAGGGGGAAGAGCAGCCGCTGGTGGTGAAGGCGGACGGTCTGGCATCGGGGAAGGGCGTGTTTGTGTGTGCCAACCGTGCCGAGGCGCGAGCAGCGGTGCGTGCGGTGCTGCAGGAGCGAGCCTTTGGTGAGGCGGGTGCCCAGATTGTGATTGAAGAGTGTCTGGTGGGTGAAGAGGCCAGTGTGCTGGCGATCGTGGATGGTGACACCATAGTCCCTCTGGATGTGGCTCAGGATCACAAGCGGGCTCATGACGGCGACCGTGGTCCGAACACGGGTGGCATGGGCGCCTACTGTCCGGCTCCGGTGGTCACGTCAGCGATTATGGATGAGATTGTGCGGCGGATTCTGATCCCCACCGTGCATACTCTGAAGGTCGACGGCAATCCGTTTTCGGGTGTGTTGTATGCCGGAGTGATGTTGACGGCTGGTGGTCCGAAGGTGCTGGAGTACAACGTGCGGTTCGGCGATCCTGAGGCTCAGCCGGTGCTGATGCGTCTGCAGACCGATCTGGCTCAGCTGCTGCTGCTGGCGGCGACAGGTCGGCTGTCGGAGCTGGAGGGTCTGGACTGGGATCCTCGTCCGGCAGTGTGTGTGGTGATGGCTTCTGAGGGGTATCCTGGTGAGTATTCGAAGGGGCATGTGATCAGTGGTCTGGAGTCTGCTGGTGAGCTGGTGGATGTGAAGGTATTTCACGCGGGTACGTCGTTGAAGGGCAGTGATGTGCTGAACTCGGGCGGTCGTGTTCTGGGTGTGACAGCGATTGGTGCGGACATCGCGGAGGCGAAGCGGCGTGCCTATGAGGCGGTGGATCGGATTTCGTGGCAGGGTGGCTGGTGTCGTCGGGATATTTCTGACAAGGCGCAGCAGGCAGGCGGTTCAGTCCGTGGGCGTTAGTGGTGGGAACGCCGGGGGTGCGGGGTTTTGAACCACGAAGGCGCGGGGATTTTGAACCACGAAAGACACGAAAGACACGAAACGAAAGACGCTGGACGACAGTTTGATTGTGACAGGCTGAGGTGGGCGGTTGGAGGGAGGGGGGGAGTGATGCGGGGTATGTTTTTGTGTGGGTTGTTTGCGTTGTGTGTTGAGTTGGGGGTAGTGGTGGAGGTGTGTTTGGCGGGTGCGGAGCGGCCGAACATCATTCTGTTTCTGGCGGACGATCTGGGTTGGGGTGATCTGGGGTGTTACGGTCATCCTGTGATTCGGACTCCGCATCTGGATACGTTTGCTGGTCAGGGTCTGCGACTGACATCGTGTTATGCGGCGAGTGCTGTGTGCAGTCCGTCGCGTTCAGCGCTGCTGACCGGCAGGACTCCGCATCGCAACGGTGTATACACGTGGATCGCTGAGGGTGCTCCGGTGCATCTGCGGACGACTGAGCGGACCTTACCGACTTTGCTGCGTGCTGCGGGTTACGGCACCTGTCATACGGGAAAGTGGCATCTGAACGGGCTGTTCAATCAGGCGGATCAGCCGCAGCCGGATGCTCATGGATATGACTGGTGGATGGCGACTCAGAACAACGCTGCTCCCAGTCATCACAACCCGGTGAACTTTGTGAGGAACGGTGTACCGGTGGGTCCATTGGAGGGTTATTCGGCGTTGTTGACGGTGGATGAGGCGGTGCGGTGGCTACGGTCTGAGCGTGATCGGAGTCGTCCATTTTTCCTGACTGTGTGGACTCATGAACCGCACTATCCGATCGCTGCTGCTGCGGAATATCAGGCATTGTATCCGGAGCTGCAGGATGTGGTGCAGCGTGAGCATCACGCCAACGTGACTCAGCTGGACGCGGCGTTCGGGCGATTGATGCAGGAGCTGGACGCTGAGCAGCTGACGAGTGAAACGCTGGTTGTGTTTACGTCGGACAATGGTCCGGAGGGCGATGGTGTGACGTCACCGGGTCGAGGATCGACGGGTGGTCTGCGTGGTCGCAAGCGGCACTTGTACGAGGGTGGGATTCGCGTGCCGGGTCTGGTTCGCTGGCCTGGGAAGGTGGCGGCTGGTGCGGTCTGTGATGTACCGATCATTGGCAGTGATGTATTTCCGACGCTGCTGGCGGCGGCGGGAGTGAGTGTGCCGAGTGAGCGGGTGCTGGACGGCGTGAATGTGCTGCCAGTGCTGACGGGGCAGGCAGCTGCCGTGGAGCGGGAGCGTCCATTGTACTGGCGTCTGCTGATGGCTCCGCAGATGAAGTCTGCGCTGCGTGACGGAGACTGGAAGTTGCTGGCTGATGAGCGACTGGAGCGGATGGAACTTTATAATCTGCGTGTGGACGAGCATGAGACGACGGATCTGCGGGAGCGTGAGCCTGAGAAGTTTGAGCAGTTGCGGTCGCGATTGATTGCGCTGACTGCGGAGATTGATGCGGAGGGTCCGGACTGGTGGAAGACGCTCAGTCCGAATGGTGGTGGTGTTGTGCGGGATGAAAAGCAGAAGAACAAGCAGAAGAAACAGCATTCGGGAGTGAAGCAGGGGCAGCGTCAGCAGGTGTCGCCGTCGGGTGGTCGTAAGGCAGAGCAGCAGGAGCAGCAGTGATGGGGAATCTGTTGATTTATCGCATGTTTGTGGTTGTGTTGTTGCTCTGGTCTGCCGGGTGTTTTTCGGTGCAGGCGCAGCAGTCGCCTTATGCTGAGTATCCGGAGGCAAAGGCTCCGTATTATCGAGTGCGTTACGAGGCATCTGCGGAGCCTGATGGGTTGATTTTTCCGGTGAATTACGCGCTCTGGGTGCCTCCGGGTGTCTCGCGGCTGCGAGGTGTGGTGGTGCACCAGCATGGTTGTGGAGAGGGTTCGTGTCGATCGGGTTTGACGGGAGCGTGGGATCTGCACTGGCAGGCGCTGGCAAAGGCTCATGATTGTGCCTTGTTGTCTCCGGCTTATGAGCAGCCGGAGGGTGCGGACTGTCAGCGGTGGTGTGATCCACGAAATGGTTCGGCTGCTGCCTTTTTGCGGGCGCTGCGTGATCTGGGGGCGGCGAGTGGTCATCCGGAGCTGTCGGAGGTTCCGTGGGCCTTATGGGGTCACAGTGGTGGTGGTCACTGGGCTGGGGGGATGGTGTTGTTGTATCCGGAGCGAGTTGCGGCTGCGTGGCTGCGTTCGGGAGTTCCGTTGCTGGAGGCGGATCCTGGTCGAGTGGGCGTGCGGGCTCATCAGCTTTCGGAGGGTGCTTTGCAGGTGCCGTTGATGTGTAATCTGGGGACGCAGGAGGGCGTCACTGTGAAGGACGGTCGTTTTGCGGGTGTGTGGCCGGCGAATGAGACATTTTTTCGGGCGGTGCGTGGCCGGGGTGGTCTGATTGCGGTGGCGGTTGATCCGTTGTCGAGTCATGACTGCGGTAATCAGCGATATCTGGCAATTCCGTGGCTGGATGACTGTCTGCGGCAACGATTGCCGTCTGCTGGTGAGGCGGGTGTCGGGCTGCGGTCACTGGAGTCCGCAGCAGCGTGGTTGGCTCCTGTGTCTGGTGGTACGGCGGTGGTGGCCGAGGGTTTTCCTGGGAACGTTCGGGAGCTGGGCTGGTTACCGAGTGAGCAGACTGCACGGCGCTGGGAGCAGTATGTGCGGGACACGAAGGTGGAGGATGCCACCGCAGCACCTCAGCCGGTCAATCTGCGGGTGCGTGGGAACGAGCTGACGTGGGAATGCGAAGCGGATCTGGAAAGTGGTCTGGCGGGATTTGTGATTGAGCGGGATGGTCAGGAGCTGGTACGGCTTCCGGAGCAGGGGAAGAATCCCTTTGGTCGGGTGTTGTTTCAGAATCTGCAGTACAGTGATACTCCGACGATGCCTCTGGTACCGATGCGTTACGTGGATCGTACGGCTGAGGTGGGGCGTCGTTATGAGTACCGTGTGCGGGCGGTGAATACGGCAGAGCGGATTTAGTAATCAGTGGTCAGTAATCAGTGGTCAGTAATCAGTGGTCAGTAATCAGTGGTCAGTGGTCAGTGGTCAGTGGTCAGTGGTCAGTGGTCAGGGGTCAGGGGTCAGGGGTCAGGGGTCAGTGCGCGAGAAGTTTGCTTTGGGAGGGTGAGGCTACTGCCGGCCGGGAGTTGTTATGGTATTTCCATGTTGTTAATCGTTCTTTCTATGGAAGCACTCGGACGTGGACTGAGAGTGGCCGGTTTGTGGTCAGTTGCCTTGCGGGGTCGCGGGATGGTGGCATTTCGTGCGTGCGGGAGAGGCTTATCGAGGTGCAGTCATCAAGGGCGTGTTCCTTGAGCTTATTGGTCTGATACATAGGGCGTAGTGATGCCGTTCGCGTGCAGCCGGAGTTCGCGTGAGCACACAGCCTTGTCCATCTTTTCTACCAACAAGCCGCGTGTTCGCGGGCAGAAACACAAGGCGTCTGCTATAGTTCTACGGTGGTGATCTGGTTTCTTCTGATGAAACAGATGCAGGCACTGATGGACTGCAACTTGTCAGTGTGCACGTGATGTCGGTTTGATCCAGTTTTTGGATAGTTTGTCGGGTGTCGGGTGTCGGGGCAGACGGAGGGGTTTGAAATGCGACATGCAGTTGTGGCGTTCCTGCTGGCTCTGGGTTCGTTGGGATTGTCGTGGCACACGGGTGCTGGTGAGAGTGTTGGTCGGGGTGTGAGAGCGGGGCGATCGGACGTTGTGCGTCCTGAGCAGCTGTTGCCTTCTGCTGGTTTTCTGGGCTGGCGTTATGACGGTGCGGAATCGCACATGCTGCAGATTCGGGAGACAGCCGACTGGCGTGCTCTGGAAGAGACTCAGTTGATGGCGCGAGTGCTGGATATTGTGCAGATGTTTGCGGGGGCGGCGGGCGAGCAGAGTGGGATTGTGGTGCGGCAGTTGCTGGATCAGATTCGGCGGAAGGGCATGACGGCGGCGGTGGGGATTCGAGAGGGTGATGCGGGTTCTTATCCGGTTGCGGGGATTGTGCTGCACGAGGCTGGTCGATATGGGGCGATCGCGGCACCTCTGCTGCGGGATCTGCTGAATGCGACATCGACAGTGGTGGAGGAGCGGGAGCTGCTGCTGCGAAAAACCTGGGTCTTGCGGGGTGCCGGTGATTTTTTGGTGACATGGTGGGACGAGGGTGGTCATCTGGCGATTGGGCTTGGGCCGGGTTCTGCCGAGTGGATGCTGGCGGCTGCGGCGGGTGATCTGGAGAGTCTTGAGCAGCATGCCTTGTGGGGGCGGCTGCGGGTGGCTGAGGGATATGAGACGACCAGTTTTGGCTGGCTGGATATGGGCAGTCTGGTGCAGCGTTTTGGCGAGGTATCGTTGCCGCCATTTGAATCCGGAGCTTCGTTGACGGTGACGCAGTTGCTGCGTCAGCTGGGCCTGACGGGTGTGCAGAATGTGACGATGCAGAGTGGATTCCGGGGCGCTGCGACGTGGCATGAGACGTGTGTGAATGGTCAACCGGATCCGGGACTTCTGGAGCGTTATCTGCGCCCGACTCGTTTAAGTTTCGACGAGTTGCCTCCGTTGCCGGATAAGGTTTCGGGGTTTACCGGTGTGAAGCTGGATGTGGCGGCACTGGTGGATGATGTGGTGCGAACCGGCGTGCGGATGCAGCAGATAGCGGGACTGGATTTGCCTGAGGGTGACAGTGGGATTGGCTGGCTGCAGTCCTTTGTGGGTGGTTACACGCTGCGTCAGTTTCTGGCGGGGCTGGGAGACGTGTGGTGTGAGTACAACGATCCTGCGCCGATGGTGGTACCGCTGGGTTATTCGCCAGTGCTGGCAGTCAGTGTGAAGGATCCGCAGCTGGTTGCGGCCAGTTTGTATCGACTTGAACCGCTGTTGGCAGCTCTGTTGCGATCGACGGGTGCGGAGGGAGCTGTGACACTGACGTCGAATCGGAAGGGTGACCGGACCTACTGGACGCTGAAGTCTGAGAGTCTTCCGGTGGCTCCGACTCTGATGCTGACGAATCAGTGGCTGGTGTTTGCCGTGAATCCACTGGCGTTGGAGAGTCTGGTGCTGCGAGTTGCGGGCGAGCAGAAACGGTGGGTACCTGGAGAGCAGGTGCAGGCGGCTTTGAGTGAACTGCCGAAGGAGTTCGGTTATGTGTCGGTATCTGATCCGGTGCCGACGTATCGGTTGATGTTTGAGTCGTTGCCGATGGCGATGCTGTTATTGAATTCGCAGGTGTTGCCGAATCTGGGTGAGGGTCTGGAGCTGCCATTTGGTCTGGAGGAGCTGCCGGCTGCGGACACGGTGCTGGAGCCGTTGTTTCCGAATGTGACGGTGGGTTATGCGACGGAGGGTGGTTATGCATGGAGGACTCGTCAGAGCGTCCCTGGGACTCCGGTGGGCAATCTGTCGGCGGGTGCGGTCACGGGAGTGCTGGTGGGTCTGTTATTACCGGCAGTGCAGCAGGCTCGCGAGGCAGCGCGGCGAACGCAGTCGAAGAACAATCTGAAATTCATTGGTCTGGCGATGCATAACTATCATGACGTCTACGGGACGTTCCCTGGGGGGACATTGGAGGTGCAGGAGTTACCTGTTGAGCAGCGTTTAAGCTGGGCGTATGGGTTGCTGCCGTTTCTGGAGGAGGATGCGGCGTATGAGGCTGCTGATCGTGAGCAGGGCTGGGAGGGTCCGGGGAATGCGGAACTGATTGGTCGCAGGTTTGACGTCTTTCGCAACCCTTCGCAGCCGGGTGAGCGTCAGCATGAGTCGGCGGGTGACTATGTGGGAATAGCCGGTGTGGGTGAGAACGCTGCTGAGCTGCCGGATCGGGATCCGAAGGCCGGGATTTTCGGGTTCAACCGATCGACATCAATTCGGGCGATTACCGACGGGACATCGAATACGATGATGGTTGCGGATTCGTCACGGCCGAATGTGTCGATGTTGGCTGGTGGAGCTGCAACGGTGCGGGGATTCAGTCAGCGACCGTATCTGAATGGTCCGGACGGTATTGGTTCACCGCATATTGGAATTGTGAATGTTCTAATGGCTGATGGTTCAGTACGGGCGCTTTCCGTGGACACAGCTGCGGAGGTGATCGAGGCATTAGCGACGAAGGCCGGTGGCGAGGTAGTGGGAGATTTCTGAGACGGTGTTGTGGGGCTACTGAAGGGCTGGCAGCAGGAGTTTTGTCCAGACTTTGTAGCCTTCGTCATTCAGGTGCAGGTCGTCTTTATCAAGGAGTGCGGGGTTTGGCTGTCCGGCAGAGTCGAGGCCGGCGGGCCAGGTGTCGATGAAGACGGCTTTGGGGTGTTTTTTGCAGACTTCGCTGATGAGTTGATTGGCCTTGATGCCCTGTTGGTGGATCGCCCAGCGTTTAATGCTGGGTTTGATCCCGAGGAAAATGATACGGCGGCAGTTGGGCAGGTGTTGTGTGGCTTTATCAAGGAACAGCTGAAAGTCCTGACAGACGGTTTCCGGTGATTTTCCTGCGCTCAGGTCGTTATCGCCGGCGTAGAGCACGACGGTGTGTGGGTGCGCGGGGATGACGAGTCGTTCGAAGAAGTGCACGGAGTCGCTTAGTTGTGATCCGCCGAAGCCGTGATTGACGGCATTGAGAGCGGGGAATGATTGCTGCAGTTTCCAGCGGCGAATGGTGGAGCTGCCAATGAAGACGACGTCCGCGGTGGGTGGATTACGTTTTGCGAATGCGGCTTCGAGTTTGCGGACATCGGGTTCCCAGCGTTCGGGCGATTTGGGTTGAGATTTGGATTTTTCATCCCCGCATGTGGTGGCGAGTTGGGGGAGTGCGGTGAGGGTGACCGCGAGTACCTGGAGGAAGTTGCGGCGAGTTGGTGGATGTGTTGACATGAGTTTCTGGTGGGTGGGCGGGAAATTCGGGCGTGGTGGGGTACGGGTATGGGCAGTTCGCTGGTGAGATGTTAAAGAGGTGGGGTAGTGGAGTGCCAGCGAGCGGGGTGGTTTGCGTGGATTGTTGTGTGATTGTGTTGTGTGGTGTTTGTGGGGGTGGTTCATGCGGATTGTGCTGATGGGTACGGGTGAGTTTGCGCTACCGGCATTTCGTGCTGTGCTGGCATCTGAGCATCAGGTTGTGGCCGTGGTGACTCAGCCGGATCGCACGGGTCGTGGTCATCATCAGCATGTGAATGTCGTGAAGGAGTTGGGTATTTCGGGGGGTCTGCCGGTATTGCAGCCGGAGCGGGTGAATCGTCCGGACGTTCTGGAGCAGTTGCGGAGTTTTGGTGCGGATCTGTTTCTGGTGGCGTCTTATGGGCAGATATTGAAGCCGGAGTTGCTGTCGATTCCGCGTTTGGGGGCATTCAATCTGCATGGGTCCCTGTTGCCGAAGTATCGCGGGGCGGCTCCGGTGCAGTATGCGATCTGGGAGGGCGAGCGAACGACGGGGGTGACGATTTTCCGGATTGAGCCGGCATTGGATTCTGGTCCGATGGTGGGGAAGGTGGAGACGGAGATTGGGGAGGAGGAGACTTCGGGTGAGTTGATGTTGCGTCTGGCGGATCTGTGTGTGCCGTTGACGCTGGAGGTACTGGATCGTCTGGAGCGTGGTATTGCGGAGTTTGAGTTGCAGGATCCGGCGGGCGTGGTGTTGGCTCCAAAGATTGTGCGCGAGGCCGGCCAGCTGGATTTTCGGCAGAGTTGTCGGCGGATTGACTGTCAGATTCGTGCGTTGCAGCCGTGGCCGAAGTGCAGTGCGGTGTTGCAGCGAGCAGGTCATGAGCCGTTGCGTTGTCTGTTATTGCTGGGCAAGTCGTGGGGTGGCGGAGAGTTGTCTGGGGTTAGTGAGTGTCGGGAGGGTGAATTACGAGGGGTGGAAGGTCGTCCTTTGGGGCTGTGTGGTGATGGCTGGCTGGAGGTCTTGCGGGTGCAGCCGGAGGGACGTAAGGCGATTGACGGTCGTTCGTTTGTGAATGGAATGGCGGGTTTAGCGGGGGCGATTTTTGGTGAAATCCCGGGTGATTCCTGAGAATTCCACGGTGCTGAAGGCGGATTTTTCGCGGATGGTGCGCAGTTTGCGGGGGTTGGGTTAAGTTTACTGTTGGTTTGCCGTAAGTGTTTTTGTAGCAGGGATTTAGTATTTTTGAGGGGTGTTGTTTGGGGATTGGTCTGGGGGATGATGGATGGGAGATATTCCTGCTGCGTTGAGTTGCGTGGGATTCTTCCATGGGATGCTCGTCCACTTTTGCCAATTTCCGATCGGGGCGCAGTAAACCCCGAATTTTACCGTTAGAATTCACGATTTGAGGCACAGGAAAGTGTCGGAGTGCAGAAGTCTGGTGCGGTGTTGTGTGCCGTACTCTGGGCCGTTCTATTGTGACGGACTGTGTGTCTGGAATCCGCGTTGAGTGAGTGATTTTGCATGACCGCTGAGACTGCTCGAGAAGTTGTGATTACGGGCATCGGGGTATTCAGTCCGATTGGCATTGGTCGCAGTGCCTTCTGGTCGGGATTATCTGAGGGCCGTTGTGGTCTGAAGCGTGTGCAGCATGCAGCGTGGGTGGCGGCACCTGGTTGTATTGGTGGTGAGGTCAGTGATTTCAACGACGAGTCGGCGAAGAAAGAGCATCTGAAGAGTCTGCGTAAGAGTCTGAAGGTGATGTGTCGTGAGATTCAGATGGGAGTTGCGTCGGCCTTGCAGGCGATGGACGACGCGGGTCTGACATTAGGTATGGTGCCACCGGATCGGATTGGTTGTGATTTCGGTGCCAATCTGATGAGCAGTCCACCAGAGGTCATTCTTGAGGGTGCTCTTCGTTCAAGGACTCAGCGGACCGGCAATCTGGCGTTTGATTACGACCAGTGGGGTGAGATTGGGATGCCGGGTCTGGAGCCATTGTGGTTATTGAAGTATCTGCCGAACATGCCGGGCTGTCACATCGGGATTGCTCTTGAGGCGCATGGTCCGAACAACTCGATTACTCATGACGAGGCCTCGGGTGGTTTGGTGCTGGGTGAGGCGTGCAATGCGATTCGTCGGAATCGTGCGGACGTGATGGTGGCTGGTGTCACGGGGACTCGACTGCACACAGTGAAGGCCTGTCAGTCGGCCTGTCTGGACGTGCTTGCGGAGGGTCCGGCTGAGCAGCGTTTGCGACCGTTTGACCGTCAGCGTTCGGGTGAGGCGTTAGCTGAGGCGGCGTGCAGTCTGATTCTGGAATCGCGTGCTCACGCTGAAGCTCGTGGTGCGAAGATTCTGGGCACGGTACTTGCCTGTGGTGCCAGTTCTGTGTCGGGCCGTGACGGTGCAGCGGACGAGGCGGAGGCTGTTTATCTGGCGGGTCGTGCAGCGTTGGAGCGTGCGGGTGTGGCGGCTGCGGATCTGGGTCATGTGAATGCCTGTGCTGCGGGCAATCCTGCGCGAGATCGATACGAGGCTTTGGGATTGCGGAAGCTGCTGGGGTCATCTGCGGACAGTGTGCCTGTCACAGCGATCAAGAGTTACATTGGAAGTTCGGGCAGCGGGTCATCTCTGGTTGAGCTGGCTGCGTCATTATTATCCCTTCGCGATGGTACAATTGCTCCGACTTTGAATTATTCGTCTGCCGACGAGGTAGCTCCTTTGAATGTGGTCCATGGATCCTTTGCGAAGGCTGCCAGCGGACTGTTTCTGAAAACCAGTGTGACTCGAATGGGCCAGGCGAGTGCCGTGGTCGTGCGGGTTTAGTCTTCACCGGGTGTGCTTATGACAGTGGCTGGTTCGGGTGGTTCCGGCGATGCTTTGGCGAAGCTGCGGATCCGTCGTGACGAACCGTCGCGGGGTGGTGGCTGGCTGGGTGGATTTCTGCGTCTGCTGGTGACTCTGGTCATCCTTGCATTGCTGGGGATTGGAGGCTGGATTTTCCGCAGTTCTCCGGGGATGCTGGCGGACGCGGATCGTCTGATGGAGTCAGTGCGATCAAAGCCGGAAGTGCGAGTGGTACTGGCCAGTGTTGAGGAGGGCCGATCGGCGGATGCGACAGTGGTTGCGACAGGTTATCTGCAATCGCGTCAGCAGGCCCGGATTGGTGCTCGAGCGACCGGTCGGATTCGGGAGGTGCTGGTTGAGGAGGGTGTGCGTGTTGCGACGAACGACGTGCTGGCGATTCTGGAGCACGCGGATCTGGACGCAGCGCTGGCTGCGGCTCAGGCTTCATCGGCTCGTTGCAGCAGCGAGCTGCAGGAGCAGGATGTTCTGATTCGGCGTACGAAGCGGGACCTTGAGCGAGCGGAGAAGCTGCTGGCTGGTCGCACGATGACTCAGGCGGAGTTTGACACGGAGCAATTTGAGTTTGACGCGGCGGTAGCGCGTCGTGAGTCGCTGCAGGCGGCATTGCAGTTAGCCGAGGCGCGAGTTCAGGAGGCGGTGCAGCTGCGTGAGAATATGTTTGTGCGAGCGCCATTTGCGGGCACGGTGATTTCGAAGGATGCGGAACTGGGTGAGTCGATCATGCCGGGTGGCATGGGAGAGGCATCGGGTCGTGGTTCTGTGGTGACGATTGCGGATCTTGAGCACCTGGAGGTGGACTGCGACGTGAAGGAGGACTTCATCAGTCGGGTGGCTCAGGGGCAGGTTGCAGAGGTAGCCGTGGACGCCGTTCCGGGTCGTCGTTATCGCGGTGTTGTGCGTAAGGTGATTCCGATGGGTGATCGTGCGCGAGCGACGGTAAAGGTTCGAGTGGCGATTGAGGATGCGGACGAGAAGTTATTTCCGGAGATGAGCAGTACGGTGTATTTCCTGCCACCGGATGAGGTGGTGGGTGCTGAGAAGCCAACTGAGGAGGAGCGAGGCCGCCGGATTTTCTGTCCGAACGATGCTTTACAGGTGGCGGGCAGCGAGGTTTGGGTCTGGGTGGTGGGTGCAGAGGATCGATTGAAGCGAGTGGTGGTGCAGGTTGGCGAGAAAAAAGAGGGTCGGACAGAGATTGTGAGTGGTCTGGTGGGTGGCGAGCGGTTGGTGGCTGGTGGTTCTGCTGACTACCGGGATGGTCTGGTTGTGAAGGTGCAGCAGTAGCTGTGCTGTGGATGTGGTTGCTTGCGGGCGTGCGATGAGCCTGAGTGTCAGAGGGGGTGAGCAGTGAGTGGGACAGTAGGTGAGCAGCTGGTTGTTGTGCGGAATGTGAGCAAGGAATTCCGTCGTGACCAGCTGGTGATACCGGTGCTGAACGGCATGAATCTGCAGCTGGAGGTTGGTGGTTATCTGGCGTTGATGGGTCCTTCGGGGTCTGGCAAGACGACGTTGCTGAATCTGATTGCGGGGCTGGATCGTCCGACGTCGGGTGAAGTGATTGTGTGTGGTCAGGATCTGTCGCGATCGTCTGAGGGTGAGCTGGCGAAGTGGCGAGCGCGGTACATCGGGTTCATTTTTCAGATGTACAATCTGATTCCGGTCCTGACGGCCTATGAGAATGTGGAGTTACCACTGACGCTGACATCGCTCAGTCGTCGTGAGCGTGACGAGCACGTCAAGGCGGCTCTGGAGGTCGTGGGTCTGGCGGAGCGAATGGATCATTATCCGCGTCAGTTGTCTGGTGGTCAGGAGCAGCGGGTGGCCATTGCGCGAGCGATCGTGACGGATCCCTCGTTGCTGGTGGCTGACGAGCCAACCGGGGATCTTGACGCGAAGTCTGCGGGCGAGATTCTGGATCTGATGCAGCGTCTGAATACGGAGTTTCAGAAAACGATCGTGATGGTGACTCATGACCCGGGTGCGGCAGCGCGAGCGAAGCGGGTGCTGCATCTGGAGAAGGGTCTGCTGGTATCGGATACATCGACTGCTGGTCTGCGGGGAGCGGTGTGATGCACACACTGAAGTATATCTGGCGAAACATGCGTCGGAATGCTGTCCGGACTTTACTGACGGTGCTGTCGGTGGGGTTCAGTCTGGCGTTGATGACGGTGCTGTATGGATTTCTGGCGTCGCAGGACACGTATCGTGATGCGGCATCGCAGGCCAGCCGAGTTGTGGTGATGAACATCCAGGGCTTCAGTGGTCGGCTGCCGATTTCTGCTCTGGACGACGTGCGTGGAATGGAGCATGTAGCGGCAGCGGTTCCATTGTCGTGGTATGGCGGTTCGTATCAGGACGAGCAGATGCCATTTGCTCAGTTTGCGACGGATCCGCAGCAGTTGTTTGAGGTGTGGCCGGAGTATTCGATGCCGGCGGAGCAGCTGGAGTCGTGGAAGCAGAACCGTCAGGGTTGTGTGATTGATCGGCGAATTGCTGAGCGGCGGGGCTGGAAGGTGGGAGATCGGATTCCGTTGAAGGGCAATCTGTATCCGTTTGATCTTGATCTGCAGATCTGCGGGATCTTTGATTCACCGAAGAACACGGATTCGCTGTATTTTCACTGGAGCTATCTGAACGAGGGGTTGCGGCAGCAGAATTTTGCGGTGCTGGACAATGCCGGTACGATTTTTCTGCGAGTGGGTGAATCACCGCAGATTCCGGCCGTGATCAAGGGGGTGGATGATCGTTTCGGCAGTTCTGATACTCCCACACGTTCTCAGACTGAAGCCGCATTTGCTCAGATGTTTGTCGATATGCTGGGCAATGTGCAGGTATTGATTCGGAATATTGGTCTGGCGGTGGTGTTTTCGCTGTCGCTGGTGACGGCCAATTCGATGGCGATGGCGATGCGTGAGCGTGTGACAGAGATTGCGGTATTGAAGGCGATTGGTTTCAGTCGCAGTCGAATTCTGCGAATGGTGCTGGGTGAGGCCTGTCTGATAGCGATCAGCGGGGGTGTGCTGGGCACAGCGATCGGTTGTTTGTTTCTGCAGGGCATGAACCGGTTGTTGCCACAGTTTTTCCCGTTCACGGTTGCTGAGATGCTTGGTCCGTGGGTCAGTTATGGTTTTCTGGCGGCGGTATTTCTTGGTTTGGTGAGCGGCATCGTACCGGCACTGCGAGCTGCGCGGATGTCGGTCGTGGACGGACTGCGACGGATTGCCTGACGTGTGGGGTGAGAGATGATACCGGCGAAATATAATGTGCGGAATCTGCGAGTCCGCTGGATCACGACGCTGATGACCGTGCTCAGTACGGGACTTGTGGTGTGGGCATCGGTGTTGTGTTTTGGTCTGACGGATGGTTTGAGGTATGCATTGCAGGTGACGGGTCACGAGCTGGATCTGATCGTGTTGCGGAAGGGTTCTGCGGATGAGATTGGCAGTGGTCTTGAGCAGAAGGTAGCGCGAGAAGTTTCGACGTTGCCGGGGATTGCCAAGGACGGGAGTGGTCAGCCGCTGTGTTCGGTGGAGTTTGTGACGATCCTGACGAAGCCTCGTCGCAACAACGGTGGCACGGTGAATCTGATTGTGCGGGGTCTGGAGGATGTTGGTCGGGAGCTGCGTCCGGACTTTCGCGTTGTGGAGGGGCGTGATCTGGAGCCGGGTAAGTTTGAGGCGATTACCAGTCGCAGTATGGCAGCGCGGTTTGAGAATCTGGCGATTGGCGAGAAGCTGGAGGTGAATCGTCAGTTTTTTGAGGTGGTGGGTTATTTTGAGGCTGCCGGCAGTGCGGCCGAGTCTGAGGTCTGGACGGATCTGCGGGATCTGGGTCTGGCGCGAAAGTCACCGGCGGCCGTCAGTTCGGTATGTCTGCGGGCTGAGAGTGTTGAGCAGAGGGATCAGCTGCAGCAGCAGCTGCAGGACGACAAGCGATTTCAGATGAAGGCAATTTCAGAGAAGCAGTATTTTGAAGACCAGATGAATCAGTCGAATGCGATTCAGTACATCGGGTATATCATCGCGGGTTTCCTGATTTTCGGTGCGATGTTTGCGGCGGCCAACACGATGTTTGCAGCTGTGGCCAGTCGAGCTCGCGAGATCGGAACTCTGCGGGCGCTGGGATTTTCCCGAGTGGCGATCCTGTCATCGTTTCTGTTTGAGGCGATTCTGTTGTGTCTGCTGGGTGGATTGCTGGGTTGTCTGGCGACGTTGCCGTTCAATGGTTTGTCCACGGGCACGATGAACCAGTTCAGTGAGATTACGTTTTCCTTCCGTTTTGGGCCTCGCGTGCTGGCTCAGGGAGTCATTCTGGCAGTCTCGATGGGATTGCTGGGTGGGCTGTTACCGGCTTTGCGTGCTGTCCGGCTGAATATTGTGACGGCGTTGCGTGAGCGTTGATTTCCGGGGAATTGCTGGCCGGACGTGGGTCCCGAGGGGGCTCAGCCCCAGTAGAAGTGCATGATTCGTGCGGTTTTCTGCCGGTTGGGAAGCCGTTTGCCTGTACAGTTTCGTTAATTTCCTCAGGGTTAAGAACGGAATGCACTTGAGACAGGTCGAAAAAATTCGCAGAATCTTTACGAAAGTGACGGTCGCATCCTGAAGTAAACCGGCGAGGTACAGCGAATGTCCGATCTGCAGACCAGCCTGTTGCTGATGATGGGGCTGGCGGCAGCATTCGCGGGGCTTGGTGCTGTGCTGCAGCGATTGCCCAGTGGCCGTCCTCTGGCAGTTGGCCTGGTTTCAGTGACCCTGCTGATGCTGGTCTATGTTGTTTTGCTCTGGGACCGTCCTCTGCTGGTGCGTCTGTTGCCATTTTCCAGCGCGATCATTCTGGGCAACTGGCTGCCGTTGATTGGCGCTTTCTACGCGGGTGTGTGTTTTCAGGCCACTGGCGTACCCATTGTGCGTCGTGTGCTGTTATCCGGTGTTCTGGTGGGATTGTGTGGTTATTCGCTGGCCAGTCCATTGCTGGGAAGTACTCCTAGATGTGCGCGCGTGGAATTTGAGCGTGTGCTGGAGTTCCAGACGACGGATTCCACCTGTTCGGCTGCATGTGCTGCCAGTTTACTGCGGGTTCACGGGATTGATGCCACAGAGCGAGAGATGGCCAGTCTGTGTCTGACTCGCGAGGGGACTCACTGGCTGGGTCTGTATCGTGGTCTGAAGGTGAAGACGGCGGGCACGGACTGGGATGTGGTGGTGGAGCGTGTTTCCGGCCAGACTCTGTTAAGTCAGGGCAGTGAGTCGGGGGTACTGTCGCTGACCTTTCATGGTTTTGCATCGAATCGATCATTTGAGACGGGTTTTGCGGTGCAGTCCGGGCATGCGGTTGTGTGTCTGGGTCGTGGCGGTCAGGGGGTTCTGAAGGTCTTCGATCCGTCTCCGGACTATGGCTTTGAGAACTGGGACTGGAAGCAGCTGGAGCAGGTGGAGTCGGCCATTCTTGTGCGACTGGAGCCGCGTGCGGGTCGTGCTGTTGAGCGGATTCCGGATCCTCGTCAGTTGTGGGACAACAATGTTGTCTACTGGGAACGTGCTCGCTGAGTCTGCAGAAGTAGCGCGTCACTTTGTGCCGCTGCGTCAAATGCCGTGTGTGGCGGTTTTCAGGCTCGACGTAGAATCCTGTGCGCGGTGTTGCTGTGCCGTCTGAGTGTTGGTGATTCTTCACCACCGAAGGACACGGGGGCCGGTGGTTAGTTGTCAGTTGTCAGTTGTCAGTTGTCAGTTGTCAGTGGACGCAAAGTTTCCCTTTGGGAGGGCGAGGCTCCTGCCGAGCCGAAGTCAATCGTCCGTATTCAGTTGTTGTTGTTCGCCGACAACCGTAGCCCGGGCATTCCTGCCCGGCCGCCTTTGGCTCACACAAAGCCGTACCGCGGCGATCGGTTGCGAGTCGTTCAGCCATTCCGTGGGCTGATAACCGCCAAGCATAGGGGAGACTCGGCATCGTCCCCGAGCTGGTGCTCGGTGGTCGTAGCATGGGCTTCAGCCCGTGTCGTCCACTGCGTTCAAGCCCCCCCCCCAAAGGCGAGCCGTTAGCATAAGCTGACGGGTGTTGTTGTTGGGCGTTACCTAGCTGGTGCTCGGTGGTCCCGGGGGCGAGCGGTCGGTGGAAACCGATGGGTTATGTGGAGGTGTTTTGGTCCTCGGAGTTCTTCCACATTTGGCGTTGCAGACGAAAAAGAAAAGGGCGACCATTGTTGGTCGCCCTGAAAGCTGTTTTGATGATCGTGATTGAGCTGATCAGGCGGTTGCCGTTTCAGCAGCTGGTGCTTCTGTTTCCAGTGCCCCGTGGAATTCCAGCTGTTTCTGATCGCCCACTTCCTTCAGGCCGACGTGGATGACGTTCTTTCCATCGAAGGTGCCTCGCAGCAGTTCTTCTGACAGCGGATCTTCGATGTACTTTTCGACGCTGCGTCGCAGCGGACGAGCACCGTAGTCAAGACCGTCACCGGCTTCACCCTTGTCGATGATAAAGCCTCGTGCTTCATCTGAGAGCACCATCTTCTTGCCACGTTCCTGCAGGCGTTCGAACACCTTCCGCAGTTCGATGTCGACGATCTGCATGAGTTCGACGCGAGTCAGCTTACGGAACACGACGACTTCATCCAGTCGTCCGAGGAATTCGGGTTTGAACTGCTTCTGCAGTTCGTGCATCAGGTTGACCTTCATTTCTTCGTAGGAGCGATCAGCATCGCGTTCCCGCAGCGTGTGCAGTCCCATGCTGCCACCGTGTGCCATGCGAGCAGCACCGGCGTTCGTGGTCATGATCACGATCACGTTCTTGAAGTCCACTCGGCGACCGAAGCTGTCGGTCAGGTGTCCTTCTTCCATGATCTGCAGCAGCATGTTGTAAACGTCGGGGTGGGCTTTTTCGATTTCGTCGAGCAGCACGACAGAGTAGGGGCGACGACGAATTTTCTCTGTGAGCTGTCCACCTTCATCAAAGCCGACATAGCCCGGAGGTGCACCGATCAGACGACTGACGTTGTGCTTCTCCATATACTCGGACATGTCAATCTGAATCAGTGCGTCTTCATCACCGAACATGAATTCGGCCAGAGTTTTGGCCAGCAGCGTCTTGCCCACGCCGGTTGGTCCACAGAACAGGAACGCACCGGTGGGGCGTTTGGGATCCTTCAGTCCGCTGCGGCTGCGGCGGACGGCCTTGCAGACCTGAGTGATGGCCTGTTCCTGGCTGATCACTCGCTTATGCAGCTCCTGCTCCATCTGCAGCAGTCGCACGGCATCTTCGCTGGAAAGTCGAGTCAGGGGGATCCCTGTCATCCGAGCAACGACCTCGGCGATGACTTCCGCATCCACGACACCATCGGTCTGGCGGGATTTTTCACGCCATTCTTCGGTGAGCTGCTCTTTCTTCTTGCGAAGCTTGTCCGCCTGATCGCGGAAGGACGCTGCTTTTTCGAATTTCTGTTCAGCAACAGCTTCTTCCTTGGCGTTGTTCAGCCGCTGGATTTCTTCTTCCAGTTCCTTCAGGTCGGGTGGTCGGACCATGGATTTGAGTCGTACTCGAGCGCCCGATTCATCGATGACGTCGATGGCTTTGTCGGGCAGGCAGCGAGCAGTGATGTAGCGAGTGGACAGTTCGACGGCTGCTTCAAGAGCATCGTCGGTGATCTGCACGCGATGGTGCTCTTCGTAACGATCGCGCAGTCCTTTCAGGATCTCGACAGCCTGAGACGGTGTCGGTGGATCGACCATAATGGTCTGGAAGCGGCGTTCGAGGGCAGCATCCTTTTCGATGTACTTGCGATACTCGTCGAGAGTTGTGGCACCGATACACTGAATTTCGCCGCGGCTGAGTGCGGGCTTGAGGACGTTGGAGGCGTCGATGGCGCCTTCAGCACCACCAGCCCCGACCAGTGTGTGCAGCTCGTCAATAAACAGGATCGTATTGCGTGCTCGACGCACTTCGTTCATGACGGCCTTGATACGTTCTTCGAACTGACCGCGATATTTGGTGCCGGCGACCATCATGGCGAGGTCCAGCACAATGATGCGTCGATCGGCGAGGATATCGGGGACGGCCCCGTCCACCACCATCTGAGCGAAGCCTTCGACGATGGCCGTTTTGCCCACGCCAGCTTCACCCAGCAGTACGGGATTATTCTTCTGGCGACGGCAGAGAATCTGCACGACGCGTTCAATCTCGCGTTCACGCCCGATCACCGGATCCAGTTTCTTCTGGCGGGCCAGTTCGGTCAGGTCACGACCGAAGCTGTCGAGTGCAGGTGTCTTGCTGCGGCTTGCGCCCTTCTGCTGTGTGGCACCTGAGCCGCCACGTTCTTCCGCTCCTGGTTCTGCCGATTCCATTCCGTGGCCGAGCAGATTCAGGACTTCGTCGCGAACGTCTTCCAGTTTCAGTCCCAGATTCATCAGGACCTGGGCAGCCACACCTTCCTGTTCCCGGAGCAGTCCGAGCAGGAGATGTTCTGTACCGACATAGTTGTGGTTGAGATTGCGAGCTTCGTCCATTGCATACTCGATCACCTTCTTGGCGCGTGGGGTCTGGGGCAGTTTGCCCATGGTGACCATGTCCGGACCCGTCTGCACGATCTTTTCCACTTCGATGCGGATCTTGCGGAGATCGACATCGAGATTTTTCAGGACATTCGCGGCGACGCCGGAGCCTTCCTTTACCAGACCCAGCAGGATGTGTTCGGTACCAATGTATTCATGGTTGAACCGCTGGGCTTCCTGGTTCGCCAGCTGCATGACCTTACGGGCCCGGTCTGTGAAACGCTCGTACATGATGCATTCCTGAGTAACTGTTCGGAACCGCCCGACATGGGTCGTGGCGGCGTGGTCTGTTAGCACCGATATTGTGACGGGTTCTGGCAGCCTCGTCCACCCCCACCCGGTTGGCCGGAGGGCTGAATCCATTCACAGGCTGTCAACTGCTGAACTCTAGCGGGAAATCCTCGTCAGGCCTGCTTTTTTTCCCAACGAGGGCGATTCCGGAGGGGATTTTCTCAGGATTTTCCTGAGCAGGCCTGTGGCTTTCAGGCAACACACGAGGCAGATCCTGCGGTTTTTGGAAAAAATCGGGCGAAAGTCGGGATTTTCAGGCAGCCTGCAGATGTTCAGGTGTAGCGAACGGCTCGATGTCGAGGTTCAAAGTATTCTGGCAGCAGGCTGTCGACCTGCAGCAGTCCGCGGCGGGTCAGTCGGAGCGTGTGGCCGTCCAGCTGCAGGTATCCGGCATTCTGCTGGTTTGTCAGCGGAACGGCAAATTCGGTCAAAGTGTCAACTGCGTATTTCCGGTCGAGGCGAGCGAGATCCACGGTGCCTTCCTTCATGAGCAGCACAAGTTCGCGAATCAGCAGCTGATGGGGAGTGGGTTTGAGGGCGCGATTGATGGGTAATCGGCCACTGGAAACAGTCTCCATGTAATCTTCGATGCGATCGAGATTCTGATAATGCACGCCCTGAAAATGGCCAAACGATGAAACACCGGTTGCCAGCAGATCACAGCCACGCCAGACATTATCGCGATACACAAAACGGTCCTGTTCCGGATTGCGGACCAGTTCGTTACCGCTGGAAATGTGATATCCGGAGGCCAGCAGGCGGTCCATGGCTTCACTGACCCAGCGGCGTTTTGTGGGCCAGTCAGCGACGGGTGACTGCAGTCCCTGTTCCCGCATCTCTTTTGAATAGACCGTATTGAACGGCAGTTCCATCTGGTAGATGGTGATGTTGTCAGGTGCCAGCTGCAGGGTCAGGTCGATATTGCGATGCCAGTTTTCGTCTGTTTCACCGACCATACCGGCAATCAGGTCGATATTCACCTGTGGAAAGCCGATGTTGCGGATCCATTCCCAGGCGGTGAAGACTTCGGGCGACAGGTGAGCGCGTCCGTTTTCTTCCAGAATCCGATCGTTGAAGCTTTCGACGCCCAGTGAGATGCGTGTGATGCCGATGTCGCGAAGGGTTTCCAGTTTTTCGACGCTGAGCGTCCCTGGCTCGCATTCAAAGGTGACTTCTTCTGCGTGGTCCCAGTTGATCCATGCGCTCATGCGTTCGCGGAGTGAGCGGAGTTGTTTTGAGCTGAGATAGCTGGGGGTACCACCGCCGAAGTAGACAAATTTGAGCGAGCGTGAGCCGATGGCGGATCGCTGGCTGATCAGTTCGAGTTCGGCAATGAGTGCCCGAACGTAATCTTCAATCGATTTGGCATTCTGGTTGGTGTAGACACGGAAGTAGCAGAACTTGCAGCGTTTGCGGCAGAAGGGGATATGGATGTAGAGGCCCAGCGGGGTATCCGCGGTATCTGTCGGGCTGGCGTCGAGTGCCTGCAGGGCCTGCGGAACAAGCTCTGTATGCCACTGGGAAAATGGCGGATAGTTGGAAATGAAGTAGCTGCCAACTTCGGTTGTTGCAGCGGGGGCAGGGGTGACCAGCTGGGGCAGGGTGCCTGGCGCCGGTTCAGATGCTGGTACAGGAGTGCTCATGAGTGTGTCCACAATACCGAGATACGGCCTTAACGGTTGGTCTTCAGTTTCAGGCGAAGCACAGCAGCCTGCCGTTCTGCTGGTCTTCGCCGGCTATCAGTACGCCTTCACCGATGGCGAGTCCGGCATTGATGTCCTTGCCTGAATTGTACTTCCAGAGTTCCTTACCGGTGGCGATATCGAGTCCATACAGGTTGCCGTCCCCGGAGCCGATGAAAAAGCGGGTATCGATAGCGACGCCCGAACATTCGATTTTGGCGCGAGTGGCGAAGGTCCATACGACTTTGCCGGTGTCACGGGCGACCGCATGCACAGTTTTGTCGTGACCGCCGACAATGACCAGCTGTTCTGTGACCACGGCCGAAGCGTGAAACGGCATTTCGCGAGGCCCTGCATACTTCCAGACGATTTCGCCTTTTCGCCAGTCCACACACAGGATCAGGCCAGTGTGAGTTCCCACGTAGAGCAGATCCTGCACGATGGCGGGCGAGGCGATGAGGAAGGATTCCAGCGGCATGTCGCGGAATTCCCTGCCGGTATCAAGGTCAATGACTCGCAGATGTTCATCGCAGCCAGCAACGAAGGTGTAGTGGTCCGCAACGGCCGGTGAGCAGTTGATCCGATCGTTGGTCTGCACCTTCCAGATTTCCGTGCCGGTTTGCGACAGGCAGTACAGGCAGCTGTCGTGAGACGCCAGCAGCAGATGATCACGGTACTGGGACACGCAGCCGGCAATTTCCGAGCCGGTGGTGAAATTCCAGAGCTTCTTTCCGGTGGTGCGATCGAGTGCGTGCAGGATGCCGTCTTCATCCCCGGCGTAGACCGTATTGCCGGCAACGAAGGGGGCAGCTTTGAAACCGGGGGCAAATTTTTTCGGGTCAGGGTCTTCGATGGAGCGGTATTTCCAGAGTTCTTTTCCGGTCTGCAGATCGAGGCAGTAGAGGAAGCCGGCCAGTGCAGGGGCATAGACCTTACCGTCAGCAATCGCCACGCAGCCAACCCAGCCATCGGGCGAACTGAATTCCCAGCGGAGCGTGGGGTTGGCACTGAGTGTACCGCGTGCGATACCGCGCTGATCCGGTGCACCGCGGAATGAACGCCACGCGGTATCAGTGGTGTCGGCGGTTGCCTGCTGAGCTGGCAGTGGGGCGGTACCGGGCTGTGCCGCGGTGAGACTGACAGGGCCACGGCTACTGCTGACGGCGGCTGCGGCGAGTGACCCGAGCAGAGTGCGTCGGGAGAGGATGCCGCGGCGCGATTCGGCTGACGGGAGGCTGTCAGTGCATTGGCGAGGGCGTTCGTTAAGCATGGCAGAGTACGAAATGAAAAGGAGGGTGGCCGAGGCCGAGGCAGTGGAATTGGGGAATGGGGACGAGTGTGTGGTGATCCGCAGGGCGACAGCGAGGGCGCCCGGGATCCTGCCGCAAATTATAGCAGCAAAGCGGGGGACAAAATCGGCAGTTTGGGGCTGGGCAGGCGGTTTTCGAGGGATTCCGCCGAATTTTCCGCCGGTCAGCCGTTTCGATTTCCACGGTTCTCGACTGCGGGTATAGTGGAGTGGTTGGTCTGCGTTCCTTGTCCCACCTGACTTTTCCCTGCGGGAGCCCTCCTGATGAAGTCCGATTCCTGTGGTTGTTCTGGCAACAGCCCATCTGTCGATCGTCGTTCGTTTGTCAAAGGAATGGCTGCTGCTGCGGCAATTGTACTGCCGGGGCGAGCCCTGCAGGCAGGACTGTACTCCGGTCCTTCCCGGACCAGTGCGGCCGAGACGGCGGTCACTGAACTTCATAAAACCCTGACGGACGAGCAGAAAAAGGTCCTGTGTCTGCCCTTTGAGCATGAAAAGCGTCAGCGCATCAGCGCCAACTGGCATGTGACCGAACCGACTCTGGGGCAGCAGAACTTCTACACATCGATGCAGCGTGAGCTGACAACGCGGATTGTGAAGGGGTTGTGCAGTGAAGAAGGTTATGCCCGACTGACACGGCAAATGGATGAAGATGCGGGCGGGCTGCATGAGTTCAGTATTGCCTTTTTCGGTGATCCGACCGATCAGGCTCAGCCCTTCGAATTTGTGCTGACGGGTCGCCACCTGACTCTGCGAGCGGACGGTAACACTGTGGATCGGGCTGCCTTTGGTGGTCCGATCATCTACGGGCACGATCAGGTTGATCCGGTGGCATCGAAGAATATTTACTTCTATCAGACTCAGCAGACAGATGCCGTGTTTCGGTCGCTGACAGCGGAGCAGGCCATGAAAGCCGTGGTTGCTCAGGCGCCGGCTGAGGCCGCTGTGCAACTGCAGGGAGCTGCCGGGAAGTTTTCCGGTATCCGCGTCGGTGAACTGAATATGGAACAGAAGCAGCAGGTGGAACAGACACTGAAGGTGCTGCTGGCTCCGTATCGAGCTGAAGATGTTTCAGAAGTCATGGAGACTTTGAAGACCAGTGGGGGGCTGGATCAGCTGCACATGGCCTTCTACAGTCAGGGTGATCTGGGGAACGACAGGACGTGGGATATCTGGCGTGTGGAAGGTCCCAGTTTTGTGTGGCACTACAGGGGTGCTCCGCACGTGCACGCCTACATCAATATCGGGACGAAGAAGGCCTGAACACGACGACATTGACGTTGGGTTGTCGCCGGTTGAGAATGAGGCCCGGTATCTCGCAGATGCCGGGCTTTTTTGTGTTCTTCAGGACGGCGTCCGGCCAGAGCTCTGAGAGACAGAGACACGGTGTGTTCTGCACCGCGTGACTTCCGCTTCAATGCTCAAAACGATTTTTTTCGATGGCCATAGTGTCCGGGGTCTGGTGTGTCTTCTGCATCAGTCAGGTTTGAATGTCAGTCCGCAGACGGGGAAGCAGGAACATGGGAACAAAAAAGCCGATGCACTCTGAGGGACTGATGTCGCGCATGCTGTTGCTGGCAGTCCTGTGTCTGTCAAGTCTGCAACTGCGGGCCGCAGAGACGCTGATTTATGCGGCCCGGCTGATCGACGGTCGTGCCCCAAAGCCAGCCAGTGATGTGACACTGGTTGTGGCTGACGGCCGAATCAGTCGCATTGTGCCCGGGTTTATGGCTCCGCAGGATGGTCAGCGAGTGGTTGATCTGCGGAAGTACACCGTTGTGCCGGGTCTGATGGACATGCATACGCATCTGATGTCGCAGCATTCGAAGGAGGCGTATACAGAGAAATTCTTCATGGAAGATTCTGAGTATGCGTTGCGATCCACGGTGTATGCGCGATTAACGCTGCTGGCGGGTTTCACGACGGTGCGTGAGCTGGGTGACAACGGTGTGAATTCCGTTGCCCTGCGGCGAGCGATTCGCGAGGGCTGGATCATCGGGCCACGGATTTACACGGCGGGAAAATCGCTGGCGACAACAGGCGGGCATGCGGATCCCAGCAATGGTCAGAAGGGGCGATTTCGCGAGGATCCGGGGCCAGTAGACGGAGTGATCAATGGTCCGGATGAGGCTCGCAAAGCCGTTCGGCAGCGGTACAAGGATGGTGCGGATCTGATCAAGTTGACGGCGACTGGCGGAGTGCTCAGTCTTGCGGCCAGCGGTCAGAATCCGCAATTCACCACGGCCGAGCTGCAGGCCATTGTGGAGACGGCGAAGGATTACGGCATGACCGTGGCAGTCCACGCTCACGGGGCCGAGGGAATGAAGCGGGCTGTGCTGGCCGGCGTGGATTCCATTGAGCACGGTACATATATGACTGAAGAGATTATGGGGTTAATGAAAGACCGTGGAACATTCTGGGTGCCGACCAACATGGCGGGTGAGTGGGTGGCTAAGAAAGCGGCTGAGCCGGGATATTTTCCGGAGGTGGTGCGGCCCAAAGCGGCAGCCATCGGGCCAGCGATTCGCGGCACATTTCAGAAGGCTTACCAGTCTGGTGTGAAGATTGCCTTCGGGACGGACAGTGGTGTGTCTGTGCATGGCGAGAATGCTCATGAATTTGAGCTGATGGTGGAGGGCGGGATGCCGCCGATGGAAGCGATTCAGTCAGCGACGCTGCAGGCAGCGAGACTGCTGAAGATTGAGGACACCCTTGGAACTCTGGAGGCTGGCAAGCTGGCTGATGTTGTCGCTGTCGATGGAGATCCGCTGCAGGACATCAGTGTGATGAAGAAGGTGGTGTTTGTGATGAAGGAAGGGCAGGTTTTTCGTGAGCCCTGAGTCTGTCACAGATGACGGACGACACTGGTCGCGAAGCGAGTCGCCGACTGTGGATCGAAGGACAGGTACAGCGACGGCTCGATCAGTTCAATTTCCATAATTGCGGGCTGGCCATCGGGCAGCAGCACCAGATCGACGCGGGCATACAGCAGCGGTTGTGGGCAGGACTGCAGACTGCGTTCTGCACACGCAATCATTTCCGGGGGTGGCTGGATGGCCTGAATGATCCCGCCATGTTCTTCCTGGACTCGGAAGTCGCCTGCTGCGGGAGTTTTCAGGACAGCATGGCTGAATTGTCCTTCGAAGAAGATCAGTGAGTATTCGCCGAGGGCAGTGACACTGCTGATGAAGGGTTGTGCCAGGGCAGTGGTTTGCTTGAATGCCGCGACAGCCTGCTGCAGCAGTTCGGGGGCTGGATTGCGGGGCAGACGAAAGGCATTGTCTGCGTTTGCTCCAACGATCGGTTTGACGACGGTCTCAGCGCAGTTCCAGTGGTCCGGCAGCTGGGCCAGTTCCGCGGCTGTCGGCGACTGCAGCCAGATTGTGGGGACGATTGTATGGCCGGCCGTTTCCAGTTCGCGAAGATAACTTTTGCGGATGTTCCAGCGGACTGTGGCGAGGGAATTCAGCAGCCGTGCAGAGGACAGTTCGATCTGTTCCAGCACCTGCAGGAAGGCCTGTGGATCAGACTGGTAGTCCCATGGCGAACGAATGACGACCGCCGCATACTGACTCCAGTTCGGAGCTGGGTGTCGCCACGAAACCTCCTGCACGCTGACTCCGGACTGCCGTAGTTCCTCAACCACCAGATGGTCGTAGGCGACGAAGTCAGCAAGGGAGTCCATGGTGAGAAAGGCGATTTGCGGCATGGTGGGTTACCGTGACTGGCTGATGATCCGGATGAGCTGAAGAGTTTCCAGCAGTGGCAGTCCGATGACGGTGGTAAGACTGCCCGAGACGCGGTGTACGAAGGCGGCGGCCAGTCCCTGAATGGCATAGCCTCCGGCCTTGCCCTGTGGTTCACCGGATTTCACATACCAGTCGATCTGGGTTTCGTTCAGTGGCACGAATTCCACTTCGGTGGTGACGATCTGTGAGGTCCTCTGCTGGCCGCAGGAGGCCATGACAGCGGTGTGGACTTTGTGAGTTTTTCCGGCCAGCAGGCGAGTCAACCAGTCGCGGACATCGGCACCGTGTTGTGATGGATCCGGCTGACCGCACACTTCGCGGAGACCATCCTGAGTTCCGGCAACAACTGTCGTGTCTGCAACCACGACAACCGGCGGGCAGTGCGGGTCAAACCAGGGTTGTGAAGGCAGTTGCGCAAGTACGTCGCGGTGTTTGGTTTCAAGGATCTGCTGCAGTCGATCAAGAATGGCAGAGTCGTGACGCAGGCCATCGAAACCGGCTTCGTCTGAGGATGCCGGTGGCAGGCAGATCAGACGATCTGCACCGACGGCAGCGGACAGCAGATCTCTGCGGCGGGGGGAACGCGAACCCAGTACGATCTGCATGTGACTGGCAGTAAGTTCTGGTGGCAGCAGCAGTCCGGCGGGCAGATGCGGTGAGGCTTCGAGGGTCATGGTGAATCTCCGCTGACGGCCTGCCATGCCACCAGAGCATCGCGAACCGGTTGGACGTCATGAATGCGCAGGACGTCGACTCCGCGGGCGGCGAGGGCCACTGCAACGCCGATTGTGCCTGCCTGTCGTTCGTCGACTTCCCGACCGAGCAGGCGGGCCAGAAAGCGTTTGCGCGAATGGCCAATCAGTACCGGTCGCTGCAGACTGTGCTGCAGTTGAGGAACGGCCCGCAGCAGCTGCAGATTGTGTGCAGCGGTCTTGCCGAAGCCAATCCCCGGATCAATACACATGCGTTCGGCCGGGATACCGGCCATCAGACAGCGGTCTACCTGCTGCTGCAGGAATTCAGTGACGTCGACTACGACGTCATTGTAGGACGGGTTGAGCTGCATGGTTTGCGGCGTTCCCTGGATGTGCATCACGCAGATTCCGGCATCCGTCGTGCGACAAACTTCCAGCATTTCAGGATCGAAGGTCAGGCCGGAAATGTCATTGACAATTTCTGCTCCTGCATCGAGTGCCTGTCGAGCAACTTCGGATTTGGTGGTATCGATGCTGATGGGGATGCGAATCTCTGCGGCCAGTCGCCGAATGACGGGAATTGTGCGACGCAGTTCTTCGTCGAGCTCCACGGGGCTGGCCCCGGGACGAGTGGATTCACCGCCGATATCCAGAATATCGGCTCCTTCAGCCTGCAGTCGCAGTCCCTGCTCGACTGCCTGATCAATTGCCTGAAAACGACCTCCATCTGAAAAACTGTCGGGAGTGACGTTCAGGATGCCCATCAGCAGCGGCAGGCTGCTGCGGGTGAGATCTCGGGAGCGAAGTCGCCACGAATGGTGCATAGAGGTTGATCCAGGACAGCAGTTGCGGGATGCGACAGCATATGCGATCTGTTGCCGAACATCCAGATGCAGGAAGACCAGTTCAACCTGTCGCTGACGGTGGAGTTCCTGTGGTTTGGGCAGTGTTCTGCGAGCTGTTCCCAGCGGCAAGCAGTCGATCGAACTCGCTCTCATCCGGCGTGGCGGCGGCGGTGCACATCAAAGCGAAGCCGAGACCAATGCAGGGAATGGCCAGCAGCAGGCTGGTGAACAAAGCGGGGATTGAGAGTGTCCCCGTGACGGTCTGCAGAGTATCGGTGAGGAAGGCGATGGACAGAATCAGCGCGACGCCAGTTCCGGAGAGCAACAGTCCCAGCAGAAACTGTCGCGGTCGGAATGGTCGAGCGGCAATCGGCTGATTGGGCGTTGGCACGAGATCAACGGCCGATTCTGGTGTCGCAGCGGTTTCGAAGTCTGGCATTGGTTTTGGTCCCGAAGTGCGAGGAGGAATTCCAACAGCATTCCGGCGTTATGCAGAAAAACGTTCAAACTTCGGGCTGGATCACAAAAGTCCGGAAGATTTCATGAAGTTCAATCACCAACAGGCTCTTCCGCATAGACAGGGTTGAAACCAAGGGAGTTCATGGCGAGGATTTCCCGGGTTTTCATCAGGCTGCGGTCAGCGGGTGTCAGGTCGTCATAGCCACACAGATGCAGCAGGCCATGCACGACGTATAAGGCCAGTTCGGCGTCGGCAGACCACTGACCTTCAGGGGCCATCTGCGCGGCCATTTCCGCACTGGCAATGATCTCGCCTTCAACAGCTGCGCCGGCGGCTGGCAGTTCAATGACAGTCGGAACTGCTGCATCGTCACTTGTTTCGTCCGCCGCTGTTTCTTCCGAGTCTGCTTCGGTCAGTTCACTGAATGACTGGGCGGGGTCGCCGTCAGGCTCATGGTCAGGCAGTTCGCTGTCTGTGAAGCCCAGCAGAAAACTGATCACATCGGTCGGGTAGTCATGCTGCAGATGCTCGCGATTGATGCGATGAATGGTGGCATTGTCAACAATCGTGATGCTGACAATTGCCGAAACCACCTGTTCCTGTCGCAGCACACGGGCTACTGCGTCCTGCAGCAGGCCGGTATTGACTGGCAAAGCGACCTGCTGGCTGACGATATCAATTTCCCACGGCATGGCGATTACTTCGCAGCCGCTCGAACTTTTTCCTGGTGTTCTCGATCCAGTTCACCGCTGGTCAGTTTGCGCCAGTAGGTGTCCAGATCCTGACGAACCTTGCCGGACAGCAGAAGCAGCCCGATCATGTTCGGCAGCATCATGCCAAAGATCATCAGGTCACCGAAGTCCATCACGTTCTGGGCAGAAATCACGGAACCGAGGAACGTAAACACCAGGAAAATAATGCGATAGACCATCGAGAAGCCTTCGCCGAACAGATAGGCCCAGCAGCGTTCCCCGTAGTATGACCATGAGATCATGGTGCTGTATGCAAACAGGAATGTGGCCAGAGCCAGCACGTAGCGGAAATAGGGGATTTGACTGTCCATGGCGACTGAAGTCAGCGATGCAGCGGCGACGGACACTTCACCATTTTCATTCTGTGTGAATTGAGCCTTGAAGTCTGCGGGAAATGCCGGGTTCTTGTAGTCGTAAGCACCGGTGATCACAATCACAAGAGCAGTCATGGTGCAGACCACGATTGTGTCAACGAAAGGCTCCAGCAGCGCAACAACCCCCTCGCGGATGGGGTAATCAGTTCTGGCAGCTGCGTGAGCAATAGCGGCGGAACCAACACCCGCTTCGTTGGAGAAGGCAGCACGCTTGAACCCCTGAACAAGGACGCCAATGAATCCGCCACGGAATGCCTCGGGAGAGAACGCTGAAGTGATGATCAGGGAGATGGCCCCTGGGACACCCGAATAATTCTTCAGCAGGATGAGCAAGCCGGCAAGCACATAAACGCTGCACATGACCGGGACGATCTTGTCTGCAGTAGAGGCAATGCGTCGAATGCCACCGATGATCACAATGGCGGTCAGGACCAGCATCGCAAGGCCGTAGATCCACGGATTTTCTTTGAAGAACGGCACCGTCTGGCCGACGGCATCGAGGCTGCCTTTGACCTGGTAGGCATTGCCGCCGGCAAAAGAACCGCCGACACACAGCACCGCGAAACAGATGGCGAAAAATTTGCCCAGCGGTGCAAGTCCAAGTTCGGCAAGTCCGCGAGACAGGTAGTACATCGCACCACCCATAATTCGACCGTCGGGACGGACTTCCCGGTACTTCTGACCCAGAGTGCATTCGACGAATTTCGAGGACATGCCGAGGAATCCTGCCAGTACCATCCAGAAGGCGGCCCCTGGTCCTCCGAGTGCGATGGCGGTTGTCACGCCGGCGATGTTGCCAAGGCCGACGGTTGCTGACAGTGCTGTTGTCAGAGCCTGGAAGTGACTGACGTCCCCAGTGTCATTCTGGTTGTCGTACTTGCCGGCGATAATGGAAATGGAATGTCCGAATCCACGCAGGCTGATGAAACCCATGCGGAATGTGAAGAAACAGGCGCCGGCTACCAGGATCAACACCGCGAATGGAATCTGCCCACCACCGCCAATCGGGATGGGAACGGGAAAGAAAATGAATCCGGCGACATACCCGTTGATCTTGCCAAAGAATCCATCGACAGGTTCCAGGGATTTGTTGATGCGTTCGAAGAGGCCGGAGGGCTCTGGGGGTGTTGTGGGCGCGACTGCAGTTGCCGCGGCAGCGGTCGACGAACTGTCGGAGGATGCTGGGGTTTCGGCCGGCGGCTGAGTTTCAGCGGGGGCGGCAGAAGTGGTTGCTGGAGGGGTTGGTGCCGGTTCCTGCCCCACGGCTGAAGCGGGGTAACTGAACACTGACACAGTGATCAGCGTGCTCAGTACGAGGGACGCCAGTGAGCGGAAAGTGGTTTTGGGACTACGGAAGTTCATGGACTTATCCGGAATGGGGATCACGTGTACGGCAGGGAAGATATCGAGGTTTACCGGGTAGGCGGTTGGTGCAGGATAACGGTGAAAAAAGGCGGATGGAAACGGACTGTGGCGGAACCTTCAGGAAAACGGTGATTTCGCGGAC
>CAXBSH010000017.1:0-33212 GCA_963977705.1 uncultured Planctomycetaceae bacterium
CCGAACGCGGTCCAAAAGCGGCGTAGCCAAAGCCGTGCATCTCCGCGCGCTGCATTCCAGCTCGGAATCCCAGCAATTCATCGACTCAAATCACGAAAATCACTCGTTGAGAGTCGCTCAAGTTCGGCTTAATGGATGGGGCCGAGCAGGAATGCTCGGGCTACCTTTTTGTCTTCTGCGTCAGGAATGCTCGGACTACCCTTTTCCTCCCGGGGTCAGTCCCACCCGGCCCCATCCCCCACTGTCATCCCCCAAAACTTCACCACCGACCAGACCACCGCCAGCAGTGTCTCAGGCCAGAGTTGGATCGACAATCACCTTCATCGCATTCGGATCACCGGCATGCAGCCGTTTGAACCAGTCCACACTTTCCGCCAGAGAAATCTTTGCCGTAATCATGTCATCCACCTTGATCTTACCACTGGCCAGCAGATCAATGCAGACAGGGTATTCGCCATTCGAAGCACATGATCCGTACACGGACAACTCTCGAGTCACCAGAATCTGCAGAGGCATTTCAACGTTCGGCGAAAGATTACCGACCAGTGTGATGGCCCCGCCTTTGCGAGTACTGTCGATCGCTGTCCGAATGGTCTGAGTCGTCCCAACAACCTCCAATGCCACGTCTGCTCCGCGACCACCCGTCAGCTTCCGCACTTCCTCAGGAACGTTGCATTCCGTCGCCAGCAGAGTGTGGTCCGCCCCCGCGCGGCGCGCCTTCTCAAGACGATTCGGGTTGATATCCACCGCGATCACGCGAGTACATCCGGCAAGACGAATGGCCTGAATCGTCAACAAACCAATCATGCCACTGCCCACTACGACAGCAGTATCACCCAGTCGCAGCGGCGCACGATTGGCAGCATGCACCGCAATCGACACAGCTTCAATCATCGCCGCATGCTCAAAAGCCAGCCCCGGCGGAATGTGATAGCAGATGTTCTGCGGCACATTCAGATATTCTGCAAACGCGCCGTGACGCCGGTATTCGCCACAGGAAACACCCAGCACCATGCGATTTTCACACAGATTGATTCGCCCCTGACGACAGAAAAAACACTGCCCGCAGGAAACCGTCGAATCAAACGTTACGTGATCACCCGGCCGGAATGCCGTCACTTTACTGCCCACCTGCGTCACCACACCCGCCGCTTCATGTCCCATGATCAGTGGCGGAATCCGGCGTCCTGTGCTGCCGTCATATCCATGAATATCACTGCCACAGATCCCGCAGGCCCGAATCTGCACCAGCAGATCGTTGTCGCCAATCGCCGGTACGTCCCAGTCCGTCACGGTCAGATGCTTGTATTCAGTGAGCAGTAGCGCTTTCATGAGCAGAAAATCCCCAGACAATCGAATGAACCGAGTTGCAAAGACCTGACGATAACGGCCCAACCCGTTCCTGCAACCCGACACCCACCTAATGCTCCATTTCGGAACCCGAAATACCAGCAATGGAGAACCCGGCTCTTCCAACTTACCGCCACCGAAACACCTCACTCCTCTGCACTGCAAACACCCCCGGAAGGGTGACACTTACGCCACGACAAACGAACTGAAGAGCCGCCCGCACCCAGCGTTTACTCGGTGATCCCAACAATGACCAGCACCATTTCAGTGATCACGAAAACAAAACTCTCTGCTCCTCCACCCCGCACGGCGTGAAATTGGACAACAGGGCACCGCACCTTTAGGATCTGCTGTCAGCAGACCCACAAACGGCCGTGAAGACCCGCATTTGCCGTCAGCAGGGAAGGGCAGGAGAGTATTTCCGTGAGCCACACACCACATAGTCCGATGCCGCAACAGTCGTTCACTCGCCGGTCTTTTCTGGGAGCCGGAACGGGCGGAGCTGCAGCGGTCGCCGGTTTTCCCGCAACGCAACAAACGCAGAGTTTTCCGCCGGAACTGGCCACCGCAATCGCCGCGCTGGATCCCTTCATGACCCCACCGGACAACTTTCGCGATGTGTCACGCGGCAAACCACTGCCACATTCACTGCCTCCGGAAAAACTGGCAGAGGTCGGGCTGACCCGCGAAACCTGGAAACTGGAAGTTCTTTCAGACACCGACAGCAACGCCACTCGCCTGAAACGGCCACTGAAGAAAGAGGACGGCACCGCTCTTGACTTTCAGGCCCTGCTGCAGATCGGTGAAACCAGTGCCGTCAGATTCGCCAAAGTCATGACCTGCCTGAATATCGGCTGTCCACTCGGTACAGGCATCTGGGAAGGAGTACCATTGCGCGAAATTATCTGGCGGACTCAGCCCGTGGAAAATCTGCGACGCGTCATCTATTACGGCTATCACAACAATGATGAAAAACAGATGTTTCGCAGTTCGCTGCCGATCGGTCGCATCCTTGAGGATCCTTTTGACCTGCCACCCGTGATTCTGTGCTACAAACTGAATGGTCAGTGGCTGTCACCAGAACGAGGTGGCCCGGTCCGCATGGTGGTCCCCGAAGCCTACGGTTTCAAATCCATCAAATGGCTCACCCATGTGATCCTCAGCAATATGGCTGCAGCAAACGACACCTACATCGATGGCAACAACGACATCGACAGCCCACTCAAGACGTGGGCCGCCACACTTGCTGTCCCGCGTGCTGCGAAAGCAGATCAACCTATCCCCATCACAGGCTATGCACAGGTCGGAATCTCCGGCCTGGCAAAAGTTCAAACATGGGTCTGTCGGCAGGGTACAGAACCTGGTGACGACCCGGATTTCGTAACGGCACCGTGGGTCGACGCAACCATTCTTGAACCGCCCCCGCAGGGATCGTGGGGTGGCACACTGCCAGAGGGTCGAATCCCCGTCGGAACTCTTGGTTTTGCACCCGACGGAAGCCCAAAGCACTGGCCATTGCGTTTGTGCAAAGTCTACTGGGCCACTCTGCTGCCCGGCCTGCCCCCCGGCGAATACACTCTGCGGTCACGCACAATCGATGAGAAAGGCCATGCACAGCCCATGCCTCGACCATTCCGCAAATCAGGACATGCAGCCATCGAACAGGTCAACTTCGTCGTGGAATAACCTCCACACACTGCGGAACCCCCAAGCGGTACAGCAAGGCTCCCGCCAGGACAAACGGAGTCGCTGCGGACACCAGCCCGAACTGGTGCTCGGGACCCCCGGAACAAGGCTCTGCAGCACAGAACAATTCTGCAAAGGCGCGTAGCCACGCGTTCACGATCCACTCAGAGCAAATGCACTCCTCAATACTGCTGCTGGACTGATTGATAATACGATGGCGTCTCTGCACGCCCCAGCTGATCAACATTGCTTATTCAAGTATCTCCCAATGTCCGCCGTGAGCAGGGCCGACACGAGCAATAATCTCGTCATCTCTCAGCTGACGAATCTGCTTCTCAATCGCCCGCTCGGTTTTGCCTAATTTCTTTGCCAGTTCAGGGATGGTGATTTCTGAGTTTTTGCGAATCAAACCAAGGATTGTCTGAGCCGATTTCCCCGAACTTTTCCCCGAACTTTTCCCCGAACTTTTTCCCGAACTTTTTCCCGAACTTTTTTCCCGTAACTCATTGAATTCAGACAACTTACGACGAACGGTCGTCACAAAGCCATCGCGGACACCAAATTCGGGTTCCGGCAACCCCGCTTCACTGCAGCGACGAATCATGTCGCCGGTACCCGTACCCATCCGTTCAATGTACTGGGTCAGGTACAGCGATTCCGCAATCAGCGGGTTGCGCGGGACGGATGAATGAGCCTGACGCAGCGATTCCAGCGTCAGGCTTTTCGGCAAACCACCGGGATTCGTCACTTCCAGTCGATCGGAAAAGAGCATCACCTGCACGCTGGCGTTGCTGCTGTAATCACGATGAGCAACCGCATTCACAACAGCCTCGGCAACAACATCACGCGGAATTTCGTAAGTCACAGGTGCCTGAGCGTTCTGACTGCGCGTACCAACTCGAGCAGCAATCTTCGACATCACGAAGTCGATGGCCTGATCGACCATTTGAAATACGGTGCCTTTGTAAGTCTGATACGATGGAATTGGTTTTGCCACTTCCGTGCCATGGAAATGAGCACACTTGATTTCCGATGTGGGAAAGAAGCGTTGTGGCTTCCTGCCAAACAGCAACATCGCCGCATTGGCAGGATGGTCATCCACCAGCAGATTCAAATGTGCCAGAAGTTTCACCGGCCTTGTTGACTCCGGCAGAGGAAAATTGCGAGCGTGACGAGCAAGCCGAATGAATGCCTGCATTGCCTCCACATCCAGATCATCCATTTCGGCATTCGCACAGGGCGATGCATCAAATGGCGCCGTGCTGATCAGGCGTTCTTCCTCCAGATAGTCGACCAGCGAAGCGTACACTGCCGGTTTCAGCGTTGCCACACCATCAAACCTGCGGCGGATCAATTCATTCCCCGCCCGCAGAATCAGAGCCTTCATCTTCGGATGCTTGCTGCGATCATTCGCACCCTTCACATAGATCAACCGTGTCTTACCCGCTTCCGTAGCAGCATTGAACTCCAGCTCTGTCGAAGAAAGGCCCTGCCGGTTTTCACGGCCATAATCATTGGCAAATAAACCCAGAAAAATGTCGCACTGCTTTACCTCGTTCAGGTAGCCCCGCTCAGCAGAACGGTCAGCAGCTGGTACATCCTCGAACAGGAACACATCAAAGAATCGCCTCAGAAGCGGATCAGCATGAAGATAGTCACGCAGGCCCTCGCGTTCCTGAGCCAGTTCCTTCTGAACACTGCTGATAAAAATGCGTCGCCGAGTCATATCAGTCGTGCCCTCCTCGCGAGCAATTCCTGCATCGTACCCTGCCTGACATAACAAGTTTTCGAAAGCTTGAATCCAGAACAACAGTTGCCACGCCCATGCCCGAAAGACTGGCCACGAGTGTACTTTGCGCGATACATTTTGAGGATAACTTCGACTGCAGAGATTGCGATCACCCTGATGAACACCAGGCGGTCACTCTGCCCACGAATGGCCTTCTGCCTTGGGGCTGTCGCTGCGTTGAGGTAATAAACCAGGCAGGACGGGTTGACCTCACGGGTACGAAGAAACAGGCTGTCGCCGACATCCGTGTCACGCCTGTCAGCAAATTCAGCACTCGTCCCCATTCCTCCCTGCTCTGTAGCTGGCCCCCCCCCGGAATCAGCCTTTTCACCTCACCACATGAACAACATCCGAAACATCCCAGAACAGATACCACTGCGGACAGAATACAAAAAACTACCACTTTGAAGAAAGCCATACAGACATTTCTTCCGGAACACACTGAAACAGCTGCCTGATCAGACGACGAACTCACTGAACCAGTCACCACAAACGACCATGACTCCCGCCAGCACACCCGCTGCCACACACGCCGAAAGTCCGAGCCGAGCCAGGTGGCATCATTTCAGGAATCTTCGCCGCACTGGCCTTAAGGCCCCAGCGAGGTGCTCTGACTCGCAGCAGATCAGCCCTTAACCCTGCTCTGATCAGCGTCAGGACATCAGTCATCTCCCCGGGGCGAAAACGACAACATCAACAGAAACACCGTCCTTGCCGGTGACCACACACAGCATCCCCGCGACCAGTGGCCGATCAGTCAAACTCTTCCGAGTAGTCGGCGGCCCGATAGTCCGTCGTGTGCCTCGAGAAACAACTCGCCCTGGATCGCGCCGCGCGAACACGAGTGGATGATTCGCCGTGGCGGACGCTCGCATACTGGTAATCACAGCAGACATCAAGAGTGCCATCGTCGGCTTGCCGGAGGTCAGGGCAGGAGCAGTCGACGCGGTCATCGAGAACGAGACCACCGGACCAGGTCGTCCCGTCATCCTTCGAGATCCAGGCGGTGAGTTCGCGGCGTTGATTGGCCTTGCCGCCCGACACGGGGCCCTCATCGATGCCGAGGTGCTTCCCCAGCAGCAGATTCCCCGATTGCAACCTGCCGATGAAGTACCGCGAGGGCGTGTGCGGTACGGTGGGCCTCCTCAGCAGACTCCACGTCACGCCACCATCAGTGAAGAAACTCTCACCGATGCCCCTCGTGATGCGCACAAGCATCCAGAGCGAGCCGTCTTCGCGCTCCACCACCATCGGCTTCGAGGGAACGAGATCCCAATTCACCAGTGCCTGGCCCTTCACGGTGAAGGTGCGACCGTGGTCGCGAGAGGCATGCGAGAGAGTTTCCCGTCCCAGGACGTAGCGACCGTAGTGGCCATCTGCATGTTGCAGGAACGCCGCCACCAGTTCATTCACCGTCACACCCGGATCACCAGCAGGCACGCCACGCAACCCACCAGACACGCTCACAGGCCGGCCCGCTGCCAACTGAGTCAGAATCTCAGCGTAACGCTGCCGACTTTCCGGCGAATTGAACGGCCCCAGCAGAACATCACGGCCCTGCACTCGGACCCTGGCTTGTCCACTTTGTTTATGGAGCAGGTACGACGGGATCGGATTTGATTTTCTCGGCACGACAGCAACCTCCAGGAGATTTCGTGGAAGATATTCCACGAATCAACTCAGGAATTCGCTGCACTGACGAACATCGCCAGGTATCGTAACTGCCGATTCAGCTTCAGTTTATGGAAAAATCGGGCTAACGGGATTTGAACCCATGACCTCTTGACCCCCAGTCAAGCGCGCTAGCCAGGCTGCGCTATAGCCCGAACAAGAACCTTGGGCAGAATAGCAGGGTTTGGGGTTGATGGCAAACTGTTCTGACCGATTCCCGTGGATTTCGGCACTGGGGTGTTGGCCGTGGCATCGCTGGGTTGCGTCGCAGGCGGAAAGCTCCCCGTTTTCGCCCGCATCCGGGAACTTCCTGAAGTCGCGTGCATTGCCATGATTTCCCTGTAAAATCCGCTCGCAACGATCTGCGGTCTCCGGTCCGTTTCCCGCAGGATCGCCCTTTATCTCCACCCCATCGTTGCCTCGAAAAACACCAGCGCATGTTCACAGGTCTCGTCGAAGGACAGGGTACCGTTGCAGCCATTCAGTCGCTGCCTGCTGGTCTGCGCCTGACCATTCAGCCTGATCCTGCATCCGTTGCAGCGCTTTGTTTCAAGCCCGGTGAAACTGCCATTGGCGACAGCATCAGCATCTCGGGCTGCTGTCTTACGGTCATCCACCAGACCACGGAATCGCTCGACTTTGAAGCCGGCCTTGAAACGCTCTCAAAGACGACGCTCGGACGATTCCAATGCGGCACTCGCGTCAATCTCGAACGGTCACTCCAGGCATCGGCCCGCCTTGGCGGTCACTTCGTACAGGGCCACGTGGACGGCACTGCGGAAGTCGTTGACGTGCGTCAGAATGGCGAATGGACAGATCTCTGGTTTCGCCCGGCTGCGGCCCAGCATCGCCTGCTGGTACCTAAAGGTTCGGTGGCGGTTGATGGTGTCAGCCTGACGGTGGTCAGCACTGCTGACGGCCTGTTTTCGGTCGCTCTGATACCGCACACGCTTGCCGTCACGACTCTGGGGCGTCTGCAGCGTGGTGATCAGGTCAACATCGAAAATGACGTGCTTGGAAAATATGTCGATCATCTGCTGGCCTCGCGTCTGGCCGGACTCGTTCTGCCCACTCAGGAAAGTACAGCTCCGCAATGAAGGACGTGCAGCGTCAGACTCGCAGCTATCTCATGTCGCTGTTCCGGCAGCACGGCATGAATCCGCGCGGGGATCTGGGGCAGAACTTTCTGATCGACGTCAATCTGATTGAGTTTGTGGTGCGGCACGCGGAACTGGGTCCGCGCGATGTGGCTCTCGAGGTGGGCACCGGCACGGGCGGCATGACCGCTTTTCTGGCTCGCGAAGCCGGTCATGTCATTTCGGTGGACATTGACAAAAACATGTCGGCTCTGGCAGCCGAAGCGGTGCAGGGTTGTCAGAACGTCACGCTGGTTAATCGAGACATCCTGAAGAATAAAAATACACTGGCTCTTGAGATCACCGACCTGATCTGCCAGAAGGTCTCAGAGCGTCCTCATGGCCGGCTGAAGCTGGTCGCCAATCTGCCCTACAGCGTGGGAACTCCGGTCATTTCCAACCTGATCGCCTCGGAACTTCCGTGGGAGCGGATGGTCTGTACGATTCAGTGGGAGTTGGCAGAGAAGATGGCGGCTGAGGGTCCAGGCAGGCACTATGCGGCTCTCAGCGTATGGATTCAGTCGCAGGCTTCTGTAAGAATTCTGCGGCGTCTGGGTCCGAACGTGTTCTGGCCACGTCCCAAAGTGGATTCAGCGATCGTCAGTATCTGGCGCAATCCAACTGCAGCAACTCGGATTGACGATCGGCGATTTTTTCAGGATTTTCTGCGACGAATCTTTTCGCAGCGGCGCAAGCACCTGCGCAGTGTGCTTGCGGGAATGTATCGAAAGCAACTGGACAAGCCGGATGTGGATCAGCTGTTACAGCAGCTGAATCTGGAGCCTGATCAGCGAGCCGAATTGATGGAAGTGGCGGATCTGATTCGCCTGTCCAATGCTCTGCTGGTGACCATTCGTCAGCGGGGTCTGGAGCCACCAGAGTCCGGTGAAGATACCGACGATTGAACGTGGAGTGTATTTCGGGAGTAGAAGCGATGCAGGAACGAATTGCCTACCGGGGCCTGACATTTGACGATGTGCTGCTTGAGCCCGGCTACAGTGAAGTGATGCCCTCGGACGTGGACATCAGCTCCAGCCTGACTCGCGCCATCACACTGAATGTCCCGATCATCAGCAGTCCCATGGACACGGTGACGGAAAGTGACATGGCCATTGCCATGGCACAACTGGGTGGCATTGGGATGATTCACAAGAACATGAGCATCGAGCAGCAGGCGATGCAGGTGGATCGAGTGAAGCGGAGCGAGCATGGTGTGATTGTGGACCCCGTAACCCTGCCTCCCGAAACACCGGCAGGTGAAGCGGCGCGGCTGATGGACGAACGGAACATTGGTGGGGTGCCAATCACCGTGAATGGCCGGCTAGTCGGCATTCTGACTCGCCGTGATCTGCGATTCCTGGAATCCCGTGAGCGTCCGGTATCGGAGGTCATGACGAAGGACAATCTGGTGACAGCGCCTGAGGACACCAGTCTGGAGCGGGCCGAGCGGATTCTGCTGGAGAACAAGGTTGAGAAGCTGCTTTTGGTGGATGAGAATTTTCAGCTGAAGGGGCTGATTACGATCCGGGACATCGACAAGAACCTGCAGTTTCCGCGGGCGTCGAAGGATTCCCGCGGTCGTTTGCGGGTTGGCGCTGCGGTCGGGGTATTTGATCTGGACCGCGCTGCAGCTCTGGTGGAATCCGGAGTTGACGTGTTGGTGGTGGATAGTGCACATGGGCACTCGAAGAATGTCATTGAAACAGTCAGGGAGATCAAACGGCGTCTTGAAATCGCAGTTATTGCCGGAAATGTCGCGACGGAAGCCGGAGCAAAGGCTCTGGCGGACGCCGGAGCCGATGCGGTAAAGGTTGGAATTGGACCTGGTTCAATCTGTACCACCCGCATTATCTCCGGAATCGGAGTTCCGCAATTGTCGGCGATTTCGAATGCAGCGAGGGCCCTGTCTGGAACCGATATTCCAGTAATAGCTGATGGAGGGATTCGTTTCAGCGGGGACATTACAAAAGCTCTGGCGGCTGGCGCGTCGACCGTAATGATCGGTGGATTGCTGGCGGGAGTGGACGAAAGTCCCGGTGAGATGATTCTGTATCAGGGACGAAGCTTCAAGCGATACCGCGGTATGGGATCGCTGGGAGCAATGGTTAAGGGAAGCAGCGAGCGATATCGGCAGGGACAGGGCGCAGCGGATCAGACCAAACTGGTGCCGGAAGGCGTGGAAGGTCGAGTTGCGTACAAGGGTGCTCTGCAGCCGCTGATGTTTCAGCTGACGGGTGGCCTGCGCTCCGGCATGGGTTATGTCGGTTCACAGACAATTCGTGAGCTGCGTGAGAAAGCTCGGTTTATCGAGATTTCTCCGGCTTCAGTTCGGGAGAATCATCCGCATGACATCGCGATTACTCAGGAAGCACCTAATTACTCGGTCGAACACAGTCCCAAAGACTGATGTTCTGCGTCGTGTAGTGGTAACAGGACTGGCTGTCCTGTCACTGCTGACGGCTTTGCAGGCGGCTGGTGCGGATGACAAATCCACCATCTCCAACCGCTACAATGCTCGACTTGAGCGGTTTCTCAAGGGTGTGCATGACTGGTCATCGTTTGAGCATGCAGGGGTCTTCTGGGAACGTGAAACTCGTCGTTCGCAGCAGACCGGCAGTATGCTGCCGAATCGTCCGGTCACTGCGGAAACGGTGCAGCAGTCCGTAGAGCATGCCGGCCAGCGGATGCAAAAGTTTGTGGAAAATGCAACATATCAGGAACCGGTCGAACCGCGAGTGGATGTCTACGAATCGCGTCCGATTGCAGTCGATGGCCCGCGGATTCGTCAGGTCTCTCACACGCAGGATGAGCCTCAGCCGGCCACGGCATCGGGCAGTCGTCTGAAGACGGACATCCGCATGATTCAGCCGTCGCTCAGCTATGCACTGAAGGACATTGATCCACAGCAGCTGCCTCAGGATTTCAACGACAAATTGACTCGCGGCGACTACGTGGCGCGACAACCCAATCCGACTGTTCTGCAGTGGGCACCCACTAACTTCTATCACTACCCGTTGTATTTTGAGGACCCGGCGCTGGAGCGTTACGGACATACTTACAGTCCGCTGGTGCAGCCATTCGCTTCCACTGGTCGGTTTGCGGTCCAACTGGTCGGCTTGCCCTATCAGATGGCGTTGCACCCTGTGGCTTCTCGCCAGTATGCACTCGGATACTATCGGCCTGGTGAAGAAGCTCCGAAGAAGCTGTACCAGATCCCATTCAACACCGAGGCGACTGTGGTTCAGACTGCAGCGATTATTGGGCTGTTTCTGATCCTGCCCTGATTCGAGTACGGCGACCGACAAACGCATCGTATCGATACCGGATGTTGGGGGCTTCAGCCCACCTTTCATGCCCTGCAGCAGCCTTTGTTGCGTTCTGGATCCGGCACAGGTATCTGTTTACGGAGTGGTGTCAGGGGCAGACTGCAACTGCGTGAAAAGGATCAACTCGAGTTTATCGCGAGGCTGCTGATGCCGCGTCCCACCCACCCTTCGGGAGGGTGAAGCTCCTGCTGAGCCGCAACCACCGCCCCCAACTCAGACTTCTCACGGCTCGGCGGGAGCCTCGACCTCCCAGGCTGCCGATGTCTCGCCCTCCCAAGCTGCCGATGCCTCGCCCTCCGAGGGGGAGCTGCGCACAGGATTTCGCGTTGATCCTGAAGGACTTCCTCAGATCGTGCACGTCCTTTTGCGTTGAGCTGTAAAAAGACGCAGGAGCGTTCCGTGTGGTCGCACAAAGAACACTCCTGCGTGCATGCGCAGCCGCCAGGCGGGCCATGGACTTGCAGCTGCGGTGTGACGAATTTGCAAATTGCGTGCCACCGCACCCCAGACCCGGAAATTGACGGTTTTCCGTCCATCGGGGTATTGGATTACGCCAGGCAGTGCAGCAGAATGCTGAGCAGTTCTGCGCTGGTGCAGCATCCTGCAACAGTTTCCTGACTTACCAGGTATGCAGTCAATCGTTACATGTCAGGCCGAAAGCGGCAGCAAGGTAGTCCCGGGATGGTTGCGGGTGCAGGTGAATCAGTGACACTCGGTCGTGCCGGCACCGGGACAGGATTGCGACGTGCCGAGCTGCTGGCACCGGCAGGAGATCTGACGTGTCTGCGAGCGGCCGTGGAAAACGGTGCGGATGCGGTGTACTTCGGCCTTGAGTGTGGATTCAACGCCCGCGCGCGGGCCGGAAATTTTTCCCTTGAATCCTTGCCCGAGGCCATCGATTTTCTGCATCGTCGGGGCGTCCGTGGCTACCTCACCCTGAATACTCTGGCGTTCTCGGCAGAGCTACCGGATTTGGAACAGATCGTCCGACAGATCAGTGACGCGGGTGTAGACGCTGTGCTGGTGCAGGACACTGGTGTTGCTCGTCTGATCCGTGAAATCAGTCCTCAGTTATCTCTGCATGCATCTACTCAGATGACACTCAGTAGTGGCGAGTGTATTGAGGCGGCGCGCAGTCTGGGGATTGAGCGGGTCGTGCTGCCACGTGAACTGTCGATTGACGAAATCCGTCAGGTGCATGCAGTCACGGATCTGGAGCTGGAAGTCTTCGTTCACGGTGCTCTGTGCGTGGCATATTCCGGTCAGTGTCTGACCAGTGAATCGCTGGGTGGGCGCAGTGCGAATCGTGGCCAGTGTGCGCAAGCCTGTCGGCTGCCCTATGAAATCCTGAGTGATGGAGTGCTGCAGGATACAGGTGCTCAAAAGTACTTGCTCAGCCCGCAGGACCTGGCAGCGTTTCCTCTGATCCCTGAACTACTGGACGCGGGTGTAAGTTCCTTCAAGATCGAAGGCCGCCTGAAGACTCCGGAGTACGTGGCCAATATCACGGCTCATTATCGGCAGGCGCTGGACGAGGCTCTGGCCGGTCATCCGATTCAGTTTTCGAAGCGTGACATCCAGCAGATGGAAATGTCGTTTTCCCGTGGATTTTCACCGGGCTGGCTGCAGGGCTGTGACCACAAGATGCTGGTTCCGGCTGTCAGTTCTGCGAAGCGTGGTGTTCTGCTGGGAAGGGTCGTGCGAGTCCTGCGTGATGCTGTTGCGGTGCAACTTGAGTATCTGGTCCAGGCTGGTGATGGCGTGGTCTTCGAGGGGGACCGTCTGGCGGGTGCCGAGCAGGGTGGGCGAGTCTATCATGTCCGTCAGAATGGCTGGCAGCTTGCAGAGCCTGTGGACTCCGGCATTGTGGAGCTCAGTTTTGATCGTGCAGCAGTGGATCTGCAGCAGCTGCGACCGGGTCAGGCGGTATGGAAGACGGATGATCCGCGATTGAATCAGCAGCTGCGGCGTACGTTTGAGGCGGCCGATCCACTGCGTCGGGTCGCCTTATCACTGCAGGTGCGGGCTGTTGTTGGTGAGCCACTGCGGATTCAGGGATCAGCAGCGAATGGCTGTCGCTGCGATGTCATTTCCGACACGCCTTTGCAGGCAGCCGCAAAGCACCCATTGTCGCAGCAACTGCTGCACGAACAGCTCAGTCGCCTTGGATCTTCAGTATTTCATCTGTCTGATCTGCAGTCAGAAATCGCGGGTGGTCCGATGGTACCGCTCAGCGTTCTGGGGCGACTGCGGCGAGAGTTGCTGGAGCAGCTCAGCAGTTCGCTGCCTCGTCTGCAGCGTCCACTGTCAGACCCTGATGCGCTCGCACGACTGCGATCACAGCTGCCACCATCGCAGGCAGCGTCAGGCAGTTCACCCCGCCTGATCGTGCTCTGTCGAACGCTTGAGCAACTGTCCGCAGCGATCAGTGGCAGCGTGGATGGACTGATTGCCGACTTTGCGGATCTGCGGGAGTATCGCGAGGCGGTACAGCGGGCCCGCACAGCTCAGGTTCCGCTGCTGCTGGCCCCACCGCGTATCCAGAAACCCGGTGAAATGGGTCTGTTTCACATGCTGCGTAAGGCTGATCCGGATGGGGTTATCGTGCGTAATCTCAGTGGGCTGGACTTCTTCCGCAGCCATGGGCTGTCCATGACGGGGGATTATACGCTGAATGTGACGAATGAACTGACGGCCGACTTTCTGATGGCTCGCGGACTGCAGCGTCTCACCCCCTCATATGACCTGAATCGGGATCAGCTTCTTGATCTGATCCGCGTCCTGCCTCCGCAATGGCTGGAGGTTGTGATCCATCAGCATATGCCCATGTTTCATATGGAGCACTGTGTCTTCTGTGCCATGCTGTCACCGGGTACCAACAAGCACAACTGTGGTCGTCCCTGTGACGTCCATCGGGTGGAACTGCAGGATCGCACTGGCATGCAGCACCCCCTGACCGCTGACATCGGCTGCAGAAACACACTGTTCAATGCGGCACCTCAAAGCTCAGCAGAGATTGTACCTGATCTGCTGCAGGCCGGTGTCCGCTGCTTCCGTATAGAGCTGCTGCGGGAATCACCGGCGGAAATCCACCGACTGATCGAACTGTATCGAGCACTCCTGCAGGGGCATTGCAGTGGTGCTCACGTGTGGCAGTCACTGCAGGCAATGAACCAGGTCGGAGTGACTCGCGGAACCCTTGAACCACGCAGGAATCCGCTGGCGATTCTGTAAGAGGCACAGACGATGGCAGCTCGTTCGGCAAGCATCAGTACCAGCCCTGTCATGGCCCGCACGGCCCTGCTGATCGGCTGGCTGCTGGCTACCGTGTTCTGCGTCTGGCTGGAAGGCAGCCGAATCCTGCAACTGGCTCAGACACCTGCCGGAATTCTGGGATGGTTCGCCGCATGGAACATTGATACGACACTGCCGACACTGGTCCTGCTGTCGCTGCCGTTTGTCTGGCTGCTGGGCTCACCACTGCAGTACGAACGACGCCGAAATGTGACTTCAGAGACCACCAGCCACCAGGAACCTGCACGGACACCGCAGCGCAACGGCCTGCTGACCACCGCGATCCTCGGACTGCTGTCACTGTCCATGAGCCTGTCAATTGGGTTGCGTCAGATCCCGGTTCTGCAGACAGCGTGGTCCGGAAATTCGCCACAGACCGTGCCTCTGTACCAGCTGCCACCCGCGTGGCACGACGAATTCAGTTATCTGCTGCAGGCAGAAACCTTTCGAGCCGGCCGGATTTCGTGGCCAGCCCGGACAGTCGCTGGTGATGTCTTTCATCAGGTGCACGTTCTGAATCGCCCGCGCTCGGCCAGTCGCTACTTTCCATGGACCGGGATCTGGATCCTGCCATTTTCCGCAGTCGGTCTGCCGATTGCCGGCCACTGGCTGGCCGGAGCACTGGCCTGCATGCTGTTTCATCGCATCCTGCGAACTTTGCTCTCTGTGTGGGCAGCAAACATCGGTGGCCTGCTGCTGGCACTCAGTCCCGGACTGGCTCTGTTCAGCAACCTGCTGCTCGCGCACCACCCGACACTGCTGGCACTGGCCGTCTTCCTGTGGGCATTCCTGCACTGGCAGAATCATGGCCACTGGGCAATGGCATTGCTGGCCGGAACGGCATTGACCTGCGCCATGCTGGGTCGCCCGATGACAGCGGCCGGTTTTGCACTGCCCTGCGGATTGTTGCTGCTGAAACAGGTGCTGAAGCCACAGACACCAGAACAGCGAGTGACGGCCACCATCGCGATTGGCAGTATGGCCATCCCATTACTGTTGGGATTCTGCGTGCTGATGATCATGAATCTGAGTATCACCGGGAACTGGCGAACATCCGCGTATCAATACTACACCGATACGTGGACTCCCCGACATCGCTACGGTTTTGACAATGCCCGTCGCAGCGCTGACCCTCGTTCCGTGCTGGCAAAATACGATGCGTGGGCCACCAACCTGACTCCAGCCGGCGCGATTGTCAACGTACAGAATCGCCTGACAGCCAGTGCTCAGTGGACCCTTGGTATTCCGGCACTGCTGCTGCTGATCCCGGCGGCCCTGCCATTGTGCATGACGTCCGGCATTGCGGCCGCACGCCTGCGACTGCTGCTGGCATCTCTGCTCTGTCTGCACCTCGTGCATATTCCCTACTGGTACGATGGGATCCTGCATTGGCACTATGTATTCGAAACGGCACCTTTACTGCTGATGCTGGCCGCAGCAGGATTGCAGTCGGTACGCCAGATTCTGGAATCCGCCTGCAGCCGTCGCAGTGCTAGAACATGGTGTCTGCTGCTGCTGGTCGCATCACTGCTGCCCGCATGGATCGATGCGGAATTTCTGTGGGGCCCGTCGCGCATCAGCCTTGCTGTCTCTGAGCAGACCTATTCGAAAGTCCGTATCGCCGCGTTTCAGGAAATGGCAGCGAAAGTTGCCGCCCGGGGTCCCTGCATCCTGATGGTCGATGAGACCGACTCTGATCAGCAACTCAGCTACATCATCAATGCACCGAACTATGAAGCCCCGGCTTTGATCTGCCGCCTGCCTCAGACACCGGACGGACTACGGCAACTGGCATCCGCATTTCCGAATCGTCGACTGTACGTGGTGGAATTACCGGATCTGCAGGTTCGGCCCGTGCAGACACCGTAGTACCACGGAACACCGATAATCCGGCCACCATCGCACACGACCACAACAATCCACGGTCCGCACTGGCCAAGAGTACCAGTCACACAGCCACAGGTAACACCTGTAACCTGCAGACATTCAGCAGTGACACTGACGGTGGCAGTACTGACGCTTATTCGCCGTCCGGTTCTTCCAGATATGTGTAACCGTTCAGAGCCTCTTCGTAGAATTTGACGAACTGGCCAGCCTGCGAATTATCAATGCGGTTCTCACGCACCGCCACCTCCACCGCCACCTGTAGACGATTGATCAGATCGCGGCCCCGGAATTGCACGTAATCCAGCACTTCGCTGACTGTTTCGCCCTTGATGATTGTGTCCAGAATCACATCACCCGTTTCAGAGATATCCACGTGCACCGCATTCGTGTCTCCGAACAGGTTGTGCAGGTCACCCAGGATCTCCTGATACGCTCCAATCAGAAAGATCCCCAGATAATAGGGCGAACCATCAAATTCGTGCAGCATCAGAGTACGACGCACGTCACGCCGGTCAATAAACGTATCAATCTTTCCATCCGAATCGCAGGTGATGTCGCTGAGGACGGCGTGACGAGTCGGACGGTGCTCCAGATGATGAATCGGCATCACCGGAAACAGCTGCTTGATGGCCCAGGAGTCGGGGCAGGACTGGAACAGCGAGAAGTTACAGAAGTAGTTGTCAGACAGCAGCTTGTCCAGTCGCTCCAGCTCTTCCGGTATAAACTCCATCGACCCCGTCAGTTGCCAGATACGATAACAGGTGGCAAAATAGATATTCTCTGCCAGACACCGCTGCTCCAGTGACAGGTATCCCGTATTGAACAGAGTCATGACGGTATCAACGGAAGTCTGGGCATCGTGGAAGGTTTCCAGTGCATTCCGCTGCGTCAACCCACGAAAACTCTGATACAGATCGTGCAGCACCTGCTCAGCATCCTCTGGCGGTGCCAGTGACGCGTCCGTGGTTTCTTCAGAACCCTGCTGCGAGACCCCAAGGACACCAAAGACCAGCACACTGTGGAACGCAGAAATTGCCCGACCGCTTTCCGAAATAATATTCGGATGCTCTACCCCGGCCTCGTCACACACAGTCTGCATCGTGTAGACCACGTCGCGAGCATACTCTTCCAGAGTATAGTTCATGCTGGATTCAAAGTTGGTCTGTGACCCGTCGTAGTCCACACCCAGGCCACCGCCGACGTCCATGTACTTCAGGCCAGCCCCCCGTCGCGACAGCTCTGTATAGACTCGTGCCGCTTCATTCAGAGCCGCTTTGACCTGACGAATGTTGGTGATCTGACTGCCAAGGTGGAAGTGCAGCAGCGTGAAGCAATCCTCCATACCGCGACGCTTCAGTTCATCCAGCGCCTGCAGAATCTCGTTGGCTCGCAGACCGAACTTGGAACGATAACCGCCTGACGACTGCCAGCGCCCCGCACCTCGCGCTGCCAGCTTCACACGCATCCCAATCTGCGGTCGCACATTCAGCTTCTCCGCATACTTCAGAATCAGTTCCAGCTCAGTGTACTTCTCAACCACCGGGATCACATGGCGACCGATCTTCTGCGCCAGCAACGCCATCTCAATGAATTCGGCATCCTTGAAACCATTGCAGATGATCGGAGTCTCAGCCTCAGTCATTGCCACCACAGCCAGCAGCTCAGGCTTGCTGCCAGCCTCCAGACCAAATCCAAACTCCCGACCGTACTCCACGACCTTCTCAACAACTTCGCGCTGCTGATTCACCTTGATCGGATAGACGCAGGAATATTTGCCCCGATAACCGTGCTCACGAATCGCGTCCGAAAACGCCTTGTGCAGCACGTACAGACGATCCCGGATAATCCCGTTGAAACGCAGCAGCACCGGAACATCCAGACCACGCATCTGCAGCCGCTCAACCAGTTCCTTCAGGTCGATTCCTCGAGCCGGATTCCGGTCCGGATGCACCATCACATTGCCACTCGGATTGACCGAGAAGTAGCCGTTACCCCAGCGAGGCACTTCGTACATTTCCGAAGCATCCACGGTCGTCCAGTGCAGGGGAGATTCGTCGATCATTCGAGGACAGGCTCCGTTCAATCACATCCAGGGGGAAAGCAAAGACCCGCGTCAAAACCGACGCGGGCTTCAGAATTCAGTTCATCAGATTCCCACAGCAGCTGGGCTTACGCCTTTGCAGACTTCGTCTGACCAAGGAACCAGACGAGGAACGGGCTGGCGATGTATACCGAGCTGTAAGTACCGGCAATCGAGCCAACCAGCAGACACCACGCAAACCCATGCACACCGGAACCACCAAACACATACAGAATCACAACCACGATGAACACAGTCACACCAGTCATCAGGGTTCGGCCCAGTGTCTGGTTGAGCGACGTATTCACAATCGCACTGGTCACCAGCGGATTCTTTCCACGCACTTCACGAATTCGGTCAAACACCACGATCGTGTCGTTCAGCGAATAACCCACCAGAGTCAGGAACGCAGCAATCATTGACAGATTGATACGGAAGTCATCAATCAAAAACAGATCGCCCAGACCCGATCCCGAAAACATGCTGGCCACTGCCAGCGAACCCAGCGTAATCAGCACGTCATGCAACAGCGACACCACAGCCGCCAAACCGAAAATCAGGTTCTGGAAACGGAACCAGATGTATGCGGAGATTCCCAGAATGCTGAGCAGTACTGCGATCGTCGCATCAACCCGAGTTTCCTGAGCCACTGCCGAAGCAAACGTATTCACTTCGTCAAACAGCGGAGTGCTGTCGAGCTGCTGCTTGACCAGCGTCAACGCCTGAGTCAACTGCTCGGCCGGCACATCCGGCAACACGCGAACCGTGAAACCACTGAACTTCTTAACCGACCGCTCAGCGCCCTCAAGACCCGATCCTGCTGTACCTTCCAGCCCGATCAGATCGGCCGCATCCGCCTGACGAACTTCAGTCAAAGCTGCTGCCACAAGGTCCGTGGCCGTCCCGAATGCCAGCTCTTCATCAAACTTCAGATCTGCCTCGGAACCATCCTTGTACTTCATACGCTGAACAGCAACGACGCTGTTGTCCGCAGAATCCACCACAACCGGCTTCACCGGAGCGACCTCAAGATTCACCATGCGCAACTTCATGGTGGAGTTACCAGCGAAGGCCTTATTCACTCGCTCACGCACCCGATCCTCAGCACTTACCTCGGTTGCCGTGGCGTCCACACCACCGTCACGATCCGTTGTGCGAAGCCGGAAGTATTTGCCCGTTCCCTCGCCACTCTCAGCACCCACCGACAAACGCTCCAGAGCAAAATCATCGCCGAATTCCTGCGACAGCAATGCCGCCACATCATCCGTCTTCTGCGGCTCTGTCACCTGGAACGACACCATCGTGCCACCAGTGAAGTCAATGTCGTAGTTCTTCTCACCTCGAACGGCGAAGAACATCAACCCGATGGCAATCAGCAGACCCGACGCAGAGAACAGATGCGTGCGATACTTCATGAAATCCAGATTGGTTTCACCAATCGCCTGCATCATGCGAATCTGCTTCAACACACCACAACGCTCGAACACATCAAACAGCAGCCGACCCACATACAAGGCCGTATACATGCTGACTGCCAGACCAATGAACAACGTCACAGCAAAACCGCGAATCTGGTCCGTACCAAAGTAAAACAGCACAACCGACGTCAGCAGAGTCGTCACGTTTGAATCAAAGATTGTGATGAACGCCTTTTCAAAACCGTTCTGAATGGCGACTCGCACTGAAGATCCACGAGCAATCTCTTCACGCATACGCTCGTAGATCAGTACGTTCGCATCAACCGCCATCCCGATTGTCAGCACCAGACCAGCAATACCCGGCAGAGTAAACGTCGCAGGAATGGCCACCATCAACCCGACCGTCAGCACCAGATTCAGAATCAGCGAAATGACGGCAATCAAACCCGACAAGCGATAATAAACCAGCATAAACACAATCACGGCCAGACCGCTGATCGCAGTGGCAGTCACACCCTTCTGCCGTACATCGGCACCCAGAGTCGGGTCGACCGTGGCCTCACTGAGCGGCTTCGGATCAATCGGCACCTCCAAAGCACCCGCATTCAATACCGCCACCAGCTCTGACGCTTCTTCAGCCGTGAAACCACCCTGACCACCGGAAATCTGGCCACGACTGGTAATCTGCTCACGAATGAAAGGAGCACTGTCAACGCGACCGTCAAGGACAATCGCCAGACGACGGTTGGGCACACCATCCCGCGGTACATTACGACCCGTCAACTGACCGAACAGATACGCACCGGTCTGATCAAACGCAAAGCTGACGACAATCTCGCCGTTCTGAGGATCAAAGTCCCGAACTGCAGAACGCAGATACTGTCCCGTAACCTGTTCTTCCTTCGATGAAACCAGCAGCAGGTATTCCTGAGTCTCATAGCTTTCCACACGACCATTCACTTCACGCTCAGCCTTCAATGGCCGGCTGATCACGTCCGAATCGGTCAAAAGCTTCGGCTGACCGTCCTTTTCGGCTGCAGGAACCCAGCGAGCCCGCACTTCACCGTTGATCAGGACATCCTTGCGAGACAGGTCAAGGCCTTGAGCCAGACGAATAATGTCCGAATCTGCTCGATTGGCCACCACAAAGAATTCCAGACTGCCCAGCCGAGTAATACGGCGTTTGATATCGTCCACAGTCTGCGGATCTTCACCCGGCACAATCACTTCAATACGGTCCGTACCAACCGCTCGCACTGTAATTTCCTCAGTGCCCGACTGGTTGATACGGCGACTGACCGCTCCCACCATCTGATCCATCACACCGGGAGTAATCTCTTTGCCTTCACCTCGGACCTGAAAGACCATGTTGGTACCACCATCAAGGTCAATCCCCAGTCGGAAGCGTTCGCTGAGCGGTTGCCCGCGCAACAGGGACATCAGGAACGGTGAAGTCCCCAGAGCCAGCGTCAGCAGGACAATGCCAATCCGCGAACTCCACTCAGGCACCTGCAGACTTTTGGCGATGAAGTTTCCGAGGACAAATGGCAGCACCAGCAGCGCCACCACCAGCAGCAGCACGACAAAGGCACTGGGCCCGCTGGCTGGCGGAGCAGCCGATGGCTCAGCAGCAGCGGCAGGCGCGGCAGCGTCAGTCGCAGCCGTGTCATCAGCCGAGAATTCCGGGGGAGCAGCAGCTGGAGCTTCAGCGGTGGCCGGAGCAGCCTGTTCAGCCGCCGCAGGAGCCGCCGGCCCGGCAGCAGCAGGAGCCGCCTGCTCGGCAGGAGCGACAGCCGGAGCTTCAGTGGTTGCCTGAGTTTCGGCAGGGGCAGCGGCAGGAGCAGCAGGGGTCTGAGCCTGCTCTGCAGCGGCAGTCGCTTCAGAGCCGGTTCCGGCAGCCTGCAGGCACAGTATCAAAAGTCCGTTCAGCAGCAATGACATCAGTGGGTTCCCGAACGTATGCACTGGGTCGATTCTTGATCGACTGAGTCAGAACACGCAAGATGGTGAAAACACGACAGAAAACGGCGTATATTTAGCGAAACCGCGGACCGCAGCACAATTCCAGGACCGGGCTGCAGCCACAATCCGGAAAAATCGGGCCATTTTCCGAACCCGCCAGAATATCGGGCATACAAGGAAAATGCCCCTTTAAACCGCTGCAGAACCCGGAATTCCTGAAGGATTCCCGAGAAATTGCGGTGTGTTGCCGCACGGCAACATTCCCCTCAAAACTCAATTGCCACTGCCCTCCGACTTCTCCTCCAGCAATCCATGAATGGCGCTGCGGAGAAACCGAATTCGCGTCGAATCATCGACTTTCAAGGTCACAAAACGACCATCCTGAGACAGATCGGCGATCGTTCCCACGATCCCACCCGTCGTCACGACCTTGTCACTCTTCTTCAGGCTGCCAAGCGTGTCCTGGCGACGCCGCTGCTCACGCTGCTGAGGACGCAGCAGGATCAGATAAAACATGATCCCAATAAACGCCAACGGCAGAAACTGGACCCAACCCGGAGGATCCGGCTGAGCCTTTCCGGCACCAGCGACCGGCTTCGCCGCAGGCGCCGCTGAGATCGCAGCAGGGGATGAACTGCCTGCACCTTCCGCCGGAACAGCAGCCGGTGGGGAAACTGCAGTATCAGCCGCAGCCGCTGCAGCCGCCGGTTCCTGCGGAGCTGCTGGCTCCTGCACGATACCCGAAGCAGCACTGACCACCAGCGCCGTCAGACCACTCACCACAAAACACAACACCACGGGCTTCTCCAGCGAAATCCACAACTTACCGCAGACACAACTTACCTGCCACGGACCACCTGTTTCAGCAACAGACAGTCTTTGACCGCTGCGTCAGAAAACCCGGGATTTTAGTGAGCAGAACTCCAGCGAGCAAGCTGCGCGGCTCGGAACTGCTGCAAAGTCCCCGACATCACCGCCTGACGTATCTGACGCACCAGCGTCTGGTAATACGTAATGTTATGCAGTGACGCCAGAATCGGCCCCAGCATCTCACCCGCCACAAACAGATGTCGCAGATAAGACCGAGTATACCGCTGACAGGCCACACACGCACACTCCGGGTCCAGCGGCGACTGATCCTTCGCATGCACCGCATTCCGCAACCGCACCGGTCCCTGACTGGTAAACACCATCGCGTTGCGGCCGTTGCGAGTCGGCATGACACAGTCAAACATGTCAATCCCCCGACAGACCGCCTCCAGAATATCTTCCGGTCGACCGACCCCCATCAGATAACGCGGACGATCAGCCGGTAGCAGGGGAACCGTACAATCCAAAGTCGCATACATCTGCGCCGGAGGCTCGCCCACACTCAATCCACCCACCGCATATCCCGGAAAACCAATCTTCAGCAGACCCTCGGCTGATCGCCCCCGCAGATCCGCATGCAACCCGCCCTGCACAATCGCAAACAACGCCTGATCAGTTCGCCTCTGCGCCTCACGACACCGCTCCGCCCACCGCGTCGTACGGTCAACCGCCTGCAGAATCTTCTGCACACTCTCACCCGAAGGAGGACACTCGTCCAGACACATAATGCAGTCCGCACCCAGCGACTCCTGAATCTCCACCGCACGCTCCGGAGTCAGTTCCAGCAGAGCACCGTCGATATGCGATCGAAACACCACCCTGTCATCATTCAGCTTCCGCATCGATGCCAGACTGAATACCTGAAAACCACCGCTGTCCGTCAGTATCGGACCGTCCCAGTCCATAAAGCGGTGCAGCCCACCATGCTCAGCCACCGTCTTCTCACCCGGCCGCAGAGCCAGATGATACGTGTTCGCCAGCACCATCTGAGCACCCGCAGCTCGCAACTGCTCGGGCAATAAACCCTTCACCGTCGCCAGCGTACCCACAGGCATGAAGGCCGGAGTCTGCACGGTCCCATGCGGAGTCTGCCAGCGACCAGCACGACCACTGGTCCCCGGATCCACGGCATCCAGCTGAAATGAAAACATTGAAGTCATGCGGCAAACAAAGTCTTAAAGACCCGGAGAACGGTGAAGGGAACAACTTCCCCGCGACATTATGGACGAATCACGGTCAGGGTCCAGTCGGAATCATCGGTGGCTGTGACCTGCACATCCAGCCCCGACGCACCACCACGCCAGACTGCAAACGCACTGCCCAGCACTCGCGACTCCACCGCCACATCAGACTGCAGCGGCGGAATCCAATCCGGGTGCGAATCCAGCAGTGCTCGCGCTTCAAGCACACCCCAGCGTCGTAGCGCAGGGGCCGTCGCACCACCCAGCACCTCAAACAACAAATCCTCGAAACTGCCAGCTTCCCGCAGCAAATTCGCCACTCGCCCGGCCGGCAGCCGATCCACACCCGCCGCCGCCAGAAATCGATACGCAGCAGCTCGCGGACCCTGCCGGCTGCTGCTCCACGACACCGACTGCGGATTGACCATCACCGGGGACACCCCTGGATCCTGCCAACAGGCCTCCAGACGTCGCCGCGATAATGACCGCTCACCCGCGATCGCATGCTCCAGGACATGCGCCAGTCCCTCGTGAAACCAACGCGGAATCAGAAGCTCAGAACCACCCGCCAGACGCCGCTCCAGCAACCGCGAAAAACAGGCCCCATGCGCCAGCTCATGAACCAGCAGGGCCCGCAAATCCTGTTCGCCGACATCCGCAACACTTTCATCCAGATACAGGATATCACCACCAGAGCCGGTCGCCGCATCCAGAAAATCAGACTCCCGCACACAACCCCACAACGGAAACTCGCCCGCTTCGCACTGCGGATCAAGATCTCCCACCACAATTGTCAGACCACCACTGCCATCCACATCCAGCAACGGCCCCAACGCCTGCTCAATAGCCAGCAACAGACCAGACCCCAGCATTCCAGGGATACGCTGCCCCAGACGGTCGGCCGGCCCCCGCAGCCAATCTTCACTATATACACCAATACCCCCCGCCGACCCCACTAACTGGCAATCCGTGCAAACCGAGGCCGTTCGGGACCCACTCAGACGCGGCAGTTGAAACAGTCGCCGCTTAGGCAGGGCGGAATTCCCCGCCAGCGACTCACCCTCCGCCACAGCTCGCCATGCCAAGTCCATAGTCGCGCCAGAATTGACGCCGAGGAAAAAAGGTAGCCCGAGCATTCCCGCTCGGCCCCATCCCTTAAAAAACACCGGGGATTTCAAGGGTGACGAGAAGTTCGTGCCCGAGCTGAAGCCCAGACTCCAACTTTTGTCCCTCGCATCAGAATTGACAGAATTGGCACAACTACTGGATTTGGCAGAATCAGCAGAGCCCGACTTACAGACAAATTCAGTCTCATCGACAGATTCAGCAGGACCCGTCGCCTCCGAAGGTTCAGTAATCGCTCCCGCAACACGGGAGGACGGGATCGCAGCCGCCGTCAGCCGAAACCGATGCACATTTCCGGCCGGATCTTCTGACACCAGCACAAGCAACTCGCCCGGAGCCAGCCGGCAGACCTTCGTGCGGGCCAAATTCCCAGCATTTTCGCGACTCAAGTCGCTCTGGGTGCCATGCACCTTGAAGCCGTTTTCGTGGCTTTGAGCAGGCTGACTGACAGCCGCAGGGCTGTCTGCGGCATCTGACCTGTCGATCGCTCGCACGGTGGCTACAAGCGTGAGTGCCAGCAGGGCTGACGCCAGCGAGAGCCAGACGACAGTCGGCAAAGCCGGGCCGGAATGCCGCGCCATAAGATCCACCCCCCGCGGCATCCGGCTGGATGTGCGATAATCGCGGCCCCCCACAAGCCGGTCGTAGCTGTTATCGTCGAAAAAATCCGCAGAATTCACACAAAATGAACGGACGGTTCAGACGGCCTGCGTTTAGGGAACAGGAGGTGTTTCTGGGTAGCTTCAGTTCCGGCGGACCTGCTGTTCAGTCGACTGACGAACCGGGGGAATCTGTTTTATGGTCTCAAATCGCAACAGAACTGCAGGTTTTTGTTGCAATCGAACGTGGAGAACTGGAAGATCTGGGAAGACTGCACAGACCTTGTGCAGAATTCTCAGTGGTCTGATCGTTGCGGCTGCAATGCCTGCAGCCTGCGTGGAAGTTTTCGGGTTTAGCCGTCTCCAACGGCCAGCTCGCAAAACTCTGTGGCGGTCAGCGTAATCTGCCGGTTTTTCAGGTGAAGTGTTTTCGGTGGCATCCGAAGACTACGATACAGGTTGTCTTCCATTTGTAATCAGGTGTAGTGCGGCTGTGGGCCTGTGCCCGGCACAGCGGCGATTTGTTCAGCGTTTTGGGTTCTACAGTTTTGCGTCTGGCGAATTGGGTTGGTCTGCATCCGCAGCACCTTCATGGGGAAAACACATGCGGCGACTCGCTGGTTCACTGCGTTCAATTTCACTGGCCTCACTGGGGCTGGGTGTGTCTACATTCTGCGGCACTGCCTTCGCGGCGGATAACGGCCCGGCAGCCGCTCCGGATGCCGTCGCAGTGACCGCTGCCGATCAGCAGCATCTGGCAATTGCTCTTCGCCTCGCAGCCCCTGCTGTGCAGGTCAACCGTCATATTCTGCTGGTGGATACATCTGCCAGCCAGTCCGGCATCTACCGTCAGCGAACGCTGCAGGCCGTGCGATCGGTACTGCAGGGCCTGCCGCAGGGTAGCCAGGTCCGACTGGTCGCCGCTGACTCGTCAGTCTCCGTCATGACTCCGGAATTTGTCGGCCTTGATTCACCACAGCTGTCAGCTGCTCTGAATCGCCTGTCTCTGCGAACTCCGATGGGCGCTACGGATCTCGCCGCTGCCCTGCGAAGCTCGCTGCAGGGTGTTTCTGAATCAGCCGTATCGATCGCCTACATTGGTGACGGTATGAGTGCCGGAGACATGCTGTCTGGTAACGATCTGTCTGCTCTGGTCACAGACCTGCAGACCAGCGGTGCAGCCTTCCATGCCATGCTGCTCGGCCCTCGAGTTGACGCTCAATTGTCAGGGATTCTGGCCAACCAGACCGGTGGTTCACTGCAGCAGCTGCAGAACGACGACGTTGCATCTGTTGCAGGCCTGATGGCCGGCCAGTTGCAGCAGGGTCCGGTGCTGGTACGTGATCTGCGTTCAAACACAGCGGGCGTCAGCCTGACAGCTCCGGCCGCCGTCGCACTCCGCAGCAATCGTCATACTCTGGTCTACGGTGCAGGTGCGGTTCCAGCGGTGCTGGAAGTTACAGGCACTATCAACGGCAAATCGCAGACCTGGAAAGTCGCTGGCAGTGCCCTGCGACAGGGTGGTTCAGAGATTGGTGTGCTGGCTCGCAAGGCTCAGCAGACGCAGGGCCTGAATTCTCCGTATCTGGGACTGGAAGGTCTGGCTGCTGCCTCCGGTGATTTCACCTCCCTGATTGGTGAAAGCATTGCGGCCGCCGAAGTGCTCAGCCAGCAGGGACAGAAACTGCAGGCTCTTGAGATTGTCAGCCAGGCACGACTGCTGGATTCGGGCAACGTACGATTGACCGCTCTGGAAACTGCTCTGCTGGACGAAACGGGCAAGGCCGACCGCCTCGGTCCGCCGTCAGTGGACGAAGGTGATGCTCTCAGCAAGACAGAAGTTCGCGGTGAAATCCTGACGCAGCGGATGGTGCAGTCCGTGAATGCAGCGATTGATGAAGCGGATCGCGTGGCTGCAGAGCAGCCCGAATATGCAATGACTCTGCTGAAGGACGTACTGGAAGCCGTTCGTTCTTCCCGCGAGATTGCTCCGGAAAAACGTCAGGAACTGGAGCGTCGTGTTGTCGCCGCTTATACCCGCGTCGACTCGGCTCGTCAGACCAACGAAATCCGCCAGCTGCAGTTGTCCGAAACTCGCGCTAACCTCGAAGCCCAGCGTGAGCGTCTGGCACAGGTCAATCTGGAAGAGCAGCGTCTGCGAACTCTGATCGACCAGGTCCGCGGACTGCTCGAACGTGCTCGCCGTGGTGACGTCAACGCCTACGAAGATGCCGAAGCGGTTTCCCGTGAAGCATTGCGAGACGAGCCGGGCAACGGCACCGCGACAGCGGCCCTCGTCATGTCCGAAGCCTCTGGCCAGCTGCAGAAGGCCTACGACCTCGTCAATCTGCGAAACGACCGTTTCCTTGAAACGCTGTATCAGGTCGAACTGTCCCATGTGCCGTTCCCGGATGAACCACCAGTTCAGTATCCACCGGCCGACGTGTGGCGCGCCCTGACGATCAAGCGTAAGGAAAAGTACAAGTCTCTGTCACTGCGTTCGATCAAGCCGGTTGAAGAGTGGCTTGAGAAGAAGCTGGACGAACCACTGCCTCGTGCACTGTCTTACCCCGGTGATAACTCCCTGGGAGAAATCCTGCGATTTATTGCCGACGCGTATACAGCGGAAGGCCCGTACACGATGCGGATCATTCTTGATGAGTCTGATCCGGATCTGGGTGACAAGCCAACATTCCTCGACGATACACAGGTTGCCGATGTTGATCTCGCTGGTATCACCATGCGGAATGCTCTGGAACTGATCTTCGCGAAAGTGAAGGATCAGGACCTGACAGTCATGATCAAGAACGAAGTCATGATGGTCACCACGGTCGCCACAGCCGAAAGCGAAGAAAACCTTGTCACTCGGATCTATGACGTCGCAGACCTTGTTGTGATCACTATGCCCGGCATGGGTGGTGGCATGGGCGGGGGCATGGGCGGCATGGGTGGTGGCATGGGTGGTATGGGTGGCGGTGGCATGGGCGGCATGGGTGGTGGCGGTATGGGCGGCGGTGGATTCTTCTCGATTCCCCCCGAGCGTACTCTGAAGGTGCCATTCACATCTGCCTGCCTGAACCATGGCAAAGCAGAACCCAACCCGACAGCTCAGTACCGCATGGTCAAGACCAGCGAATACACTCAGGATGCCGTACTGGCTGAACTGATTGAGATGGTGGGAACTGGTCGTATTGATCAGCAGTCAGCTCAGGCTGCCATCTGGACTCGCACTGACAACATGAGCTGGGAGCAGCTGTCAACGAAGACAGTGCGTGGGATTCATGGTTTCCGCCGTTACTTCCACCCGGGTCAGATTGCTCAGGGACAGCAACTGCTGGTCAAGGCAGAGACTCGTGTACGTGAGCAGGGCACTGAGCCGCAGGCCGAAGAGCCGGCAGCGGGTCGTGTTCGCTGAAGTTACGCTGGTTCAGGGATACTGATCGACAGGCCAGTCTGCTCGGCAGACTGGCTTTTTTTATTGTTTGTTGGGGGGCAGACAGATGAGTGCCGGCCGGACAGGCTTTGGTGTGCGAGTAATCAAGGACGGTCTGGTCTTCAGTGCAGCGCACTTTATTACGTTCAATGGGAACATCTGCGAGCGGCTGCATGGGCACAACTGGCGAGTGGAGGCGGCCATTGAAGGTGCACTGGATGAAAACAGCTATGTGTTTGACTTTATCGCATTGCGGGACGGTCTGCAGAGTCTGGTTGCAGAACTGGACCACTCCGTGCTGCTGCCCGAACGTCATCAGCAGATTTCGGTGCAGCGGTCCGACGATGGGCGGGAGGTGACGGCCAGATTCGAGGATCGTCGCTGGGTATTCCCGGCAGAAGACTGTCGGATTCTACCTGTGGAAAATACGACCGCCGAACTGATCGCTCGCTGGCTGTCTGACTCATTATGCGAGAGACTGCAGTTAAAGAAGCAGTCAGGGCTGAGCAGACTGCGGATCAGTGTGGAAGAGAATTTCGGACAGTGGGCGGACTACTGGACGGAACTCTGATTTCCACTGCATCACCCACAGAACGGACGGGAATCATGAACGCGGGCAAACCAGTCATTATCAACACAACGATGGAAACATTCCGTCAGGACGTGATCCAGCAATCGCAGGAGCGTCCGGTCGTGGTGGATTTCTGGGCTGAGTGGTGTGGTCCCTGTCGTCAGCTGATGCCGCTGCTGGAAAAGCTGGCGACGGAAATGCAGGGGGCCTTCTGCCTGGTGAAGGTCAACGTCGATCAGTTGCCCGAAATTGCGGGTGCTTTTGGAGTGCAGTCTATTCCGTTTGTGGTGGCGATGTCTGGCGGTCAGCCGGTCAGTCATTTTGCCGGTCTCAAACAGGAGGCTCAGTTGCGAGCATGGTTGCAGGAATTTCTGCCATCACCGGCTGGGGAAGCGTGGGAGCGTGGTCAGCAGTGCGAGTCTGAAGGACGAGTGGCTGATGCGGAAGTGGAATATCGCAAAGCTGCCGAGCTGCAGCCTGACGAAGCCACATTTCGTATTGCCCACGCACGGGTCCTGCTGGAGCTGAATCGTGATCAGGAGTCTCGCGAGATTCTTGAGGAGCTGCAGAAACGCGGATATCTGGAACCAGAGGCTCAGGTCCTGCTGGAGCAACTGGAACTCAGAAGTCAGGTTGAGGATTCGGGCGGAGTGACGGCGGCCAGAAAGGCTGTCGAAGCTGCCCCGGGTGATCTGACGGCGAAACTGCAGCTTGCTGAAGCCCTTGGAGCGGACAGTCGTTTCGAAGAGGCCTGTGAGCTGCTGCTGGAACTGGTGCGTCAGGACCGTGGCGGTGTTGGAGTGCAGGCGAAAGAAGCGATGGTCGGCCTGCTGACAGTGATGGGTCCCAAATCCAAAATGGCGTCGGACTATCGTCGGCGTCTGGCGACAGCCTTTTACTGAGTAGACGTCACTGGTGCCACACCCCGCACACCGGGCCAACCGAGCAGCAGTTTGGGGAGGGTCATCCAGCTGCTTTCGGTTCGGCGGGAACCTCACCCTCCCAAACCGAACTTCACGTGCATCGAACACTGATCACTGACAACTGATCACTGAAAACTGATCACTGAAAACTGATCACTGAAAACTGATCACTGAAAACTGATTGCCCCTGGGACCACCGAGCACCAGCTCGGTCACGGCGTTTCGTGTTGATACTTGCTGTCGCCGATTTGCAGCTTTGGGTATGTGTCGGTCAACTGTTCTGCAGGCTGAAGTCTGCCGCTAAATGCTGCCGCCGCTCCGCCGCTGAAGGCACACACCTCAGGTTTGCAATTCCACCCCGTGCCGTCCCATTCCGTGCTATCCATCCCCGCGATCACGTCCCCTTCACAATCCCCATTCGTGTGATTCGTGTCATTCGTGGTCGGAAAAAACACGACCACAAAAGCACCACGACAACACCCGACAGCTGCCGCTAAGGGCTCGCCAACGGGCCAACCGAGTGTCAGCCCGGGCAAGGAATCCAGCTGCATTCGGTTCGGCGGGAGCCTCACCCCCCAAGGGGAACTTCCCGCACTGTGAAAGCTGCAAAACAGGACGCCCCTGGGACCACCGAGCACCAGCTCGGTAACACTCACACGACAACACCCGACAGCTGCCGCTAAGGGCTCGCCAACGGGACTGCTGAGCACCTGCCGGGGGACCATATCACCGCAGAACGGCGATTCTTAGCAACCTCGCGATCGGAAGACTGTCGCTTCCACGTCACTCGTTGCTTATGCCCGTTTCATAAACAGCCTGCTTGCGGGAAGCAGAAAGTCTATCGCCTGATCTTCCTCGATCATTGGTGCCAGTTCGCCATCATAGATCAGGACGGTTCGAATCGATTGCCGCTGAGGCAGTTTCAATGCTTCAATTTTCTGATCAATCTCGTGAATCACCGACGCTTCAATCCGACGTTTGAATTTGATCTCACACAGATAGACAGATCTTCTGGTCCGGATGAGAAGATCAATCTGGCAGCCCTTCTGGCGTTGCGTTGCATTCTGCCGATAAGGGCCCGCATAAGTCACGGTATGACGAGGAATCTGCAGCTCCTCAAGGATCACATCGACGTTCCCCAGCACAAGATTCTCGAACTGCAGACCCATCACTGCGTCCCATTGGTCAAGACTCTCGAGAGACGTTGTCCTGAAGCGACCTTTGGCGATCTGATCCCGATAAGGCTCGACGTACTTCAGATAAAACCGCAGATAGTTATCGGCCAGTCGATAATGTAACTGGCGCGATGGAGAATTCCGGGACGTGGTGAGTGACCCGAACAACTTCGGGGAAACATCCTTTGAAAGAAAGCCGGCACTGACAAGCTCTGTCAGCGCCAGACTGAGACTGCCTCCCCGCACTCGACCAATCTGCCGACTGATTTCATCCACACCTTTTGCACCATCGACCAGGGCCCGCACGATCTCTCGATAACTGGTGGCTCGACGATGAAAAATATCGCTGAAGATGCTGTCAAATTCGTTGAACAGCATTCCACTGGGATGAAAGCAAAGTCGAGCAATGTTCTGCTCGGCGGTTTTCCCCGGATCGAGCTCTTCGAGGTATCGTGGCACACCCCCTGTTATCGCCAGCAAGCGAAGCTTTTCGGTGGTGCTGATGCGGGCTGCAGACCTACCCCAGAACTGCTGACACTCGGATAATTCAAGCGGTCCCAAATGGAACTGCCACGAGCATCGACCGACAAACCCGGTGTTGTTCAGAATGTTCTGCTCAATCCATGACGAGACCGAACCGCAGAGAACGACCACGGTTCGTTCACGACGTGAAAACAGATCATCCCATGCCTGCTTGATGTATCCGGCGAAATCAGGTTCACCGATACCCATCCACGAAATCTCGTCAAACAAAATGACGACCGTACCTTTCGCAGGTAACTGACTTGCCAGCAACTGAAAAGCCGTCAACCAATTCTCAAGGAGCAATCTTGGTGCCCGTGACTGTTGACACAACTGCTCAGCAAAACTGGCCAATTGCTGTTTGCTGGTCAGCCCCGGACGTGGTGGCAGACCCGAGAATTCGAAAAAGGCGTCTGCCTGCTTCGCGCATTCGCGAATGAATCGACTTTTCCCGATGCGTCGTCGACCATGACATGTCACCAGCGAACTGCTTCTCTTCAGAAGCAGTTCCCGGAACTCAGCCTGCTCGTGCCTGCGGCCGACAAAGGTCCTCATGTCGTTTCGGTGCCCGAAATTAGAGATTAAAACAGGCACCAATGTCACCGCATGACGATTTGGTGCCCAAAAGATTGCTTCGCATTTTGGCACCAAATCGACATGCTGTCAATCACCGAGAGGCAAAAGAGGCTGGTCGAAAGCCTCGCCGGAAGTTCGTCCGAATCGTTGACCCACCATTGCGACAGGGCGAAGCCAGCGCTGAGCCATGAACCGCTCACCTCAGCTCCAGCCCACCCCCCCGGCACTAACAAACCGGCTGTAGGGACAACCTCTGACGACAACCCCCGTCAGCTACCGCTAACGGCTCGCCAACGAGCCAACCAAACAGCAGTTTGGGCACGGTAGTCCACCGGCATTCGGTTCGGCGGGAACCTCACCCTCCAAGGGAGCACTGCGCGTGCATCGAACACGGATCACTGACAACTGCTTGTTCCTGGGACCACCGAGCACCTCCTCGGTAACACTCATACGACAACACCCGTCAGCTGCCGCTAACGGCTCGCCAACGGGACTGCAGAACAGCAGTTTGGGCACGTTAGTCCAGCTGCGTTCGGTTCGGCGGGAGCCTCACCCTCCCAAGGGGAACTTCCCGCCAGCTGACAACTGACAACTGACAACTGACAACTGACAACTGACAACTGACAACTGACAACTGC
>CAXBSH010000018.1:0-33179 GCA_963977705.1 uncultured Planctomycetaceae bacterium
GTAGCTGCTGGCCCCCTTGGCGAGCCGTTAGCGTCAGCTGGCGGGTGCTGTTGTCAGGCGTCACCGAACTGTTGCTCGGTGGTCCCAGGGAAGTTCCCTTTGGGAGGGCGAGGCTCCTGCCGAGCCGAAGTCAGTTGTCAGTGATCAGAGCCCGCGAAGTTCCCCTTGGGAGTTCCCGCCGAGCCGAAGGTCGGTGGATTTGAGTCACTGAGCTGGTGCTTGTTGGTCCCAGGCGGGCATGGTCGAGCTGTCGGCGTAAGCCGTCGGGTGTTGGTTGGGTGATGTTTTTTTGCCGCGGAAGGGCGTGGATGTCCGCAGAAAAAATACGGGTGGCTGGGGGAGTTTGAACCACGAATGACACGAATGGGTGTCATGTTTGGGTGTGTTGAGGTGAGCAGTGTTGAGTTGTGAGTGATCAGTGGTCAGTGGTCAGTGGTCAGAGCGTGCGAAGTTCCCTTTGGGAGGGCGAGGCTTCTGCCGAGCTGCGCGGGATTAAGTCGTCTGTGTTGTCAACACCCGAAGCAATGTCATTTGCGGCTGTGTACATGAATTGGCGTTGAGCAAGAAAAATCGCCGCCAGACTGGGGAGTTGGGCGGCGATTCTGTGGAGTTTGCGGAGTTGTTGTCAAAAGGCAACGGTTCAATTGACTGTATTCTGCGAGTGGATGGGTTCGGGGTCGTAACCGGGTAGTGCACTGAGGCTGCCGGGCGACTGGCGAACTCGCGTGGCACCGGGTGTGACGAGCTGGATAAAGACGGCAGCGTCGATTTTTTCACTGATGGCTCGAGCGGAGCCGTCACAGAAGGAGAAGCTGCACAGCTGCGGGTGGCGGCTGTTGGGATAGGGGGCAGCTCCATCGGTTGAGTTTTTCATCTGATTGGGCAGGCAGAACGGTCCATTTTCCGGCGGCAGGCCAATGCGAGCGAGCGAGGTGGCGATGGTACTCCAGGTGATGCCGGTGGAGGAGAGATTGTAGACCGGGACAACGAAGCCGCAGTTGCGTGGTGAGGGATCAGCCCATGTCTGACGCTGTCCCCAGCGACTTCCGAGCTGTCTTCCGGCGTTGACATTTTCACTGAACATGAAGGTGTTGGCTGCGCCATCAAAGATCTGTCCGATCAGAGCACTGCGGCAGTCTGTGGGCAGCAGATTGAGCGGAGCGAGTGGTATTTCAGATTCGATCCGGGGCACGAATACGTTCAGATCACCTTCCACGTGATACAGCTGATGCGAGTATCGTGGTTCTGTGGCTTTCCAGGCGATGGTGCCACCGGCTTCATAGCATTCGCTGACGGGAATATGTCCAAGTCCAGGCGCGCCCAGTGAGGGATCGAAGTCGACATGAATATCACCGATACCCATATTGGCGACGTAGGAAAGTCCGCCATCGATGCCGCTGGCTGTCACATCGGTGGGACAGGTCAGAACGGGCAGACTGACAGCACCCGTGCCGGCATTTGCGGGATCGAAGAAGGGGACATTCAGATTCCAACGCTGATAGAGTGACACCTGATCAAGATTCGGCAGGAGTTCAACGACCCAGCTGTGACTGGGGGCAACAGAACCGCTGGCACTTGCCGGATAGGTGCCGGCGGGTGGCAGTCTGCCTTGATGAGTTTCGGCCCAGGCGGAAGCGGCGAGTGTGAGATTGCGAATGTTATTCAGGCACTGCGTTCTGCGACCTGCTTCACGAACTGACTGTATGGCGGGCAGTATCAGTGAGACCAGAACGGAGATGATGGAGATGACAACCAGCAATTCCACGAGTGTGAAAGCGGCTCGTCGAGTAGGCAACAGTGCGTTGATTCGAGGGCGAAGCATAGTCGTGGTCCCTTCAACCGTGGTGCGGACAAACAGCGATTTCAGAGTTCAGCCGGGGCGAACCTGAACTTTGAAACGCAGGATGGTTGAGAGGTTCCGGGTGCTGTTTTCCAGTTTTTCATTTTGAGCAGTTGGATCCACGCAGGCGTGCCGTGGATGGGGACGAGCGAATGTTTCACGGCGACTGCCGTGTGTGTCTGGGTGTTGAGTGTGGAGCAGAGTTATTGCCGGGGTGACTGTGCTGTGCTGACCAGCGATTCCCAGACAGGTTTTTGCATGCAGTAGGCCGGTTTGAAGGCGCGGTCGCGGAAGGGTTCCTGGTACAGGACAGTCGCTGCGGAGGAGAATGGTGGGACGAGCCACATCCATTTGCCGTTGGGTTCTCGTCCGACGGCCTGTTCATTGCGACAGAACTCCAGGAATTCGTGACAGACGCTGTGATGATCGGCAATTTTGACTCCAGCGCGATCGAACGAGTGCAGGACGGCTTCGTGCAGCATCAGCATGGATCGATCGCGCCATAAGGTGCGTTCACTGGAAATATCCAGTCCCATGCGTTCGGCAAGTTCGGGCAGCAGGTTGTAGCGATTGGTATCGGTGAGATTGCGGGCTGCGATTTCCGTATTCAGGTACCAGCCATTGAACGGGATCAGGCGATACATGAAGCCTCCGGCGTCAAGTGCCATATCAGCGACGGCTGGGATTGCGTACCATTTCAGGTCACGTTCAAGGAGCCAGTTCTGCTGGGGGTGTGACAGACGGACTTCTGGTCGGCAGTCAGCGGGCAATTCGAACATCCGGGGTCCGTGTTCAGCGGTCTGAATGACCAGCGGCAGCAGGTCGAAATCGGTTCCTGCAGGTTCCCAGCCAAGTCGCATGATGTGTTCGGTGACGGCATTCTGGGCGGGATCGCCCATCTGTTTTCCGGAGCGGAGGCGATAGCCGGCATAGCGCAGCAGCTGGGGGTTCCAGAGTCGTGGACCGGGGACATCGCGGGTGCCTGGTGAAAAGACAGAGATTGCGGGCCTGAGATCGCCCCCGTTCCATGCGAACCGCAGGTGGTCGAACAGGGCTTCTGCCATCAGTGCGGGTTCGGTGAGCTGTCGGCAGTCGCGGAGATGAAGACCTTTCCAGTAGAGTCGTCCGACGCAGCGTTCGGCGTTTCGCCACGCGATGCGGGCAGCGAATCCCAGTTCTTCGGGAGTCATATTCCAGACTCCGGTTTCAGCCAGTTCGTGCTGTGCCTGCTGAATGCGATCGTTGACCTGGCAGCGTCCGGGGCATTCGGCTTCGAATTCACGGAGGAACTGTGCGGCCTGTTCTGCAGCGGGTAGTTTTGATTTGAGTGGAATGGGTGGGCCAGCGGGGTAGTCCGGCTTAAAATCCTTTTTTCGCCAGCCTCCGGGCATCAGTTGCAGTCCTGCACCGCGCTGGGGGTGATCGAAGCTGTCGGCTCGGAGTGTCATTCCGGGCATCCCGGCGAGTGTTGACAGGACCATGCGATTAAAATCTCCGGGGCCGCAGACAACGACTTCTGCTGCTCCGAGGGCGGACGCACATTCGGTGACATGCTGGCTGTCCAGTCTGCCGCGGTCTGCCGTGCAGTGCTGTGTCAGAGTGATCTTTCCGGCGTCTGCGACGCTGAGCAGATCGTCAAGATAGGCAGCGGAATCTGCAGAGCGGTAGCTGTAAAGCACATGCACATTGCGGCTGGAGGCCAGTTTTCGGATTGCGGCCATGGCCGGGGTAACTCCGATGCCAGCCACAATATACAGCAGCGGTCGCGGGTCATCCGCTGCCGGACAGACATCACCCTGTGGTGGCAGAACTCTGACGAGAGTCCCTGCTGCCGCGTTGTTCAGCCAGTTTGAGAAAAACCCATTCTGCTCCAATTTGACTCCCAGTTCAAAGGCCGAGGGGGAGGCGTCCGTGAGTGTGTATGGACGTCCGATCCAGGCCCCATCAACGAGTGCTTCAACGCGAACGAACTGGCCGGCTCGCGCCTGAGGCAATGGTGTTTCATCAACCGTTTCAAGGCGGACTTTAATGGATCCCGTGGCCAGTGGGGCACGCTGAATACGGCAGAGTGAGACCTCCATTTGTCCGAGAAACACAGGCAGTCTGCCGCGGCAGCCGCCGCAGATTCCACCGGCACCGGTCAGTCTGGTGAGATCTTCAACACACGTCGCAGAACGTGCGGCAGAACGCAGCATTGAAGCGGTGGCATTTGTGCAGGCGCAGATGATTTCAGCACCGGCTGGTGTGCGGGAGGCTGCATTTTCCAGCAGCAGGTCTCCGGTTGATTCGAAGGCCCGCTGCTGCCAGTCAGCAAGGCTGGCGTTTCGCAGAATCAAGGACATGGCGCTGGGCAGCTGATCCCATTCACGCAGCACAGTCAGTCCAATGACAGCACCACTTTTTGTAAGCACCAGCAGGCAACTGCCATCGGGCGCTGTGAGCGTGATGGTGTCGGTCAGGGGTTCTTCGCGAGTTGCCACTGTTGCGGGCAGGTGTGGGAAATAACGAACGCGAATACGGCTGCCTGTGGGCTGAGTATAATCGCTGACGATGCAGGGTTGCTGATCAACCTGTGCCATGTACCGATAAACGGTTCCCAGCTGCGGCAACTTGTGAGCGGATGTGAGGGCGGTGAGAATGGTGCCCAGTCGACCGCCCTGCTGCTGACAGGAACGCAGAACTTCAGCGCTCACACTGAGTACTTCGACGGCGGTGACTGCAGTGGCATATTCACGGCGCGGGGTTTCGGCAAGCACATCAGCCTGTCCGAACAACAGGCCGGCTCGAATGGTTTCCGAGGGCAGAGTGCTGTCAGCACGCGTGAGGGCGACTTCACCGGCCAGCAGGAACCACGCATGCTCGGCCGGCTGACCAGCCTGATACAGCGTGGTACCGGCAGGGAACTGGCGGACCGCGGCCTGGGGAGCGTTCTGCAGTTCCGTCTGCTGAGCGAGTTCTGCTGCCAGAACTCCCAGCTTGTTCAGCGCATATCGGACGGTGCGGGCGGACAGTCGATCTGCGGCAGCTTTATCATTGCGAAGCAGTTTGCGGAAAGTCTCACCTCGCAGAACTGCCAGAGTGGTGGTATCAAGGGCGATCACTGAAGCGCTGCGAAACTGGCGACCTTCCAGCAACGATTGTGCACCGATCAATTCCCCTGGGCGATCCACTGTCTCCATCAGGCGCAGCTGCTGTTCGGCATTCTGCGTGTAAAACCCGCAGCGACCGCTGAGCAGCACGTAGACATCGTTGGCGGTTTCCCATTCCGACATCAGGATTTCGCCGACCGCCAGCGTACGTGCCGAGGCCTTGCCACAAAATGCGGTCAGCGTTTCGGCGGCCGTCCCGGAAAAGAGCATGGTCAGCGACTGGTACAGAATACTGAGTTGATCGGCCGAGAGTGTTTCGTCACTCTGAGTGCTGCTGGAGTCAGTCATAGGGTGAGTCTGAAAAAAGGCTGAGTGCTTGCAGGAAGAGGGACTACTGCAGGACGTGGTCGATGAATGCCTGGTATTCCACTGTCGCCGGGTCATCCGGTTTGCCGAGATCGTCATTCAGCTGGCTGTGGTTGGTATTTCCTTTCCCGAAGGCCTTTGCGGAAATTTCCGCGGCCTGCAGGACCTCAGCGAGGCGTCGAGCCTGGGCGCTGGTATCGGGATTACCGGTGAAATACAGCAGCAGGAACGGAGGAATGTGCTTGTCTTTGGCGACATGGGTGACGGCCGAGAAGCGAACGTGCTGCTCCGGATCGTTGCCGAATTTCTGACGATGCCCGAATGTGAACATCTTGCCGCCATAAAGCATCTGCCGATGTTCAGCGGTCGCAATGATTTTGGGAATATCATAAGTGTCACCATCAACCGGAATGCAGCCCCGCAATGACGTGAACGGGACGTCATATTTTGCCAGCCATGCAGTATCTGTGCAGAGGATGGCAGCCAACTGAGCTCCCGCAGAGTGGCCACCGACTATGATACGATCGGGATCACCGCCGTGGGTGGCAATGTTGCGTCGCACCCAACCGAGAGCAGCCGCGACGTCATCGATCAGTTGTTCCATGGGGACGTGGGGCAGCAGGCGGTAGTTGGTGGATACGAACACGTGGCCTTTGGCTGTGGCGACCATTGGTTTCAGGCCCACGTCGCTTTTGTCTCCGGCCTGCCAGCCCCCGCCATGGATCCAGAAAATCACGGGCCGCAGCTGATCGGACTTCTGTGCGGGCAGGTAAATGTCGAGCACATGGCGTTCGTGTCCACCGTCGCGGTAAGGCAGATCGCTGAGTTTCTGCTGGGCAGGCGATTGGCTGAAGGGGGTGCAGCACAACAGCAGGAACAGAATGGGCAACCGCATGAGACTCTCCGAAGATGGGACAGGGAGTTGCTGGAACAGATGCTGGCCTGCGGTCAGGTGACCGCAGGCCGTCTGTACAGATCTTACTTGTGAGTGTACAGATGATTGTGAGTAACGTCACGTTCAGAGGCAGAAGATTGCCGTGGGGCGAGTCTGCAGATTGGTTGGGATGCGAAGAGCGTTGCTGGTGGTATTCTGTGGCAGGCAGCGTTAGGCTGTTCTGCTGTGGCACTGACGTCAGCGGTATTTGTCGGGAAACCAGCTGTTCTGTGATGAGGAGGATGCTGATGAGTACAGGAAATGCGGTGGGTGCGCAGCGTATGCGTTGGCTACTGCTGTTGACCGTGCTGATACCGATTGCTGCTGACACTGGTTCGGTGGTGGCTCAGGAGCGACGTGCGACTGGCACTTCAGACGAGGAGGCGGCAAAGAAGGGCAAGACACCGCCCTACCCTCGCGTGGACGTCAGTCCGCTTTACGAGGTGGATGCTGCATGGCCGCAGAAGCCGAAGGATTTTCAGTGGGCAGCCATGCCGGGGATCGCGGTGGATGCAAAGGATCAGGTCTGGATTTTCACTCGCTCAAATCCGCCGGTTCAGGTGTATACGACGGAGGGGCGGCTGGTGCGTGCGTGGGGAGCGGAAACAGTCGGGTCAGCGCATCACATCAAGATAGACCGTGAGGGGAATGTCTGGCTGGCGGATATTGGTCTGCATGTTGTGCGTAAGTTTTCGCCATATGGCGATATTCTGCTGACGCTGGGTACTGCGGGTGAGCCAGGCGAGGACAAGACGCATCTGGACAAGCCGACGGATATGGCGATTGCGGAGAATGGGGATGTGTTTGTTTCGGACGGGTACGGTAATAATCGTGTTGTGCATTTTGATGCGTCTGGTCGATTTGTGAAGGCGTGGGGGCAGCTGGGGAATGGTCCGCGGGATTTCAGTCTGCCACATGCGATTGCGATGGATTCGCAGGGTCGTCTGTATGTTGCTGACCGCAACAATACTCGAGTGCAGGTTTACAATCAGTCCGGGGAGTTGCTGGATTCGTGGGGGGACGTGATTATTCCGTGGGGTTTCTGGGTTACGGCGAAGGACGAGATCTGGGTGTGTGGTGCGTCGCCGATGCCGTGGCGGGAAGATCCTGCCTATCCGGGTGCCCCACTCAGCTGTCCTCCGAAGGATCAGTTACTGGTGCGTTTTGATGTGCATGGGCGGGCTCGACAGTTGTGGACGATCCCGAAGGGTGTTGATGGTGCGGAACAGCCTGGAGATGTGAACTGGCTGCATGCACTATCGCTGGATTCTCAGGGCAACATCTATGTGGGCGACATTATTGGCAAGCGGGCTCAGAAGCTGGTGCGCAGGAAGTGAGGGTGGTGATGGGAACCGATGAGGAGCAGATTCGTGGTGTGGTTGAGACGTGGCTGTCGGCGACTGCGCGGGGTGATGCAGAAACGATTCTTGGTCTGATGACAGACGATGTGGTGTTTCTGCTGCCGGGCCGTGCGCCGATGGGTCGTGAGGAGTTTGCATCGATCGCGCGGCAGCCACCGGGCAGTGTACTGCCGAAGTTTGAGAGTGTTTCAGAGGTTCAGGAGGTGCAGGTCTGCGGGGACATGGCGTATCTGTGGAGTCGACTGGCAGTCGCGATTACTCCGGCAGGAACTGAGCGAGCGATCGAACGTTCCGGTCACACGCTGTCGATTTTTCGGCGAGTGAATGGGACGTGGCTGTTAAGTCGCGATGCGAATCTGCTGATGAAGCTGCCGACATGAACCTGCAGTGATTTCAGAAGATCAGCAGCAGGATGGCCGCGGTGTAGAGTGCAGCGATCTGATCGTCGGCCATGATTCCGAGGCCTCCGGGCAGTTTTTCAAACTGCCGGACTGGCCATGGTTTGGTGATATCAAACAGGCGGAACAGCAGAAAGCCTGCGATCAGCACCGTCCATGACAGGTCTGCGATGATCCAGACCAATGGGAATGCGGTGATTTCGTCCCAGACGACACTGCCGGGATCTTTGCGTTGTCTGAGTCGTGCGGCGGTCTGGCAGAGCCAGATGCCGGGCAGAAACAGCAGCAGCCAGACGAGTCCGCGGAGCAGCGGAGGAGTCTGACAGTGCCAGAAGAGCCAGCCGATGGGCAGTCCCCAGAGTGAACCGAAGGTTCCGGGAGCTTTGGGGATGCGTCCGAGCCAGCAGCCTTCAGCCAGCCAGAGAATGAGCTTTTCGGCAGGTTTTGTTGTTGCTGCGAGCGGTGTCATGTGAGTGTGAAGACCGGTTTTCGGAGAATCGGACGTCGGGCGGGTGACCTGGGCTTTGCCGGGACTATAACAGACCGGTGACCTTGTGTCGTTTGCCGCTGTGGTGCATTATTGCGTGGATCGTCTGTGATGAAGATTCTGTATCTGCATGGATGGCGTTCAGTGCCTGGGGGGATGAAGCCGTCGTGGTTGCGCAGTCGAGGCCACGAGGTGTGCAATCCGGCGCTGGACGCAGAGGATCTGCAGGTGGCGATTCGGCAGGGGCAGTTGGCATTTGAGCAGCAGCTTCCGGATGTGATTATCGGGGCGTCTCGCGGAGCCGTAATTGCTCAGAGTCTTGACTGCGGTACCGTTCCTCGCGTGCTGATGTGTCCGGCATGGAAGCGGTGGGAGCCCAGTCGGCCATTGCGGGCACCGGTTCTGATTCTGCACAGTCCGGCGGATGAACTTGTGCCGTGGCAGGATTCGGTTGAGCTGCTGGAGCGATCCGGACTATCTCGAGAGTTGCTGATTTCCGTGGGAGTCGATCATCGTCTATCGGATGAGGGGTCACTGGAGGTGCTGCAGTGGGCGTGTGGAATGCTGCTGGCTGGTGAGCAGTTGCCGCCGGATGAGGATGTGGAGCAGAGTGCCGGGCGGGCTGGGGTGACAGGGGCGGAGGCCAGCTATATCTGTGATTCGTGCGGCGAGGAGATAGTAATTCCGGTGGATATCTCGGAGGGAGACAGTCAGACACTGATCGAGGATTGTCCGGTGTGTTGTCGCGCGAATACGATTCATCTGTGGATGCAGGATGACGGTGAGATTCGTTCGAATGTGGAATCGTGACTGACAGGCGAGCTGCGGCGGTGTGGCAGGGGATCCGCCGCAGCTGCACCTGAAAGTTCAGCGGAATCAGGGGGTACCGGACTGACAGACGGCATTTCCGCAACCGCAGGCATGTCCTGTTGTCTGGTCAGCGAACGGGTACGGGAACATCGGGACATTGTTACCTCGGCGTCTGACAATCAGCTCGCCGGCTGGCAGTGAGTCGGCAATCAGATCGTAGTAGGCGACGAGGTTCTGGAAGTCGGTCCATGTTTTGGCGATGCCATCTGCGGTACCGACGAACTGGATATCAGCGGCGGTCAGTGCTACGCCTTTGACAACGATAAATCCAAGGATGTCTTCATCGTGGGCACCACCACCATTGCCCTGTTGTGACTGGACAACGATGAATGTGTCGCCATTGACGACCTCCAGCGAACGCAGTGCAGCAGTATGTCCGCGGACCTGCAGTGTATCTCCCTGTTGACGACTGAAGTCATTGATCTGAACGTAGCCGATGAATTCGGTCCAGTGATCATGGACATTCTGGTTTTCGCCGGCGACGCCACCCCAATTGATGGTGCCGTCATCATTGACATGTCGGGCGACGATAGCCGGTTTTCCGGAGATATAGGTTTTGATGATGAACTTATCTGCGCCCTGACCGCCGATCATGGTTTTCAGATGGTCGTCGTAAGTCTGTCCGGCGTAGTACGTGCGAGTGGCGGCCTGTACAGGATCATCAGGATTATCGGCTCGCAGAGTTTCACCGTTTGGGCCAGTGGCTCCTGTACCGGCGGCTTCGTAATTCTGAGCGATCTGTGGCTCGCCAGAGATTGCGTGAGCATACAGCGTGTCAGCGCCGCGAGTGCCACGAATCAATTTGCCTGTCGGAGGACCCTGGACGGCGACCGCACCGGCTGCCATGCTGAGCATCAATGTGCCGACCATGCATTTCTTCAACATCATTTGTGACTCCTGTGTATTCCAGTCTGCAGGCGTCAGGCGGGGGAACTGATTGCGCGTACGGCGATCCCACACAGAAGGCCGATGTCGCGGAATCCCGCCTGCATCAGATTGCAGCTTTGCAATCTGGTTTTGTGATGAGACCGAGGAAAGTCTCTGGATGGTAAAGGCCGAAAACTCGGGATAACCCGCCATGCGGATTGTTTTCAGTTTTCAGTGGTCAGTGATCAGTAATCAGTAATCAGTGGTAGGTTTTTAGAGCCCGTGAGGTTCCGTTTTGAAAGGGCGAGGCTCCTGCCGAGCCGAAGGTCGATGAATTTGAGTCACCGAGTTGGTGCTCGGTGGTCCCAGGCGGGTATGGGCGAGCCATCGGCGTCAGCCGTCGGGTGGTGGTTGGGTGATGTTTTTTTCCGCGGAAGGACGCGGAAGGACGCGGAAGGACGCGGAAAAAAGACGGGTGGCTGGAGGGATTTGAACCACGGAAGGACACGGAAAACACGGAAACATGCAGGGGGGCATGGGGGGATTTGGAACCACGAATGACACGAATGATACGAATGGGTGATCAGTGGTCAGTAATCAGTAATCAGGTGGGCAGTGGGATGCATTGGGGCTGGTGGCTGTGAATTTGGGGATGCGTTGTGGGGTCAGTTGGCAGAGGAGACAATGGTCTTACTGCTACTGTGTGACCGTCGCGTTATGGCTGGGTAGCCAGGGTTGCATGTGTCGAGCGATTGCGGACACCACTGGCACAACAACCGCATTCCCGAACTGGCGGTAAGCCTGGGTATCAGAGACGGGGATGGAAAACTGCGTTTTCAGCGGTTGTTCGAAGCCCATCAGGCGGGCACATTCACGGGGGGTCAGGCGACGGGGGTTTTGTCCGGGTTGAGCCACGAGGATTTCAGAGCCGTCTTTGTAATAGCGGGCCGAAAGAGTGCGTGCAACATCGCCTGGTCCGACAAGTCCAAACCCGAAGCCATTGCCTTTGAGGCGATGTTTTTGGGCGTAGTTCTGCAGGTACAGCCAGAGCTTATCTGAGAGCGTGTATTTGGGGTTCACAACGCCCAGAGGCCCCTGCGTGTAAGGCTCGTCCGGCGGTTCCGTACCATTCGCAGGATGCAGAATGGAGGCCAACCTGGGGCCGTTTGCTGGATCAGGTACCGGCAGGTTGTCAAAAGAAAACCCGTTCGATTCTCGAAACCCAACCAGAAAGATGCGTTCACGATGCTGAGGTACCCAGGATCTGGCGTCAAGGATTCGCCAATGCAGGTTCTGGTATCCCAGTTCTTCGCGCAGAGTCCGAAGAATCACACTGAATGTTCGGCCTTTGTCATGACTGGCAAGGTTTTTCACGTTTTCCAGCAGAAAGGCCGCCGGTCGATGATATTCGATCAGTCGCGCGACGTCGAAGAACAGAGTGCCCTGTGCTGCATCACGGAAGCCATGGGCTCTGCCCAGCGAATTCTTTTTGCTGACGCCGGCAATAGAAAATGGCTGGCAGGGAAAACCGGCCAGCAGCACGTCGTGAGCCGGGACCGCATTGGCGTCTATCTGGGTAATGTCTCCGGCAAGCAGATGGTCTGTGTCGTCATGGTAGTTGGCGACATACGTCTGCTGCGCGAGTGCATTCCATTCGCTGGTGAAAACACAGGAACCGCCGACGCGTTCGAACCCCTGCCGAAGTCCTCCGATCCCGGCAAACAGATCCACAAAACGGAAGGCCGGGGTACCACCCGGCCTGCTGTGTGTCTGAGATCTGGAGGGTGCTGTGCGTTTCGTGGGCACCTGGAAATCTGCTCTGGAAAAATCTGTCGTGCGGAGAACTGCAGAATCCCTCGAGGGAAATCGGCAGGGAGCGCCGCACAGAAGTCATCTGTGATCAGTGAGCCGGAGGCAGACTGTTCTGGAAGGCACGATTGCGGAACAGGAAGTCAATAATGTTGCCTTCATGTGGCTGCAGCCAGTTCAAGGCACAGGTTGGGATTGGTCCGACGTTCAGACGGTCAATGTTGCGGGCATCAACAAGCTCAGCAATCCACTTTTCATTCTCTGTGATCGCCGTACCGATCAGAGTCTGGCCGATTTTTCCCAGCATCTTGTCCTGCGGACACTGGACAACCGAGACAAACGGAAACATGTACTCGGTGTTGGCCATCGAGTTATCGCAGTCGGTGACATGCAGCACGGTAGGACGCAGGTAATCGCAGCGTTCCTGCCTGACCAGCCGATCGCCGCCGCGGTATTTGGCGGTCACATCGGTCACGACCGATGGCTTCAGTCCGGCATCAATCTGATTACTGGCCGCCTCAGCAACTCCGGCAGTGGTGAACGCCGCAATCGCGGCATTGGGATCGGTTGTTGGCAATGGTACGATCGGACCGATTCGTTGTGCGATAGCATCGGCGATCTCTGCCGTGTGACGCGAGGCCCAGATTCCGGAACAATTGATGCAGCCACGGCCACCATTCATGATCACACTTTTGACCATGATGTCGAGATAGTCTTCCCAGCGGTCAACAAGGTCATCACCCAGCAGAATTTTGCTGAAGCCAGGACCGTGAGCCTGTACCTTCGGGTTACCGTGATACTTATCAACCGTCGCCTGACCCCCGAAGATCATTGAGCGATTGCAGGTTTCAAGGACTTTATTGCCGACATCGTGGGGACCTGGGTACAGACAGAATGCTTCACGCGGTACACCAGCCGCTGCAAAAGCCTCGTACATACGATAGGGAGTCCACGGCTCGGAAGAACCTGGTTTCAGGACCAGTCCGATCTGCAGAGGAATGGCTGGCAGCCACAAGGTGTGCACGCCAGGTGAATTGGACGGCAGCACCAGTCCCAAAGTGGGAGTGGTTGCCTGGAAGCTGACCATGACGTTCCGGGATTCCATCCCGTAGCCGCGCGACAGAATATCAAGCGGCAACCCGCGAGTCAGTGCGTCCAGCATGTCGCCCATGTGCTTCAGCACAAAGGCGTTCTTGTTCATGTTGGCCCGGCACATATTCAGCGGCAGGCCGGTGGTGGCAGACTGGATGGAACAGAATTGTTCGGGAGTCTGCGTTCCGTTGCCCAGCGGCAGTTCCGCAGTGAGGTACAGCTGTGCGGCAACTTTGCATTTCTCGACCAGTTCCGAGCAGGAGAACTGCTTCAGTGCTTCGCGAGCCTTGGCGGATTTCCGGGAATCCATCTGCACAAGGCCGGCGTTGGCCTGATGCATACGAGCCATGACCTCACCGGTCTCGAAATGTACAACTTCCGCTTTTTCCAGCGATTCGTACGGCTTACCCCAGCGGATGACCGGAATTTCCACAACAGACATGACTTCAGCCCCAGACAAAAATACTACGCGGAATTTCAGGACCGCCGGATGCGATGGCACCCGGCGGTGCGGCTGGTTGCGGCGGCTCAGTACACTCCGACCGTCGTGGTTTTCGCAAACACGTGGTACGGACGAACGCTGCTGACACCATCCCATGGATACTTTTCATGGGGCAGTTCGCGTTCACCTTCGTCGCGTTCGAGGAAGCCTGGCACGAACAACTCTTTGGTCATGGTATACAGCTTGACTCGGCCTGTCTGACCATAACCAACAAGCTTGTTGTGGTCATCAAAGTCCACAACTTCGATAACGGCCCGCGGTTGCGGCGCAAAGTAGGTGATCTTGTAGTTGTCCGCGGGGTCATGCGGCTTGCCACAGGCCAGCCCCATCAGCGTATTGCCGTAAGTCGGGGTAATGTAGACATTCGGCCCCAGCAGTTCTTCGCGAGCAAACCGATACCACTGCTGAGTGAACTCGGTGCCACCACAGAAAATGCCTTTAATCCCGGCCTCTTCAATGCTGCTGCCCTGATCCATCAGCTTCAATGCCAACGCTTCAAGCAACTTGGGAGTGGTGAACATGCACTGGATGTCGTTGTTGGCGGACAGGACTGTCAGTGCCTGATCAACGCAGTGTGCACTGTACTCTTTGGCCTCATCAATCTTGCCTTTCTTCAGCAGTTTGACCACCCAGCGAGGGTCGAGGTCGACGCAGAAGCAGATGCCGCCACGGTGCTGAGCAAGGTGTTCGATCGCCAGACGCAGACGGCGCGGACCGGAGGGCCCCAGCATCAGCCAGTTGGAACCTCGCGGGAAGGATTCTTCCGGGAGTGTATCGCTGAACAGTTCATAATCGATCCAGTGGTCTTCCACGACGACGCGTGATTTCGGGATGCCGGTAGTTCCGCCGGTTTCGAACACATAAATGGGCTTGTTCTGCAGCGGCTGAGGCACCCAGCGTCGCATGGGGCCACCGCGGAGCCATTCGTCTTCAAACAGGGGGAATTTCTTCAGGTCATCGAAGCAATTCACTTCCGTCAGAGGGTCGAAGTTGAATTCGCGTTTTTTTTCCAGCCAGAACTGGCAGCCGGTGTCGTCACTGAAGTGCCATTTGACCATTTCGCGAGTGTGTTGGTCGAGAAGTTCCTTCTGAGCCTGAATTTTCTGGTCGATGGTGGCCACGCTGCACCTTTTTTACTGCGGTGATATGTGATTGAGCGGAGATTCCGGAGGGATTGCAGGCGACTGCAGTAGCAGCCTCTGAACATCATGGTAGAGTCGTCCGTCCGGAATGCAAATGCAGAGGCGTGGGCGTGGGAAAAGCAGGAAAGATTCCCTGTTCGGGGCGGGTCAGCGGAAAATCGTCAGCGGCCATCAATACGGCGAAACTGGTAGTGTGAAACGAACCATTCCGCTCCGCCCGCGTATCCAAACAGCTCAGCGCAGGCCATAAAGAACATCCGCCAGCGGGACTCCCAGCGTCTCCAGTCGGTGCCGTAGGCGGATTTCAGAATTCTGCGGACTTCCGACTGCTGTTCATCCATCCGCTGCAGCCATGCATTGCTGGTTTTTTCGTAGTGTCGGCCATCCCACAGCCACTGGGCTGACAGCTGCAGCCGCTGCTGACAGTGCAGCAGCAGGTTTTGTGAGGGCATCATACCGCCGGAAAAGAAGTAGCGAGCCATCCAGTCCGAGTCATCGTGGACTTCGAAGGGGTAGGTGTAGCGGTGGTGGCAGAAGATATGGACAAACAGCAGTCCGCCGGGCTTGAGCCATGAATGGATGTGACTGAACAGCAGCTGATGATTCCGCACATGTTCGAACATTTCCACCGAAACAACGCGGTCAAACGACTGTGTCGTCCGGAAGTCGTTGATGTCGGATGTGATGATTTCCAGATTGGTGAGTCCGCGACGGGCGGCTTCAGACTGGATGTATTGTCTCTGGGAATGTGAGTTGGACACGGCGGTGATGCGGGCGAGTGGATAGTGTTCGGCCATCCACAGGCTGAGTGAACCCCAGCCGCAGCCGAGTTCCAGAATCTGCTGTCCATCGGCCAGCTGAGCGTGTTCGCAGGTCAGGCGGAGTGCGTTCCGTTCGGCCTGCTCGAGGCTGGTGGTGCTGTCGTCCCACCAGCAGCAGCTGTATTTGCGGTGGGCCCCAAGCACCAGCGCGAAGAATTCGGCTGGAACTTCATAGTGCTGCTCATTGGCTTTTTCGGGCAGGACCGCGATGGGGCCGCTCCACGACTGCTCGGCAAACCGTCGAAACTGTTCCATCTGCTGGTCAGGAGTCAGGGCGTGGAGTTCTGCGAGTCGTGCCCTGAGCAGCCGGCGGATACCGGTGCGGACCAGTGTATCGGGCAGACGTCCGGCTTCCGCGAGGCCGATCAGGGGAGTCATCAGGTGCAGCAGTGCCATAGGAGAGCATCCGGGAAAACAGGGACAAACAGAAGAGACGCCGCGGACAAAAAGGCAGTCCGAGCAATCCTGCTCGGCAACATCCTGCAAAAACACCGTTTTTTGCGTGATGCGAAGTCGTAGCCGCGGTTTCAACCAGGGCGACCACTTCTGCTTCTCGCGTAGGATTTGTGCCGGCGAACAGTAAGTCAGAGCGGGATCAGCAGGGACTGCGGAGTGCAGAGGCGGGCTTGGCCCACAGAACCTGCACCAACCCGATGGCTCGTTCGAGGAAGGCGGCTTCGCAGTAACACAGGTAATAGCGCCACATACGGATGAAACGTTCTGAGAAGCCCAGTGCGCGGACGGCATCGAGCTGCTCATGGAACCGTTCATTCCAGAGTCGCAGTGTGCGAGCGTAGTGCAGCCCGAAGTCATCCATGGAAATCAATCGCAGCGAAGTTTCTTCGACGATATGCCGCTGCATCATGGAGATCGAGGGCAGGAAGCCACCCGGGAAAATGTACTTCTGGATGAAGTCCACCGAGTCTTCGTAGCCGGCGTAACGCTGTTCAGGCAGGGTGATGGCCTGAATCATCATGGCTCCGTCGTCCTTCAGCAGTTCGCCACATTTGCGGAAGTAGCCCGGCAGATATTTGCGACCGACCGCTTCAATCATTTCGATGGACACCAGTTTGTCATACTGGCCGTCCAGATCACGATAGTCGCGTTTAAGCACAGTGACACGGTCGCCCAGACCGGCCTGCTGCACGCGTTCCGAGGTCATGCGGAACTGTTCGTCAGAGATCGTGGTGGTGGTGATGCGACAGCCGTAACGGCTGGCTGCGTGAACCGCAAATGCTCCCCAGCCACTGCCAATCTCAATCACTTCCTCATCAGGCTGCAGTTTCAACATCCGGCAGACACGATCAATCTTCTCAATGGAGCCTTCCTCAAGTGACGACTGGTCACTGGGGAAGATGGCTGAGGAATACAGCATGGTGGGGTCGAGGAAAAGTCGGAAGAAATCGTTGCCGAGGTCGTAGTGTTCCTGAATATTGCGACGACTTCCGGCCCGGGAATTTCGATTGCGGAAGTGCTGCCAGCGATGCCGCAGTTGTGACAGGCGCGTCAGTGGTGACGACACTTTTGTAAGGACATGCTCGTTCTTCAGCAGCACGCGAAACAGATCCGTCAGCTCTTCAGACACCCACTCGCCCTCAAGGTACGATTCGGCAGCTCCCAGCAGGCCGTCTGACAGCAGTCGACGGAAAAATCGTGGGGAATTCAGACGGACATGTCCGGCGAGTGCACACTGTGTGAGATTCCCGAAACGTTCACTGGTCTGCTCATGTTCAAGCACCACCTGGCCGTACTGCAGGCCGCTGAGGCTGTTACGGAGCATGCGACGTGAAAAGCGTTCCATCAGGCATAACCAGCGTCGTTCAGCACTGCTGGCTGACGAGGCAACCGGCTGGGGCACTGCGGGCTGCTGCTGTTCAGTCAGCACTGTGGGAGCACGATCGCAGGCAAAAGGTGACAAGCGGGTTGATCGGGATGACATGCAGACTCCTGTCAATTCCAGGGTATACAAAAAAATTCAGACGGACTGATGGACTGTTTGACTCATTGACTCATTGTGACTGAACTGGCTGCGGGGGACTGTTCAGGCCCCTGTACCGGAACCAGCCATGGTCGGCTGACGTCCGGGATGCGGCACAAATCGGACACCCTTCCACCACAATCGCAGGGCATGCCAGTAAATGCCCTGCAGAATTCGAAATGTCATCAGCGGGTATCTCAGCAGCACCCCGCGCAGTGATGCGGGCGTGATCTCCCGGCGGGTCAACTGCAGAGTGGCTGCAAAGACGGGCTGCTGCGAACCGCGAGAAACCGGGGTTGCCCCGGATTCCCGCGAATAATTCTCGATGTGAATACTGAGCTGCTGGCCCGGTTCCCGAATCTGCCAGCGATAACTCATCGCCATCGGCATGAACGGTGAAACATGGAAGTCCTTTTCGTTCTAGAGTTCCTGCGGGCGACTGCTGGCAGTGGCCGCAGGATCGGGGTTAGCAGCGATGGGCAGCACATAGCAGTGTCGCTCGCCCCACGGCGTGTTGTGCACTTCAGCCAGAACCCATTGCAGCTGTGTTCCGCTGACGTCGTAACAGAAGAAGTAGCTCACTGGATTGATCACGTAACCGAAACAGCGGAGATTGGTCAGCAGTCGGATCGGACCGTCTGGAATGCTGCCTGTCTGTCGCTGCACCTCTTCGCGGACACAGTCTGCCAGTGGACGCCGGGGGTCGCCGAGGTGGTCGTTGCGGCGAAACTGCATGACGGCCATCCGGCTGGTCGACCACAACCACGATCCGCCAAATACCTGATCCAGTTCCTCCAGATCCAGCAAAACCTGAAATACGCGATAACGGAATCCGTGTTCCACCGGGGTGAACCGTCGGTGACAAACCTCTCCGATGTACAGGCAGCTGTGCATCAGCGGGCCCCCATGCCGACAAGGCTGTCACTGCCGACAGTCTGCGGTGCTGACTGCAGACGCAGCGGAGCAGTGGGAGTCAGGCCGGCAATGCCGAATTCACGACAGACGGCCAGTGCACTGCGGACACCGTCTTCATGGAAGCCATTTCCCCACCACGCGCCGCAGAAAGATGTGCGCTGCGTTCGAATCAGCGAACGATGCTCCTGCTGCAGGGCCGCTCGCTGTGTCGTGAAGATCGGGTGCGAAAAGCGGTGTCGCGAGAGAATGCGGTCGGGGCGGATGCTGTCGGTGTCGTTGAGAGTGACGCAGAAGGTATGGGGCGAGCGAATATGCTGCAGGATGTTCATATTGTAGGTCACCGTGGCGTGGGCATCCGGACCCTGTCCAACGCGGTAGTTCCAGGCGGACCATGCACGGCGACTGCGGGGCAGAATGCTTTCGTCGGTGTGCAGCACCACGTCATTCATGCTGTAAGGGAACCCGCTGAGAATGCGGGTTTCGCTTTCCGTGGGCTGCTCCAGTAAAGCCAGTGCCTGATCGCTGTGACAGGCCAGTACAACTTCATCGAAGACGGCTTCCCCGGTGTCGGTCATGACAGTGACACCTGTCGCCGAGCGGCGAATACGGCGTACCGCAGTTCCGGACACGATGCGGTCAGCAAACGGCTCGATCAGGCGGTTGACATAGCTGCGTGATCCGCCCGGAATCGTATACCACTGCGGACGATTGGTCAGGCTGAGCAATCCGTGGTTGCGATAGAACTCGAGAATGAACTGGATCGGGAAATCAGCGAAGGTGCCCATCGGACAGGACCAGATCGCAGCCCCCATGGGCAACAGATAGTGGTCACGGAATCCAGGACCAAATCCACGACGCTGCAGATACTGCCCGACCGTCTCTGTGGAACCAACAACGTCGGCGTCCGCGGTACCCAGGGAATTGAATCTGAGGATGTCCAGCACCATCCGCAGAAAGGAGGGGCTGAGCAGGTTGGAGCGCTGGGCGAACAGTCCACTCAGGCTGGTGCCACTGTATTCCATGCCCGTGCGATCGCAACGGACGGCGAAACTCATCTCCGTCGCTACTCCTGGAACCTGCAGTAGTCTCAGCAGTTCCATAAACAGCGGATAGGTGCGGTCGTTGTAAACGATGAACCCGACGTCGATGGCGTAGTTCTGGCCGGCGAGGTTGAATTCGACCGTGTGGCTGTGTCCGCCCGGGCGTCGCTCGGCCTCGAAGACAGTCACTTCGTGCTGCTGCGAGAGCATCCACGCTGCAGAAAGCCCGGAAATTCCGCCTCCGATCACTGCAATTCTCATCTTCGGGGCGGCTCCTGTAGGGGGCGAGAAAAAACGGCTATTCGTTCGAATCGTTCAGCCGGGTGCCGGCTGACGGCGTTTTAGGCTGTCTTTTCGGCGGGTCAAGCTGTCAAATCAACAAAAACGTTCAAAACATTCAAAAACGACCGGTTTGCTGATGGGGCATTGGAAGGCGTGTGGTGGTCGGCGGGAAGTGCGGATAGGCCACGGACAGCGGCAAAAGCTGCCGGCGTGGGATTTGGAGAGTGCCTTGTTTTCGCTCGGGTTGGCATGGAATCCGAGGCCTCACCTTGACCACGAGTCTCCAGTGTGAGACAACACACCAGCGTGCGTACTCGTGGGGCGGCAGTTCTGCGAGGAAAGTAGCCCTCAACAGGATGAGGGTCAAAGTCTGGCGAAGGAGTGCCTTAATCGTGAAGAAACTTGCTGTTGTTCTGGTGGCTGCGCTGGCCATTGCGTTTCAGTCTCCTGCATTTGCGCAGGAAGCGGCCCGGCCGGCTGCCAAGCCAGCGGCCGAGCGAAATCCCAGCCGTGTTGGTCTGATTGACATGGCCAAGGTGTTCGAGGGATACACGAAGTTCAAAGTTCTGCGTGAAGAGCTGGCGGCGGAAATTGAGAAGAGCGACGCTGAAGCTCGGGTGATGGTTGAGAAAATGCAGGCCATGCAGAAGGACCTGCAGGAAAGCGGTTTCCAGCCGGGCAGTGCTGAATACGAGCGAGCAGAGAAGGGTCTGCTGGACGCCAAGGGTGAGTTTGAGGCCTTCCGTGCAGCGACTCAAAGAAAGCTGGCTCGCCGTGAATCCGAAATGTTCAAGGTGATTTACGCCGACACGACTGCGATGATCCGCAAGTATGCTGAGTGGGCGGAGTACACAGTTGTGATCCGTTTCGACAGCAAGGACATCGAAGAGGACACTCCGCCGGCCGAGGCTGTGCAGCGGATGAACAAGCAGGTGGTGTTCTACCGTGCTGAGAACGATATCACGGAGATTGTGCTGAGCTCTCTGAATTCGGCCTACCAGAAGGCTGGCGGGAAGACTCCCACGCCGGCCCGGGCAGCCAGTGCCACAGCTCCGGCTGGCACGAAGTGAGGATGTGACGGCAGCCTGTGACCTGATGCGGGGCGGGTTGTTGAGTTTCTGCGAAGACGGGCGGGCGACTGCCACTGGCAGTCGCCTGCAGTTATTGCGGCAGCAGTGTGATTAAGCTTGTGATTTGTGTGGTGATGGATTGTTGTTGGTGCTGAGCCTGGGCGAGGGCGGGTGTGATGGCAGGGCGACGCAGGGGAACGGGGCTGGCTGCTGGCGAGCGGTCTGGTTCTGTGCAGCGAACATTGAAGCGGCCGGCTGAGTACAGCGGTCCGGGGTTATTTCACGGGCAGGCGGTGCGCATTCGGCTGCTGCCTGCGGCCGAGGGCACGGGTGTGCGATTTCGGCGAGTGGATCTGGCGGGAGCTCCTGATATTCCGGCGAGCGTGGAGTATGTTCAGCCGGGAGCGCGGCGGACGATTCTGGTTTCGGGTGGGGCCCGTATCGAGACGACCGAGCATCTGCTGGCAGCGTTGGCCGGATTGCAGGTGGACAACTGCGTGGTGGAGCTGGATGGGGCGGAAGTGCCGGCTGCGGATGGTTCTGCACTGCCGTTTTGTGAGGCGATTCTGGACGCTGGCATCTGCGAGCAGAGTGCTCCGCGGAAGGCCGGTCGGATCGTGGAATTGCAGCGTGTCTCTGAGCCATCCAGCGGTCAGTGGATTGAGTGTATTCCGAGTGGCGGTGATGATCTGGTCGTGGACTACCGTCTGGATTATGGCTCGGGTTCGCCGCTGCCATCGCAGTCGTGGGCCGTGGAGGTGACTCCGGAGCTGTTTCTGCGTGAGATCGCGGCGGCAAGAACATTTGTGATGGCGGCTGAGGTCGAGGCGTTGCAGGCGGCGGGGTATGGCCGTCATCTGACGCGGCGAGAACTGGTGGTTTTCGAGGCTGACGGTTCGATCCAGGAGAATGAGCTGCGCTGGGCGAACGAACCTGTGCGGCACAAGATTCTGGACTGTATCGGTGATCTGGCGCTCGGCGGTGTCAGTTTCAGCGGACGTGTGGTGGCCTGCCGAAGTGGACATAAATTGAATCATGTGATGGCGCGGGTGTTGTCGACGATAGTGAATACGGAACCTGGGAATACTGTAACGGCAGCGAGTCGGGCGGCCTGAGGGCAGCAGCGGCGACGGTGTATCGGGCAGGAACAGACGAATGACAGTGGCCTCCGCGGCGTCGGCGGGGGCGGGAATCGGACCGCAGGATCAGGATGATCAGCATGGAAACTCGGATTTCTCCACTGGCCCATGTGGATGCCGCCGCGAAGATCGGGGCAGGCGTGCAGATTGGTCCGTTCTGTCTGGTTGGTCCGGACGTGGAACTTGGTGATGGTTGTGTGCTGACCAGCCATGTGGTGCTGACGGGCCGGACAAAGGTTGGTCAGGGCAATCGATTCAGTTCGCATGTGGTGATTGGCGGGGATCCTCAGGATCTGAGCTGGAGCGATGGTGATACGAGTGTGGAGATCGGTGATAACAACAGTTTCCGTGAGGGTGTGACGGTGAACCGGGGCGCCGAGAAGGAAGACGGCGTCACGCGGATCGGGAATGGCAATCTGTTCATGGCGAACAGCCATATCGCGCACAACTGTCGGATTTTCAACAACGTGATTCTGGTGAACGGGGTGCTGCTGGGCGGGCATGTGCACGTGCATGACAACGCGATTGTCAGTGGAAACTCGGTGGTGCATCATTTTTCGACGCTGGGCAGGCTGAGTTTTGTGAGTGGTGGATGTCGTGTGCCGCACGATATTCCTCCGTTTATGCTGGCAGCGGGCAGTGATGATCCGACGCTGAAAACGATTAATGTGGTGGGCATGCGACGTGCGGGGATTGCCAGTGCGACCATTGATGTGATCAAGGAAGCGTTTCGTCTGCTGTATCGCCGGAATCGTCCTCTGGAGGAGGTGAAGCATCACTTCACAGAGACGCTGGAGGGAGTGATTCCGGTTGAGCTGGCGATGTTGCTGACATTTCTGGAGAACCAGAAGGCCGGTCGTCTGGGACGGGCTCGTGAAGCGTTTCGCAACAAGCCGGCTGCGGAAACGCAGCCGGGTGCAGAGGGACAGAAGGCGGCATGAAACGAGTGAAGCTGGCTGTAATCGGCGTCGGGGCCCTCGGACAGCACCATGCTCGGATTCTGTCCGGGATGTCTGATGTGGAACTGGTGGGTGTGGTCGATGCCCGCGAGACACAGGGGCGGATGATCGCCGAGAAACACGGGACGCGCTGGTTCGCGGCCGCTGCGGAAGTGCAGCCGCTGGTTGACGGTGTGATTGTGGCCGTGCCGACGGTGCTGCACGGTGATGTCGCAAAGCCGTTTCTGGAAGCCGGGCTGGCAGTGCTGATGGAAAAGCCGCTGGCGCATGATCTGGATACGGCGCTGCGGTTGCATCGTCTGTCGCAGTTCCGGCATGCCCTGCTGCAGGTCGGGCATGTGGAGCGATTCAATCCGGCGTTTGAGCTGCTGCAGCAGCAGTCCGGCCGACCCTTGTATATTCGCTGCCAGCGTTTCAGTCCGTATTCGTTTCGATCTGTGGACATTGGTGTGGTGCATGATCTGATGATTCATGACATCGACCTTGTGCTGGCACTGACGGGCAGTGACGTGGTGTCGGTGGATGCTTTCGGAGCGGTAGCGATTGGACCGCACGAGGACATGGCATCAGCGCGGCTGCGGATGTCCTGTGGTGCGATCGTGGATTTGACAGCCAGTCGTCTGAATCCGGTTGCTGAGCGAACGGTGCAGGTCTGGAGTGACCGAGGTTTTGCGGCGGCCGATCTGCAGAGTCGTCAGGTGACAAACTGGGCTCCGTGTGCCGCGATCGCAGCGAATCCGATGATGGTTCATGATGTAATCGCTGCGACGCCGAATCCGCTGACACTGAAAGACGAAGTGTTTGCGAAGTGGATTACTCGGGATGTGCAGCAGGCGGCGTCAGACGATGCTTTAACGGCAGAGTTGCGGGATTTTGTGGGCAGTATTCAGGAGAGTCGGCGTCCGCGCGTGAGCGGTGCTGATGCGGTTGCGGCGATGGAGGTTGCGGATCGGGTGCTGTCCGGTCTGACCTGCTGGTCGTGGCAGAGTGGTGGTGTGCGTGAACGTGATGCTCGAGTGGCCTGAGCACAGGGTGGATTTTTGCGGCTGACCTGCGATGATGGTTGGCAGGTCGTCGCGGGCGACCGGGGCCATCGTCCGGAATGCGGGCGGGCTGAGGCACGAATTTTTGCTGTCGGCTGATGTGGCAGCAGACGTCAATTCGGGTGACAGCGATGTCAGAGGGGCGAGCACCAGAGGATCCTCTGCAGCTGGTGCAGTTTGGCAGTCTGGAGCTGATTGCGCGGCAGCTGGTGGAAGGCGCGATCATGGGCCGTCACCGCAGTCCGTGGAAGGGTGCCAGCGTCGAGTTTGTCGAGCATCGAGAGTATTATCCGGGCGACGAGATTCGGCACATTGACTGGCGCGCATTCGGCAAGACTGGTCGGTATTACGTCAAGGAATTCGAGGACGAGACGAATCTGCGCGCGCAACTGCTGGTGGACGCCAGTGGCAGTATGGCGTGGGCTGGAAGGGGCATCAGCAAATTCGCTTATGCTCGTATGATGGCGGCGGCACTGGCGTGGCTGCTGCTGAGTCAGCGTGATGCGGTGGGCCTGACGCTGTTTGACACGCAGATTCGCGAGTCGCAGCGTCCGACGAGTAATCGGGATGTGTTCCGACAACTCGCGACTCGTCTTGAGTCTGCGCAGCCCGGTGGTGAGACCAGTCTTTCGGGTGTTCTGGAAGCAGTTCTGCCGACGCTGTCGCGGCGTAGTCTGGTGATTCTGATCAGCGACTGTTTTGATGATCCGGATCAGCTGTTTGCGGTGTTGCAGCGTTATCGGCATGCGCGGCATGAGCTGGCGATTCTGCGCGTGGTGGCTCCTGAGGAAGAGACGTTCCCGTTTGACCGGCCGACGCAGTTCCGCAGTCTGGAGCAGTCAGGGCAGCGGTTGCTGGTGGATCCGGTGCGATTGCGGCAGGAGTATCTGCGGCAGTACGCAGCGTTCAGTGAGCGGTTGCAGCAGGAGTGTGGTTCGCTGGGAATCAGTTATCGCCGATTGTCGACTGATCAGCCGTTGCAGTCGGAGCTGGGGGCGTGGCTGGCGCATAGGCAGTGATCAGTAATCAGTAATCAGTGATCAGTAATCAGTGATCAGTGGGCAGTGGGCAGTGGGTGGAGGGGGCGGTATGCGTATGGGGTGGCGTTGGCTTTTGGTGGTGGTGTTGGGGGTGAATGCGGGTGTGTGGTCTGTGAGTGCTGTGGCTGGGGAGCCGTTGGCGGCGGTGGGGCGGCCGAATATTGTGTGGATCAGTTGTGAGGACATCAGTCCTTTGCTGGGGTGTTATGGGGTGACTTCTGCCCGGACTCCGCGGCTGGACCGTCTGGCAGCGGAGGGTGTGTTGTGGACACATGCGTTCGCCTGTCATGGCGTGTGTGCTCCCAGTCGCACGGGCATTATTACAGCTCGGCATCCGATTTCGCTGGGTGCAAATCACATGCGATCGAGGGTGACTTTGCCGGCGGGTGTGAGGTTGTTTCCTGAGTTGCTGCGGGAATCCGGGTATTACTGCACGAACAACAGCAAGACGGATTACAACGTGGTGCGTGATCTGAAGGTGGTTTGGGATGAGTCATCGGGGAAGGCGCACTGGCGCAATCGTCGGAAGTCAGAGCAGCCATTTTTCGCGGTATTCAATCTGACGATGACTCATGAGAGCAAGGTTTGGCCTGAAGGTTGGCGTGAGGTTGTGCGTGGACTGGAGCCCACAACCCTGACTCGAACGGACGCCGTTACCGTACCTCCGTTGTATCCTGATACGGAGGTGGTGCGTGGGGATTTTGCGCGTCTGACGGATTTGATTGCGGTGATGGACCGTGAGGTTGGCAGGTTGCTTGATGAACTGGATTCGGCTGGTCTGGCGGATGATACGATTGTGATGTTCTGGTCGGACCATGGGAATGGTCTGCCGCGGGCGAAGCGATGGGTGTATGACAGTGGTCTGCGAGTGCCGTTGATTGTGCGTGTACCAGAGAAGTATCGCGAGTGGGCGGGTGTGGGTATTGCGGGCAGTCGGGATGAGCGGATGGTGTCTCTGCTGGATCTGGGTCCGACGGTGTTGTCGCTGGCGGGTGTGTCGCTGCCTGCGGGTCTGTCTGGTCAGCCATTTCTGGGGCCTGATGCTCATCGTGGTCGGCGTTACATCCATGGAGCGCGGGATCGTCTGGATGAGCGTCAGGATCTGGTGCGGTCAGTGCGGACGGAGCGATATCGATATGTGCGTAATCTGATGCCGTGGTATCCGGCGTTGCAGGAAGTTGCGTATGGCGAGCGGAATGAGACATTGAAGGAGTGGCGTCGTCTGGGAGCGGCGGGTGGATTGACGGAACAGCAGGGGCAATGGCTGCAACCGCGGGGTGCTGAGGAGTTGTATGATCTGCAGTCTGATCCGTGGGAGTTGCGGAATCTGGTGGATGATCCAGGCCTGTCGGGAGTATTGGCAGAGCTGCGAGGGGAATGTGATCGCTGGCAATTGCAGGAAGTGGATGTGCAGCTGCTGCCGGAAGCGATGCTGGAGCGTGAATCGGTGCGACTTGGTTTTGTGCGGGGCGAGTTATTTGCGGGAGAGTCCGGTCGGGAGCGTCTGGGGCGGGGATTGCGGGCAGCGGAGGCTGCAGCTCGAGGGGACGGAATCCGGGTGAGTGAGTGGGTGCAGGAGGCGGATGCGGCGGTTCGCTGGTGGCGAGTGGAGGGGTTGTCGCGGCGGTTGAAGTCGGGGGAGGTCGTTTCTGGTGAGGTATCGGATTTGTTATCCGCGGCGGCGGTAGATGAGGACCCGGTGGTCCGGTTGTCGGCGGCCTGCGGGTTGGCTCGTGGGGGTCAATTTGAGCGTGCGGCAGAGATTTGTCGTGGGGTATTGGTGGCGGCTGGTGGGGACGAGATTCTGTTGACGGCGGTGATGCGAACGGTGGATGAGTCGGGTGCGGAGTTATTTTCGCGATGTCGGGGAGATCTGGAGAAGTACTCGGGTGGCGAGTATTTTGATCGTTTGCTGCAGCATGCGAAGCGTTGAGCCTGGAAAAACGCTGAAAATGGGATGGCGGGTGTGGCGAAGTGTGTTGGTCGGGAAAATCGTCCTTCCCACGATCAAGACCGGGCGGGCGTGGTTGCGATTGCCCCTTTGCAGCCTATAATCGGAGGGGCGTGTGTCGTAGACTTCTGGGTCAGCGGGCAACCGTCCAGGTAAAGAACGGCTTGGGAGAGCGTATCAGATGTTCATGTGGTTTCGGAATGTCTGGATGTCGGTCGTGACTGTGCTGCAGGGCATGTATGTCACGTTGCTGACGATGTTCAGGACCTATCAGCGGCGAACATTTACTGAGGTTTACGAGTATCCGGAAGTACCGGTGAAAGTGAAGTCTCGGTATCGGGGTTTCCATCGCTTTGATCTGACGACCTGCATTGGTTGTGAGAAGTGTGCGGCGGCCTGCCCGGTGGACTGCATTTACATTGACAAAGAGAAGGCTCCGGTTGGCAAGGGCTTTCGGATCAATGGATTTACGATTGACTACACGAAGTGCATGTTTTGTGCGTTGTGTGTCGAGCCTTGTCCAGTGGACTGCATTTTCATGGGTTCAAACTATGACCTGAGCTGCTACAGTCGGGACGGGTGTATTGTGGACTACGCGAAGCTGCCATTGCAGATTTCGTGGGGCCAGGCGACGTTGAATCCGGCGGTTGTGGCGGAGTCGAAGGTGCTGCATCAGCCTGTGTGGGTGAAGGGCGAGCCCAGCCCGTTTGAGTTTGCGGGTGCGGAGCACTGAATTCCTGAGTGCCACGAAGGTTGCTCAGGTTTGGAGTGGGTCTGGGCCGTCCGGGCCATTTTTCGGACTCTGGAACAGGAAGCGACGATGCTGAGTGTAAAGGACGTGAATGCGCGTCTGCCTCTGGTGCGCAGCATTGTTCGGGACGTGATGGGTCTGCACCGGGATCTGAGTGAGCGTCGTTTGCGGTTGAGTGAGTTACGTGACCGTTATCCGGCTCCACGGTCGGTCTCTGTCGGTGGTGCCGCTGCCGCTGGTGCGGGATCCGGGGTGGGTAGTCGCGTGGGTCTGGGTGTGTATGAGCAGGAGGTTGTGCAGATGGAGTCCGAGCTGGCTCGGGACGAAAGTCGCATGGCCGAGTATGCTCGCGAGTTATCCAGCATTGGTGGCAGCCTCGCGGATGCGGGTTTGGGTCAGGTGGACTTCGATGGCCAGTTGGGTGGTGAGCGGGTTCTGTTGAGCTGGCAGTTTGACGAGCCGGAAGTGATGTATTGTCGTGCTGGAGTGCGTCGGGGTGGTGAGCGTCGGCTGTTACTGCAGTGTGCTGGTGTCGCGGACGCTGGTCCGGCGGCGGTACCAGAGTTCGGGCAGTCCTGTTGAGTGTGGTTTGTTGACGAAAAGTTGTTCGTTGGTCGAGGGGTGTAGGGATGTCAGATCTGGTCGGCCATTTTCTGATTTTTGGTGGTTTGGCGACGGCGTTTCTGATGGGGCCGCTGATTGTTGGTCGTTTGCTGCGACCGAAGCTGCCAACGGCCGAGAAGGATGCGATTTACGAGTGCGGTGAGCCGGCGATCGGGTCCAGTTACATTCAGTTCGACCTGCGATTTTATGTCGTTGCGTTGCTGTTCATCATTTTCGACGTGGAAGTCGCATTCTTCTTTCCGTGGGCGTCGGTGTATGGCAGCGTGATGCAGTTGGCGGATTCGCGATTGGACGAGGCTTCTCGCCAGATTCTGAGTGGTCGTCTTCTGAGCATTGCTCCTGACGCTGTGACTCCGGCGCAGACCATTTCTGCCGAGGCTGCCTTGCAGCTGGGTTGGCTGGGCGTCGCTGACATTCTGGTGTTTTTCTGTGTGTTGCTGGTGGGTTTTGCCTACGTGTGGAAACGCGGTGATCTGGACTGGATTCGAGCGTTGGCAAAGAAGAGTGCTCAGGCTGCCGACCAGTCGGCAGTGCGTGCCTGATTTGGTGCTGTTGAGTGCAGGTCTGGTAAGATCATTGTGAGTGTTTTCAGGTGGTTAGAGATGAACATTCAGCAGATTCATGGTGTATTGCTGGAGCGATTTGGTGAAGCGGCTGTCGGGGCTGCTCCGCATCAGGCAACTGATGCGTGGGTGCAGGTCTCGGCGGACGCTTTGGTGGCCGTGTCGCGGTTTCTGCATGACGATCCGCGGATGTTGTTTGATCATCTCAATGATCTGTGTGGTGTGGACTATCTTGAGCCTGACCCGAAGAAGGCGGCGAAGTTTGGCCATGAACCGCATGTAGAGGTGGTCTATCATCTCAGCAGTCTGAAGCTGCATCAGCAGATGAAGGTCAAGGTGCTGGTGCCGCGATGGAAGGACGACGTACCGGGGCAATTGCCGGTGGTGCCTTCGGTCAGTTCCGTGTGGGGCATTGCAAACTGGCACGAGCGGGAAGCTTATGATCTGGTTGGGATCTGGTTTGAGGGGCATCCGAATCTGCGAAGGATTCTGTGTCCGGAGGACTGGACTGGTCATGCACTGCGGAAGGACTACGACTTTCCGTTGGAGTATCACGGAGTGCGTGGCCGTTAGGCTGATGGACAGGGTTTGTGTGGGTGTGTTGCAGGATTCTTCTGGTACGGTGTGGAATCGGGTGCTGACATGAGTCTGGTAATTGAAGATCCTCGGGTAATTGAGTTTGACGTTCAGACCGACGAGATGCTTGTGAACATGGGGCCTCAGCACCCCAGTACTCACGGCGTACTGCGTCTGCTGTTGCGCACGGACGGCGAAATTGTCCACGAATGTACTCCCCACATCGGCTACCTGCATCGCTGTGCAGAGAAGATCGGTGAAAACCTGAGTCCTCCGCAGTACATCCCCTACACCGACCGGATGGACTATCTGGCGGCAATGAACATGAACCTTGGTTTTGCGTTGGCTGTAGAGAAGCTGACGAAGGCCAAAGTGCCGGCTCGTGGCGTGCATTTGCGGGTGCTGATTGCGGAGCTGGGTCGAATCGCCAGTCATCTCGTGGGGATGGGGGCTTACGGTCTGGACCTTGGAACCTTCAGTCCATTTCTGTACGCGTTTCGTGAACGAGAGATCATTCTGGATTTGTTCGAGGAAGCCTGTGGTGCTCGACTGACCTGTAGCTATCTGACTGTTGGCGGGGCAACTCATGATCTTCCGGAAGAGATTGAGATTCCGGATGGTCTGGCATCGTTGACTGGTCGTAAGGCTGGCGAGCGTTTCCCGTTCCTTGAAGTGCTGGAGATGTTCCTGCAGTGGCTGGAGCCGCGCATCTGGGAATACCACACTTTGTTGACGCGGAATGCGATCTTCATTAAGCGGACTGCAGGTCTGGGTATTCTGACACCTGAGATGGCGGTCAGCTATGGCTGCACAGGGCCGGTGCTGCGAGGCAGTGGCGTGGATTTCGACCTGCGTCGAGACGGCGAAGCGATCTACACAGATATGTACAAGGGTTACGAGTACAGCGTCCCGGTGGCTCCATTCGCAGATGCTCCGTTGGAAGTTGTGGTGGGTGACAACTGGTGTCGGTTTTACGTGCGGATGATGGAAGTCGTGCAGTCGATCAGTCTTGTGCGTCAGGCAATCAAGAAGTACGTGGCGACGCCGGGTCCAGTTCGAGAGAACTTCAAGCTGGGGGCTAAGCTGCCGAAGGACGAGGTTTATCTGGAAACTGAGTGTCCGCGTGGGCAGATGGGGTTTTACCTGGTGGGTAACGGTGACGGTAACCCGCTGCGGCTGCGTGCAAAGAGCAGTTGTTTCTGCAATCTGTCGGTGACTGACAGGATTTGCGAGGGAGTGCCATTGGCGGACGTACCGGCGATCGTGGGATCGCTGGACATTGTGATGGGTGAAATTGACAGATGACACGAGTTCCATAAGTCATTGTTTTTTTAATGACTTGTGGAGACAGAAAAGTCCTCGAAATTGCTCAAAATCAGGTGCATTTTTCGGAACGCGGTGCATCGCAGAATCGACATCGCAGCATCAACTGACCGCCCTTCGATTGCCGAAGGCCGGTCAGTTTTTTGTTGGCGTCTGGCCCGCCGAAATTTTGCACCGGAGGTCGCAGCATGACCCCGACACAACTCTCCGCTCTACTTGTCGAACTTCTCTCGCTGCCGTCCGAGACGGAATGGGTGGAGTGGAAGCACAACAATGATCACCCCGCAATGATCGCCGAGCGAATTTCGGCGCTGGCGAACTCGGCGGCGCTCCATGGGCGGGATTTCGGTTACATCGTGTGGGGTGTGGACGACGGGACGAAGAACGTTGTCGGAACTGCTTTTCGCCCCCGGCAGAGTAAGCAGGGCAACGAGGACCTGGAAAACTGGCTGATGCGGTCGCAGCACCCGCAGGTCAACTTTCAGATGCACGAGTGGAACCACCATGGTGTGCCCATGGTGCTGTTCCAGATTCCACGCGCCAGTACGCTTCGGCAGCGAGGAGTTCGTTCGCATCGGCAGCCAGACGAGGAAACTCAAGGAATACACCGAGAAAGAGCGGGAGCTATGGGCGATCTTCGCCCGCAAGCCGTTCGAGTCTGGCATTGCCAGGTCGGATGTGGATGGGCCGGATGTGCTGACGTTGCTGGACTTCGACCGCTGCTTCAAGCTGCTGCAAATCCCCCTGCCAACTGACCAGCAGGGCATTCTCGGGAAGTTGGCGGACGAAGCACTGATCGTGCCGAAACCGGGCAGTCGGTTTGACGTAACGAACCTCGGTGCGATCCTGTTTGCCAGCGACCTCAACCAATTCGAGCGGCTGGGGCGGAAGGCTTTGCGGATCATCAAATACAAGGGCGATGGCCGGACGAATACTGAACGGGAGTGGCGGGACGCTCCATCGCAGATGGGTTATGCCGTGGCGTTCGAAGCGGCAGTGGCATTCATCAACTCGCAGTTGCCGCAGAACGAACCCATCGGTCAGGCATTCCGCCAGGAGGTTCGAGTCTACCCGGAGAGGGCCATCCGGGAGTTGGTGGCGAATTGTTTGATCCACCAGGAGTTCTCCGTGACCGGCACGGGGCCGATGGTGGAGATTTTCGATAGCCGAATGGAAATCACGAATCCCGGTGAGCCTTTGGTTGATACGTTGCGTTTCATCGACACGCCACCGAAGTCCCGCAACGAGACGTTAGCAGCGATGATGCGGCGAATGAAGATTTGCGAAGAGGCCGGTACCGGCATCGACAAAGTGATCGAAGCGGTTGAGGCATTCCAACTTCCTGCTCCGGACTTCACGGCGATCACCACGACTCAGCCGGGATTCACAAAGGCCACCTTGTATGCTCCTCGTAGACTGAACGATATGGACTCGAAGGAGCGGATAAGGGCCTGCTACCAGCACGCCTGTCTGTGCCTTGTGACTGGAAGTCGGATGACGAACGCTTCGATGAGGCAGCGATTTGGCATCGAAGAACACAACGCAGCCAAAGCGTCCCGAATTATTGCCGAAGCGCTTGAAAATAACCTCGTCAAGCCTTTCGACCCAAACCAGGGCAAGAAATACGCCAGCTATCTGCCGTTCTGGGCCTGATCGAAGGAGACCCGCTTATTTGACAGCTATTTGACGTTTCGGGTGAATGCAGGCAGTCTCGGCGATTGTGATGACTGCAAGATATTTTTTGACATGTACTTACGTCGTGTCTTGTGTTCGGCTTTTATTTGACGGCTATTTGATGGGAGGCACAGGGCCGGGCTGGTGCATGTGGCTTCAAAAAGCTAGTTTCACGATTCGTGGTGTTTGCACTCGACAGTGAAACCACTGAAATAAGCGAAATATGCGGAGGCTTTTCCCGCTTCCGACTGGTTCAGACGTTGGCCGAGGAGTCTGCTGCCTGCCTATCTCTTATCGTTCATTGGTCCGAATCATGCCCTGGATCGAATGGTACAATACGCTGTCGAAGCCATCCTGGACGCCCCCTCCAGCGACCATCGGGCTGATCTGGCAGATTCTCTATCCGATTATCCTGGGCAGTTTCGGGTGCGTGTTCGTGCAGGCGATCCGAAAGAAAGTACCCTCGCTGGTCGCCTTGCCCTTCGCCATCAACCTCGTGGCCAACCTGATCTTCACGCCGATTCAATTCGGGATGCGGAACCTGCCGCTGGCGGCAGTGGATATTCTGATTGTGTGGGCGACGATCATCTGGATGGTCGTTGCCGTCTGGCGGCATTACCGCTGGGTGGCCGTGGCCCAGGTGCCGTATTTCGTCTGGGTGTCGATTGCGACC
>CAXBSH010000019.1:0-33138 GCA_963977705.1 uncultured Planctomycetaceae bacterium
CTGGTGAGCAAGCGGGCGGCGGGAAAGGCCGCGTTGTATGGGCTGCCGCTGGAGCTGCAGACGCGTGAGCAGCGAGGGCAGCTGCGTGAACTGGCAGCGATGTCGATTCCGTACGCCACGGGCATGGATATTTCGGTGGATGGACAGTCGCTGGTACTGGTGAACCCGGTGAGCGGTCTGTTGTATCGGCGGCGGACTGGTGAAGGCTGGGGGGCAGCTGTCGGTCGGTCGCCCGACATTCTGACATTGCCGCTGCGGAAGCAGGGGGAATCGGTCTGTTTTGAACGAGATGGAAAATCGGTCCTTGTTGGCAGTGAGGGACGCTGGCAGGCGGTGTGGCGAGTGCCATTACCGGAACCGGTTACTGAGTAGTGATTCCGGGGCTTGTCGTGGCGCAAGGCTTGTCAGGGCAGTGCGGTAACTTAGGATACGCGGGATACCTCTGCGGCAGTGGCTGTTGCTGAGTGGGTTGTTTGGGCGTGGGAAAGAGTTGTCGGGCGGTGCAGGAGTACGGGGCAGACTGATGGAACAGGCAGACGTTGAGAAGGTTGCGCGATTGGCAAGATTGTCGCTGCAGCCATCTGAGGTGGCTGAGTATCAGCAGCGTCTGGGGGCGGTGCTGGATTACGTCCGGCTGCTGGATGAGGCGCAGTTGGAGGGTGTCCAGCCGCTGTATCACCCGGTTCCGTTGCAGAATGTTTTTCGCGAGGATGTCGCGGGGGCATCATTGAGTCGGGAGGACGCGTTGTCGAACGCGTGCCGAACAGATGGTCAGTATTTTCTGGTTCCGCGAATCCTTGAGGAGAAGTAGTGGGGGGGCGGATCCGAGGTTGGATTGGTGGGGATAATCCTGATCTGCGGGCCTCAGTTGCCGCGTTTTTGAGGGATTTTCCTGTTTCCCGCTGGAAACGACTCCGTCGAACATGATTTTTCGGTCCCGTCGACAGAATCCGTCTTTGCCCCCATGATTTTCCCTGACTGTCTGTGACATCTGCGGTATTCAAAGGTAGAATACGAGCGTTGAATTTCCTGAAAATTGACTTGGTGGGTGACTGACATGGCCTCAAGCATTCTGCAACTGGTTTCGTCTTCCGTGCTGGCTTGGACGCCTGGTATGGGTGAGCTGGCCATTATTCTGGTGATTTGTCTGGTGTTATTTGGCAGTCGATTGCCTTCGACGATGCGTTCCCTTGGTACCAGTCTGAAAGAGTTCAAGAAGGGGATGCGTGACGGTGAAGGCGAAGGTTCGGCCGATCGTCTGCAGTAAGACTGACTACTGGTTTTCGGAACCCTGTTTGCGGATGTTCAATTTTCCGCTGGCAGGGCTTTCGGACGTCTCTTTCCTTCGATTGAAAACTGCCCTGCGGGGACCCTTTGTATGCTCGGGCTACCAGGCGTCGGCACAGCAGAGATGCTGATTGTGGGCATCATTGCATTGCTGTTGTTCGGGAAGAACCTGCCCAGTGTTGCGCGCAACATGGGCAAAAGCATGGCCGAACTGAAGAAGGGTTTGTCGGGCTTCCAGGAAGAATTCCGTGCAGTGACTCGTGAGGCCGAGCGCAGCATGACGGTGGACATGCATGACACCGCCCCGGCCGAACGATCTCGTCCGGCACCCAAGCCTGCTTCCTCTGCGGCGGACGACTTTGCGGCGCCAAAATTCGATCTCGAATAAGCTGTGCCCATGGCGGATCTGCTGCATGACGATCCATGGCAGGTATCGACAGTTGAAGGTGTGTCGCAGTCCGGGCGTGCAGTGGTCTGTGGATCTGTGGCTATTACGCTGTTTGCGTTGGTCGCCTCGATTGGTGTAGTCTGGATCCTGTGTCTGCTGATCGCTGTCGTCGCGTGTCTGGCGTGGTATGCAGACGCGTTGATTGTTGTGCAGCTTCTGCTGCGTCCCTGGACCCTGATCGGTCTGACGTTGATCAGCGTAATGCCAGGGATCCTGCTGGGTGTCCGGCTGCTTGATCGTCGTCGCAGGGTGCGGGATTCCCTGCAGAAAAGTCTTGAGCGGCGGCAGTGGATGCTCGGTGATCTTCAGCTTGAGTTGCAGCGATGCAGGGCAGAGGCGGCGTCGCGCAGGCAGTATCCTTCTTAAGGCCTGGATGGTACAGCGATGGAAACAGCAGAATACGCGGTCACATTTGCGGATGTGCAGCAGGCTGCCGAGCGGACTGCGGGCTTGCTCCGCAGGACTCCGGTGCTGCCGGTCTGTGGGATTCCGGGGTGTGCCGACGTGCATCTGAGTCTGAAGTGTGAAAACCTGCAGTTTGGTTCGGCCTTCAAAGCAAGGGGCGCAACGAACGCCGTGATGAGTCTCAGTGAGCAGCAGGCGTCCTGCGGTGTGGTAACGCATTCTTCGGGCAATCACGCTGCAGCATTGGCTCGCGCTGCCCTGCAGCGGGGCATTGCTGCTCACATCGTGATGCCTCGAAATTCTGCCGGGGTCAAGTTGCAGGCTGTGCGACAGCTGGGGATTCAGCCCATTCTCTGCGAGCCAACGGCGGCCGCACGGGAAGCGGCTGCAATCGAGGTGCAGCAGCGGACCGGTGCGGTCCTGATTCATCCGTTCAATGATGTTCGAGTGATTGCCGGACAGGGTACGGCGGCTCTGGAGATTCTGCAGCAGGTACCCGATGTTCAGGATCTGATTGTGCCGGTCGGAGGCGGTGGGTTGCTGGCGGGAACTCTGTTGGCGGTTCGAGCGTTGCGTCCGGACGTGCGAGTTTTCGGGGCAGAGCCTGCGTGGGCCGATGATGCTCGCCGAAGTCTGCAGTCCGGCCGAATTGAACCGGCGCTCCGGACGGACTCCATCGCGGATGGGCTCAGAACGCCTCTTGGGACGCTGACATTCCCGATCATCCGCGGACTGGTCAACGATATCCTGTGTGCGGACGAGCAGCAGATTGTGACTGCAACCGGGCATCTGGCGGCGCATGGGCGGCTGATCAGTGAACCATCAGGGGCGGTGCCACTGGCAGTACTGCAGCAGCACGCGGACATCTTTCGGGGGCGCCGCGTCGTGCTACTGATATCCGGCGGAAACCTCGATGATGCGTCACTGATCGCACCAGCGCTGACGGCCGACGTTCAGTCACCCTGAACCAGTTTCGTAATGGCTGGCAGAGGATCAGCGACGGGTCGCGGAAACTGCCCGTTCAGTTCGATCAGACCGTCCTGACTGATCAGGAACAGGGCCGGAGTGATTTGCGCAGCCTTGCCCGCAGTCGGTGGCTGCTGACAGACGCCCCAGCGGAAACAGCAGGATTCGGGAGTTCCGGCAATGGTGTCCCGCAGGACCGGAAACGGATAGGACAGCGTCTGAGGTTTCAGCTGTGGATTGAGGGGCGTGGAAATGGCAAGGATTCGAATATTGTTTTTTCGCAGAGCACTGCTGAATTGTTTCAGTGACTGCATGATCGGATCCGCATCCGGTCCGGTTTGACCATCAAAGAATGCAACCAGGACTTGAAAGCGGTTCAGGTAGCCCTGCAGTCGAACCGGGCGATTATTCTGGTCAAGCAGCTGGAAATCAGGAGCCGTTCCGCGGATCAGCCGAGAGACGTCTACTGTCTGTCCTCGCGGCGGATTCCGCATACGCCAGCCCGTGACCGCCACGACGGCGGACAGCAGCAGCAGCAGAATCAGAAACCGCGGTTTCATCAGGCAGCCATTCGTCGACGGACATGCTTTTCGCGAATGTCCAGCACCGCATCAATCACATCTGCCACATCCTGATCGGACATGGATGGTGACAATGGCAGGCTCAGCATCGAGCGGAACGCGGTGTGGGCCACCGGAAAGTCGTCCGGATGGTAGCCATAGCGATCACGATAGTACGAATGCATGTGAATCGGAATGAAATGGACCGATGTGCCGATGTTGCGAGCCGTCATCTCGTCAATGAACTGATTGCGATCGATCGTCAGTTCGCCGGCTCGCAGTCGCAGTACATACAGATGCCACGCATTTTCCACATGACTGCGACTGGATGGTGTCAGGAATGCGGCATGGCGTGAGAAAGCTTCGTTGTACTGCATCACAATTTCACGACGTCGCGCCTGCATCCGATCGAATCGTCGCAGCTGCTGCAGGCCCAGCGCAGCCTGCAGGTCCGTCATGTTGTATTTGAAGCCCGGCTCCACAATGTCATAGGCCCATTTGCCCCCCGCAGCATAGCGACTCCACGCTTCCCGATTCATGCCGTGCAGGCTGACAACCCGAGCCCGATCCAGCAGGTCCTGACTGCCGGTCAGCATTCCGCCTTCACCAGTCGTCAGGTTCTTGGTGGCGTAGAAGCTGAAGGCTGTGAAGTTTGTACCGGCGCCAATTGGAGTTCCTTCAAATCGTGCGCCAACCGCGTGCGCGGCGTCCTCGATCAACTCCAGACGAAACTCGTCAGCGATCGCGCGCAGCGAATTCAGTTCCACCGGATGACCGGCGTAATGGACTGCGATGATGGCTTTCGTAGCCGGAGTCACGGCGGCAGCAACTGCGTCCGGCTGCAGATTCAGCGTGTCCGGCTCCACGTCAACAAGTACAGGCCGGGCACCCACATGCTCGATGACATTCACCGACGCGGCAAATGTCATCGGCGTCGTAATCACTTCATCGCCCGGGCCAATGTTCAGTACCTTGAGCGCGACGTGCAGTCCGGCCGTACAGGAATTCAGGGCCAGAGCACCAGGGCAGCTGAACGCCGTGCGAAATTCCTGCTCGAACTGGCGAGTCCTTGGACCAGCAGTCAGCCAGCCGGACTTCAATGCCTCGACCACTTCGTCGATCTCTTCTGCACCTACCAGCGGTAATGAGAACGACAGAAACTTGTCACGCACAGCTGAACCTCCGTGTACAAAGGCAACGGCGGGATACTATCCAGTGTCCCCTTCAGGCCGTTGCCAGTCTTTCAAGGCAAAAGCTTATCAGGAACCAATTCAACCTGCCAGACCAGGGGCCGGGCGGTTGACTTCAGAGCGGAAAATTCGGTCAGACAATGCCTGTCGCCGGTTCCCGCCTGATTTCCGACGAACGAACCGCAGCTCAGGCTCGGATTTCACTCGTTCAGAGCCAGTTTCAGGTGTCCCGTGGCAAGTCGTTGGCGTAAACGTTTGAACAGTTTTTTGGGGCCGGTAGTACCCTCTGTTGGTTTGGGCGAAAGTTTCAGGGTGTTGTGTGGGCGGGTTGTGCGACACAGGTTGAGACCGTCCGGTCCTGCAAAAGTCGGGAATTCGCAAGAGTTTTGATTGAAGGCTCCCAGTTGGCCGGTAAGATTGTTGAGAATGAGTCTCAGTTGCAACATAAAGTTTTGTTTTCGAAAGTTGGTTCTCGGTGTTCTGCGTGCTGCTGCTGCCAGTCGGGAAGATTTGGTCGCCAGCCACGCACAATGTCAGTCGTCGTAAGACTGCAATCTGCGACCTTTGCTGCTTTTGTGCACCAGAATAAGGTGACTCGCCCATGTCGTTTGTCATGTTGTCTCGCGTTCATCAATCCGGTTCGTTGCCGACTGCGGGTTACAGTACAACCCGCCGCGGGTTCACTCTGATTGAGCTGCTGGTGGTGATCGCCATCATCGCGATTCTGGTTTCTCTGCTGTTGCCGGCAGTCCAGCAGGCTCGCGAAGCCGCTCGCAGAACTCAATGCCGCAATAATCTCAAACAACTGGGATTGGCCCTGCACAATTACGCCAGCACGCACCTGCAGTTTCCTCCATCCACGATTGTGGATCGTGATCGGATTCGACAGCCATGGAGTGCTCAGGCGATGCTGTTGCCATTTGTTGAAGGGGGCAACGAGTATTCGAAGATTGACTTCAGTCTCGGCTATCACGACGCCGGAAATCGTTCCAATTTTCCTCCCAACGGCATCGCCACTCAGCGCATTCCCGTGTTGCTTTGTCCCAGTGAGATCAATGACAAAGTGCGGCTGAATGCTGCTGGCCAGCCGGAACATCACCCGCTGAATTATGTGATGAACATGGGGCTGTATCTGATTTTCAATCCGCAGGGCCAGCAGGATGGTGGTGGCGCATTTGCTCCCAACGGTCGCATTCGTGATCGCGATTTCACGGACGGTCTCAGCAATACGCTTGGGCTGGCCGAAGTCAAAGCCTATCAGCCTCGCATTCAGGATGCCGTCCTGCCATCTGCTCCACCTGCCAATCCGCAGGCCGTTGCCAGTCTTGTGACCGGCGGGGCCTTTGCCGCTTTAGGCCATACGGAATGGGTGTGTGGGCGAGCCCTGCATATCGGGTTTACGACCGTCTTCGGTCCCAACACGGTTGTTCCATTCAGTATCAACGGTCAGACTGTCGATGCCGACTTCGGCAGCAGCCGCGAGGGCAACAGTGCGACGCTGCCAACCATGGGTGTGATCACTTCACGCAGTTATCACACCGGCATCGTTAATGCTCTGCTGATGGACGGTTCGGTGCGTTCCATCACCAGCAATATTGACCTCGCCACGTGGCAGCGTCTTGGAGCGCGCGGTGATGGGCAGGTCGTTGGTGAATTCTGATGGAACTGGTCCCACCAGCAGGCTCACTTCGGCTGCGGTGTCATCATCTCTGATGTGCCGTCCCCCAGCATTTTCTCAGCCGACTGCAGCTTCATCGTCTCGCCGAACTTGTCTTCCACGGCAGCGGCTGGGGCGGCATCCGTGGCACCGGCTTTCTCCATGCTGCTGTCCGGATCCGTGTCAGAGGCCCCTTCAGGTTGCTCCTCAGTGGTCGGCTCGGTAGCCGGTGCCGGAGCGATCAGGACCGTGTAATGACCCGGAAACAGAATCCCTGTGCTGCTGTTGCGGCCGGCCAGTGTCACAGTCTGGGTGGCTGCCGGCACGCAGATAAACAGTTGTCCTTTTTCATTTTCCATGGCCGGTCGCACGGCTTTATTTCCGACTTTGGCTGCCAGGCTGAATCCCAGCGCATCAACTCCGGAATTCAGGGCCACCGCATCGCGAGTCTGACCGGCATCGATCGAAAGCTCTTCTCCACTGGCCTGTTTGAGCTTATCGCGACAGTACTGGCTCAGAGCGTCCAGCAGTTCCGTTCGTCGCAGCGCATTCAGTCGCGGACGTTCTTTCTTCAGCCACAGTGATAATGGCTTTGCTTCGTCAGAGACTGCATCAATGCGACACCATGCGGCACTGGCTGAGGCTGTCCACTGCACGGCGATGCCGGCATCTGTTCCGATCAGTCGGCAGTTGACCAGTTCACTGGAAAGCGTTTCGGCGTTTTCCGCAAGGATATCCTGCAGGGTCCGACGATCGGCAGGACCGAGGCCGGTGTCTGACCATGGGATGATGACGCGGGGCAGAGATTTTTCGGCCAGCATGCTGCCTGCGAGGTTCCCGTTCAACTCGGGCAGCTGATTGGTCAGGCTCCACGCAATGATCCCCAGCAACAGCAGAAATCCGATCACGGGGATCCCGATCACCAGAGCTCGGGACGGCCTGCGACGGGATCGATGGCGTCGCGGTGTGCGTCCGGGCTGAGGTTTTTCTGCCGTGACAGCAGGAATTGCAGCAAAGGCGGCAATGGCCGCACCGCTTTTTGCTGTTTCGCTTCCGGGGGCTTGTGCCGGCTGCTGCACAACAGTGCCGGTTTCACTGTTCTCAGAGGTGTCCGCGGCCTGTCCCGGACGGGCAACGACGGGCACCAGCAGTCGTGTTTCGCACTGCGGGCAGCGCCCCTGCTTGCCTGCATAGGCATCCGGAACTCGCATCACAGCGGCACACTGCGGACACTCAAATTCAATTGCCATGTCAGGCAGGTTCCTTCAGGGGAAGCGGTCCATTTCGCAGGTGCTGCGAAAACCCGCGGCAAACTTTGCCCGGATTGCCAAATCTTCCGGTTGGGAGGTGGAATGAGTCCAGTTACAACGGGGCCCTGGCCGATTCTTTCCAATATTTTCGACTGCGGGGTCCCTTTTTCTGAAGTTCGATCACGTCCGAATCTCAAGTAGCGGCTGACCTGTCATGATGCTGGCGGAATATCGGGTGGATACAGGCCTGTTTGCCGGGCCCGTGGAACTGCTGCTGTACCTTGTACGGCGGCAGGAAGTGGACATCTGTGGCATCTCCGTGTCCCGCCTCGCCCAGGAATTTGAGTCGTGGTTTGATCGGTCAGCGGCCCCGGATTTCGAGGTGCTGGGGGACTTTGCCGTCGTCGGCAGCACACTGCTGGAAATCAAAAGTCGCGAGGTGCTGCCGGCTGAGGCCGATGCTGATCAGCCGGACGAGGTCGTTGAAGATTCGGACAATGATCTGGTGCGGCGATTGATGCAGTTCCGGCGCTACAAAGAGGCTGCGAAGCTGCTGGAAGATCATGCCGCTGAGTGGATGGAACGGTATCCGCGTCTGAGTCGACATCGCCCGGCAGTCGCTCGCGATGCCTCTGAGGACCGGATTCGCGAAGTCGAAATCTGGGACCTTGTCAGTGCCCTTGCGCGAATTGTGCAGATCCCTGATCTGCAGAAAACCATTGCTGTACGGATGGATGAGACCCCGATGTCGGTGTTTCAGGAGCAGATTCGCGGCCGGATTGCTCAGGAAGGACGAGTCGCGTTCAGCTCGTTCTTCAGTGGTGAAAAGAATCAGTCGCGGATCGTGGGGATCTTTCTGGCGATTCTGGAACTGGTGCGGCACGAGGGTTATCGGGCCGAGCAGCCAGTGGATTATGATGAAATCTGGATTCTGTCACCCGTGGCTCGAGCCGGCTACTGATCTGCTCCTGCGGATTCCAGCGACCATCAGCCGGCCATGGGCAGAGAGCAGATCGGTACCTGCGACTGTCACCGCAGCTGTTCAAGTTCTTTCGGCAGTTGCAGTTTTGAATTTGTACTTCGCGCCTGCTTGACCGCGTCTTTTGCTGCCGCGGTGTTGCCCTTTTTCAGTTCCAGTTCGGCTACGGCCAGCCAGTACTGATCCATCTCCGCCGCTCCGGCTTTCAGTTCCTGCAGATCGGCTTCGGCCTCGGCGGTCCTGCCCTGAGCAGTCCGTGCTCGGGCCCGCAGACGAAGGGCTGCTTCCGCAAGGTCCGGCTGCAGTGATCCAGCAGTGATCGCCGCTGTCAATTGAGCCTCAGCCGCGGCTGCATCACCCTGCTGAAACGCTGCCAATCCGGCTTCATAACTGCCTTCTGTTGCGGCAATACTGGAGGCTGATGCCCCGCTGTCACCGCAACCGGCGAGATTCAGAAAGAGCACAGGGGCAAACGCCAGCAGCAGTCTGCTGAGAGGCATCCAGCCGCTGGTCCGTTTTGACGCGACGGACAAAAGTTGCAGTCTGGGCCTTAGCCCGGGCACAAACTTCTCGTCACCCTTGCGATTCCCGGTGTTTTTTAAAGGACGGGGCCGAACAGGAATGCTCGGGCCACCGTTTGTCCTCGGCGTCCGTTGTGTCCTGACGACGAAGCACTGTGGGCAGTCCGTCATTGTTCACCACTCCCCAATCGCTTCGCCGGTGTCGCGAGTGCCGACACTGCGCCAGACGTTCAGATCAATGCTGTCGCTGGCGAATCGTACGCTGCCGTCAGCCAGCATGACATTCACACCGCCTGTATGCATGCTGCGGGCAGAGATGATTGCGTGTTCGCCGGGAGTGTCTGCAATGGCGCTCCAGTTGCCGCAGTCCAGACCGCGCCAGTTTGGCGTGGCAACATGGTTATACATCGTGCCTGAGTAGGCTGCGAAGGGCCAGCCGTTGGAATAGTCACTGCCCTGAGCCCAGCGTCCAAAGGTAGTGAAGTTGAAGCTGCTGGCCACTTTGGGGGCATTCAGACAGTCGTTGTACATGATGTTCGGGTCGAGCATCACGTTCTGCCGATTGGGTGACGTGATGATGTCGGCGGGGGTCGGCGGTGAGCTGGCCGCGGCTCGAGCTGAACCCTTGGTGCGTTCGGCAAACATCGCTGTGTTGGACATTCCGTCTGTGAAGTCGCGATCGGCGAGGGAACCGGCGGTGAATGCACCGTTGCCGAGGCACGAAAGAACGCGACCGCCGAAGGTGGCTGTGGCCGAGTTACTGGTCTGAGCAGCAGCATTCGCGGCACCCTGATATGGGGTGCTGCCGCCGAAGTTGTACACGTAGTTGTTTTCTGAGATGACCACGCCGGTATTCGCATCGGAGGGGCAGAGGAACAGCCCGGCGGCCTGAGCATAGGCCGTGTAGTTCGGGTTGCTGGGTGTTCCCGAGGTGGTCATGCGGGTCGAATTCGGTCCGTTGAAATTGATCAGGTTGTAGATGTTCGCCTGTTCCATAAATGGCAGGATGAAGATGTGGACTGAGCGGTTACCGGTCCAGATGTTGGTGGCATTGCTTGAGTAGCTGGTGTAGTTGGCCTGTGGGACACCGCCGATCGTCAGGTCTGGCAGCAGTCGTCCGGGGGGAAATTTTGAATGAGTTGAGAGGTAGTTGTGAAGGCCCAGCCCAATTTGCTTCAGGTTATTCTTGCACTGCGTGCGGCGAGCAGCTTCACGGGCCTGCTGGACTGCAGGCAGCAGCAACGCGACAAGGATTGCGATGATCGCGATGACCACCAGCAGTTCGATCAGAGTGAACGCACGACGTTTTCCCGAATTTCCCATGTTCTCAGACTCCAGGCTTGCAAGTGATGATTCCCGTTGTTTCGGCTGCAGGTCTGTCTGGCATTTCGTTTGCACGATTTACCAGACTGCGGATTCAGCTTGGCTGGGTGTATTTTAGTTACGTGGGAGCAATGGCTGTGCCATGTTGGCCGTGGACGGTGTGGCAGGATGTGTTCGTGTATGAAAAACCCGAGAAAACTTTTGCTGAATATGGCGATTCCATTCTGTGGGAATCCGAGGTGTGAGCTCGGACTCCAGTAGGTGGGGTGCTTGATTGGTGTGCAGTGGAGTGTGGATTCAGGGCCTCAAACCCGTTCTGGTAAGTCGCCTGCTGCAAATTGCCGCAGACGGCGGCCGGAAGACTTTTCCCAGATCCTCTGTTTTATTAGAGTTCCCGTGGACGGGCAGTTTACCATAGCTGCGTTGTCTGGTGTCTGCGGGCCGGTATTCGTGTGCTTGGTGCTGCCGGTCTGCATTACTCCGGAAGGCGTGTTCAGAAGGGATTCTGTGCGATGGCTTTTCGATCGCAGCGATTCATTCAGGCTGCCAATCTGCGTCTGGATGTACCGGTCAGCGTCAGTCTGGCCGAATTTCCTGACGATGCCATGCGGATGGCTCTGGAAGATGCGACACTCGTTGCATTTGACGAAGTGATCCAGCACTGCATCCGTCACGACGTGGATTTTCTGTTGTTGTCGGGGAATGTCTTCATTGAGGCTGACCGCAGTCTGCGTGCGCGGCTGGCGATTCAGCGGTGTTTTCAGCAACTGCATGACGCTGGCATTCATGTGTTTGTGCTTCCGGGTGACAGTGATCCGGCGGAAGCGTGGCGGCTGGTACCGGATCTGCCTGACAACGTAACGATCTGTTACAGTTCCAATCCTGAACCTGAAAGTCTGGTCGACGCGGATACCGAACTCCCGATGACTCTTGTGTCATCGGCCTTATGGATTGGTGCGGCGGACGACTTTGGAATTCAGGTGATTGCTCGTGGTGGCCAGCAGTTGCAGCCGTTTCGTATCGGCGTTGTCTCGCGTTCTCGCTACGAAGAGGCGCAGCGGATGGCGGCCCTGGCGGCTTCAGCGACCGATGATGTTCTGCTGGATCTGGCGGTCAATCCCAGCAGCGGAGAAAAGGTCCCTGAGGTACAGCCCCCGGTGGATCCTCATGCAACGCACGTGTCGGTCTGGCGTTCTGTGGAAGTCGAGCAGGGGCAGCGTCCGGCTCGCCTGCCTGAACAGACGATGCGACGTCTGCATAACAGGTCTGAGACTGGCGAGGCTGCAACTGGTGGTCTCGAGCGTGGCTTTCTGTCGTTTGCGGACGAAGTGTTGCGGGACGGCCAGCTGAATTTTCTGGCCTTGCTGGGCGAGTCAGACCGTGTGACATTGTGGCGTGATCAGGGAGTGGTGCATTGTCCCGGCACAACGCAGCCTCGTACACAACTGGAATCGGCATCCGGCGTCTGTTCGCTGGTGCAGGTGTCGGAACAGGGTGAGGTGACGATTACGCCGCTGGATACCAGCTGCATTGACTGGAAGCAGATTGAACTGCACGTCGGGGCTCAGACGGACACATCAACTCTGCTGCAGCAGATGCGCAGTCGTCTGCTTGAGGAGCGGTGTGGTGCAGCCGATCGAATCTGGTCGGTGCAGTGGATTCTGCGAGGATCTCTGCCTGTTCTCCGGATGCTGCGGGAATGTGAGTTTGACACCTTGCTGTCGCTTGAGCTGGACCAGCTGCAGGCAACCGGGCGGGCTCTGCAGTTGCTGCATGACGTCCGGTATCTGCCGGATTCGTGGCCGGCCGGAAATCCGGCGGGTGGCTTACCGGATCAGTATCAGCAGCACGTGTCGCGACCGGCGATGCTGGGTGATGCCGAGTTGACTCGGGTGATCGAGTCGGATCGTGAGCTTTCGACAGCGTGGAAACAGCGGCTGCTGGCTGTACTTTCTGCACTGGATCCTGAGCAGATTCTGGCTCGCATACGCGAAGACGGTGCTGCGTGGTTCGAGCCTCGATTTGACCTGCAGGCAGCCGAAGAGGCGGAGGATCCGGAGATTGATTCTGCGGATTATTCTCCGGGGCCGACGGATGTGACTGCTGAGGATCTGGATGCGGAACTGGAAGCTGCGGGTGAAGCAGAATCTGAAGAGTCGGAACCGGATGATGAGCGTGAGCGGGACTGAGTATTTGCGGGAGGGGAGTGCAGCATGAGGCTGACCGAGATTGATATTGATCGATTTCGCATCTGGCGCAGTCTTCTGCTGCGTCTGGATCCGCGCGGGCTGAATGTGATTTACGGCCCGAATGAAGCCGGCAAAACAACTCTGATGCGGTTCATTCGTTCGACGCTGTACGGCTATGAACCGCTCGAGACAGAGCCGGCGTGGCATCGTCCGGATCCCAGTCAGCCGTGGCGTGGTGCGTTGCGCTGTGAGCATGGTGGACGCACGTGGCGAATTTTTCGGCGCGCCGAACTGAGTGGTCGTGGCCGACTGCGTCTGTCTGGTGGTCCGGATGGGCAGGATCGCGATGTAGCGCTCAGCGGTATTCTCTCAGAGACCTCTGAGGACGTTTATGCGGACGTCTTTGCTGTCGGTGTGCGCGAACTGAATCAGCTCTCGACTCTGGGGACCGGCCAGGTTGCTCAGTACATCTACGGTTTGTCTCTGGGGCCGCAGGGGCGGCAGATTCTGAGTGCCTTGTCTGATCTGCGCAGTCGCGGTGAAGCTTTGTTTGCGGTGGATCAGGCGGGTGGTCAGCTGCCGGAACTGTTCGAACAGTATGCAAAGATCGCCTCGGTGCGTCCGCAGACGGGTGCACTTCGCGATCAGCACACTCGACTGACACGTCGTCGTTCGGAATTGCAGCTGGAACTTGAAGAGCTGCAGAACCGCGAGGTGGCATTGAAGAATGAGCAGCGAGGTTTGCAGCATCTGCAGCGCTGTCACAAGCCATGGAATCGGATGCGGGAATTAAAGGACGAGCTGGCGAAGTTGCCCCTGACGACGGTGGATCCGGCGGAATCGCTGCGTCTGCTGACGACTGCGGATAAGGATGCGACTGAGGCCACTGCGCGCCGTGATCGGCTGGCTGCGGAAGCCGCATCACTGAAGACTCAGGCCGATCGTCTGCAGCTCGATGCGGCCTTTGAGCGTGAGCGGCATGTGCTGCAGAGTCTGGTGGATCAGGCGGACTGGCTGCGCCAGATTGACGAGTCGATTCGAGCTGCGGAAGAGCGAGCCGGGGAGCTCAAACGAGAGCTTGGACATCAGCTGACGCAGCTGGGGGATGGCTGGACGCTTGAGCGTTTGAGTGCTGTGGATACCAGTCCGGCTGCACACCATCGCTTGCTGGTCATGGCACGCCGATATCAGGATGCGCTGCAACGCCGCGGTAAGCTCCGCCGCTGGACTCGCAGTATGGGCCGACGCAGTGGACGGGAAGTTCTGGAACTGAACAAGCTGCTGGATGAACTGGGTGTGCCGGTCGATGAGGCGATTGATCGTGAGCAGGCTCGGCTGAAGGAACTGGAGAACCTCGGTCGACTGCGGTTGCAGGAAGAACAGCTGGCGTTGAAGATTCAGACGGTGCGACGGGTGCTGGATCGCGTCGATGTGGAGGAGTCGATACCGGCTTGGGTGGATCAGGCGATTTCGCTGATGGGCTGGTTCGGCGTGGCTTTGAGTCTGTTTGGTGTAGCGACTTACGCTGTGGGCGGCGATGCTCGACGTTCGCTGGGTGGGGCACTGGCTGCTGCAGCAATTGCGCTGGCCGGAATGTTGTGGTGGGCAGTCCGCAATGGATTGCGAAATCACTTCGATGCCACCACGGGAGTTCGGCTGGAGGATCTGGCGGATGAAGCGCGGCAGGCTGATCGGCAGTTGCGTCTGATTCAGGAGCGGATTCAGCGGATGGCGGTGGCCGATGACGGTCGTGAGGACGTGGCTGAGGGGGAATGGCGTTCCTCGACGGCCGAGATGGTGGATCGGATTGGTGACTGTTCCGCGCGGATTGCAGAACTGGAAGTGCTGCAGCGCCGGCAGTTCCGTGCCGCCGCCCGTCGATTGCGATTGAAGGCTCTGCGAGATCGTTTTCGCTCTGCGCAACAGGACCTGACGCTGGTGCGACAGGAATGGTGTCGGCTGTTATCAGCCACGGGCATGCAGGAAACACTGCAGACAGAAGAGGCCTTTGAGTGGTGGCATCGGCTGCAGGATGTCCGCGAGCTGGCGGCACAGTGGCGCAATTCGGCGCCTGAGGTCGAGGGCTTGCGACGGATGTTTGACTCGATGCGACAGCGAGTCGAACAGGTGGGGGGGCGACTGAAAAGTCCGACCAGGTACGATTATTCTCGTCCGCTTGAAGTACTGGCCAACTGGCAACAGCAACTGAAGACTCATGATCGCGATCGTACAGAACGTGAGCGATTGCTGACGGAATCTGAGTCGAAGCAGCGGGATTCGCAGCATGCTCAGCATCAGGCAGAGGCGGCTGAGCTGCGGCGTGGTGCAGTGCTGGCTCGCGCCGGGGTCGCCACTCGCGAGGAAATCCAGAAGCAGCAGGAAACGCAGCAACGCAGGCTGCGTTCCGAAAAAGATCTGAAGGTGGCTACTGAAGATCTGCTGGAAGCCGGACGACAGGAGACTGAACTGGCCATTGTCGAGGAAGAATTGCTGCGATTTGATGCTCAGCGGACACGTGAACGCCTGCAGTTACTGCAGGCTGAGGTGCAGGACGTTGAGCAGGGATTGCGAAAACGACACGAAGAACTGGGCAGCCTGCGACAGGAAATACGGCTGCTTGAATCACGTCGCGACTCGCATGCCGAATTCTTCCGTCGTTCCCGACTGGCGACTGACATCTATCGGGCGGCGGAAGAATGGTTGGCGCTGCAGTTTGAGCATGATGCCGTGCTGCAGATGCGGAAGAAATTCGAGCAGGAAAACATCTCGGGCACACTCGTGGCGGCCTCTGGCTACATGCACCGCATGACGGCCGGTCGCTACCATCGAATCTGGGCGCCGCTGGGCGAAGATTACCTGTGTATCGATGACGAATTCGGTCAGACGTTTCGTGTGGAACAGCTCAGCGGAGGGACTCGCGAGCAGTTGTTCCTTGCGATCCGCTTTGCACTGGTCCGCGAGTTTGCGCGACGGGGTATCGAACTGCCGCTGATTATGGATGACCTGTTCGTCAATTTCGATCAGGAGCGAACTGAGGCAGCAGCCGATTGTCTGATCGAGGTCGCTCGAGAAGGCCAGCAGGTGCTGTTCTTCACCTGTCATGAACACATTGCCGGAATGTTTCAGCGGAAGCAGGTTGAGCCTCTGTGGTTGCCCGGGCATCGAGTGGCTTTTGATGCCATGAAGCCGGAAGCCGAGGGCCAGGATGAGGCGGGATTCATGGCCAATTCGGATGAATTACTGGACAGCTGACGTTGGCGGATGAATCAGCCCGTAAGGATTTCCTGGATCACGCGACCATGGACGTCCGTCAGGCGACGATCAATCCCGGAATTACGGAACGTCAACTGATGGTGATCAATTCCCATCAGGTGCAGGATCGTTGCATGCAGGTCGTAACCCCATGTGCGATCTTCTGCCGTCTGCCACGCCAGATCGTCACTGCGTCCGAAATTTGTGCCCTTGCGAATGCCGGCACCCGCCAGCCACGTGACGAAAGTGCCACTGTTGTGGTCTCGTCCGAGTGAACCCTGGGCGAAGGGAGTGCGTCCGAATTCTGTTGTCCAGATCAGCAGCGTGTCTTCGAACAGGCCACGCTGTTTCAGATCGGTGAGCAGCGCTGCGATCGGTTGATCGACACTGAGAGCCATGGGGGGCAGCTCAGTCTGGATGTTGCCGTGATTATCCCAGTTGTTCACGGCTCCCTGCGGACCGCTCCAGACCTGTACGAAGCGGGTGCCCCGTTCAATCAGCCGACGAGCCAGCAGACAACGCTGGCCGAAATCCCGGGTTTCCTGACGATCCATTCCGTAGGCCTGCTGCATCGATGCGGATTCGGCTGTCAGATCAAAGGCCTCCGGAGCACTCAACTGCATGGCTGCTGCAAGTTCCGCTGCGGCAATGCGAGCCGCAAATCGGCTGTCACTTTCACGCTGCGCTGCATGTCGCCGGTTGAGCTGCTGCAGGGCGTCAAAGGTCGCTTTGTCGGCAGTTCCCTGAGCAAAGCCGAATCGCGGCTCTGCCTGCAGATCGGGGATCGGTGGACTGACCGATGCGTCTACGATCGTGCCCTGATGATTGGACGGCAGAAATCCCGCGCTGAAGTTTCCCTTCTGATTATACGGCAGGCCTCGAGGATCCGGCAGTACGATGAATGATGGCAGGTTTCGAGACAGACTGCCGAGCCCATAGGAGACCCACGCGCCAAAGCAGGGAAAACCAGGCAGGGTGAAACCGGTACAAGCAAGATAACTGGCCGGGCCGTGTACGTTGGTTCGACCAGTCATCGCCATCAGAAACGCCGGTTCGTCGATCACCTTCGCCTGATGCGGAAATAGTTCACTGACCCATCGACCCGTCTCGCCATGCTGAGCAAAACGGAATGGGCTTTTCATCACCGCGCCGGCAGGGGCCGTGAACCCCTCAGGTTTCTCCTTCGGCCCTATCATCTGTCCGTGCAGACGTTCAAGCTCCGGCTTGTAGTCAAACAGATCCATCGGGCTGGCTCCGCCCGTCATGAACAGCTGGATCACGCGACGAACTTTGGCCGGATGATGCAAGCCCGTGTTTTGGGGGGACGGCGAGGGTTCGTCGGCAGCCAGCAGGTCAACCAGAGCCGTTAGTCCGAGTCCTCCACCACACTCTGCCAGCAAAGACCGGCGGTGCAGTGGGATAGAACGATCGGAGCGTGCGAGTGATTGCATGGCAACAAGGCTGTAAGGAAGGAAAACCGGCAGTAGCTGGCGGGCAGTCAGAACCCTGCGGCCACGGGAAACAATCAAATCAGGCAGGAGGGTTGTGCGAAGGACCGGGAGGAGTGAGTTGACTGTTGGGGAGCAGCACGGCAGCACATGACTGAGCACCGAACAGCCGAGCTTTAATGGGAATTCTGCAGATCAGAATTACACAGTGGCCGGACACCGAATGCAAGTGCTCTGCAAAGGCCCCGGTTCTGTTTGAGGAGTGAGTTTGCCGGTGGAATGTGTGTGATGCCAGGTGGGTGGGGCACTTCGCCGCAAAACGTGGCTCTACGGAAAATGACGTAAGCGGTGTGATTGCGGCGTTCGAGTGTTGGTGATTTTTCGCGACGGAAAGACACGAAAAGCGGTTTTCGGTAATCAGTAATCAGTAATCAGTAATCAGTAATCATTGATCAGTGGTCAGTGATCAGTAATCAGTGGTCAGTGGTAACAGGCTGCAAAGTTCCCCTTGGGAGGGTGAGGCTCCTGCCGAACCGAACAATCCAACTGCGGTAAAGACCTTCGGTTCAGCGAAAGCCGACGATGGTTGTTGTGGTGTTTCTGTCGGGTTTATCGTTTTTTGCCACAGAAGGACACAGACGTAGACTGTGAACAGCACCTTCGTTGCTGCCAGAATCGGCAGGTTTGCGGTGAGTTGCCGTGCGAGCTAGCGGATTGGCAGCGTCTTGCGCAGGTGAAGCAGGCAGGCGGAGACGCTGTCCACCCGTCAAGGATTGGTGCGGTACATGTATTCATTGGGTGCGTGTGTTCACTTTCGCATGTGCCGGGGACACACAACGCGTTTGCCGGGGACACACAACGCGGCGGACGGCGGCCATACAGGCCGGCGTGATGATGATTCTGCTGCGACGCTGATCCCGGGACTGGCGCGGTCCGAGGTATCCACGTGCTTTTGGGTGGTTCTGGTTATACGTAGCTTGCCGTGATGTTTGTTTTTGTGGACAAAAGCAGAATTATGAACAGTGGATGGCCCCAGGGGATGGTCACAACCGGCAACGTGTAATTGTGCTGTGTCCCCCGGTCTACAGCAGGCCCCGTTGAAACCCTCCAGCGTGGTGTGTCCCCAACCTTCCATCGATCTCGTGAACAAACAGGTGAACAAAGGATGGCCCCGGAGGATAGTCCCATCTGGCGTCGCGCGGATGTGCTGTGTCCCCAAGTCTGCGGACAGCCCGCCGGGACCGGCTCAATAATGATGTGTCCCCGCCTGACCCCGCAGCCGCCCCCAAACTGGACCAGGAGGGGTGTGGACTAGGAGGGGTGTGTCCCCGGTTCCCGCATGTCCCCGGTTCCCGCAACTCATGATCCCGGCATGCAATCCGAGTGATGTGTCCCCGCCTCGCGAGACGCCATCTTGTAGATTAAGTGAACAAACCAGTGAACAAAGGGTGGCCCCGGAGGATGGCCCCATCTGGCGTCGCCCGATTGTGGTGTGTCCCCGCCCGATGCGGCAGCAAGACGGCCCCCAAACCGCCCAACTGATTTGTTGTGTCCCCAACTGCTGATTTAATGTGTCCCCAACTGCTCCCATCCCCAACTGCTCCAACTGATTGCAGAACAGGTGAACAAACAGGTGAGCAAAGGATGGCCCCGGGGGATGGCCCCAACTTGCGTCGCCCGGATGGGCTGTGTCCCCCCGTCGCAGATGGCCCGCTGGGACGGGCTCACAAAGTGGTGTGTCCCCGCTTGGCCGTCCCCGCTTGGGCCGGCTTCACGCCATTTTTTTAGCGGCACCTTGAACGCTCCTGCTGAATCGGTGTGTCCCCAGCACTGCGGCGCGAACTGGCATGGCCACCATTCGATGCTGTGTCCCCGACTCAGTGGGTGCCCCCAACGGATGGCCCCAACTGACGCCAACTGATGCCGACTGAATACGCTGTGTCCCTCCGGCTGCAGACTGACCCCAATGTGGTGTGTCCCCAGCACCGTGGGCTCACGGTGCCGAGGTGGTGGATCGGCAGCAAATGCTTATTTGCGGGGCAACTGCTGGAATCGTTAAGGTCGGTGTGACCGTGAAATTCCGCTTAAACCTCCCAGATGCCTGGTTCCGCTTAAGCTGTGCGACTGGAAAATTCGATTTGAAGTCTGGTGAGGGGAAATTGCGCTCGTGGTACTCGCGACGTTCTGCAACCGGCTGATGCGGGGCAGAGGGCGCCAGTTTATGGGCGGGCTGAGTGGGACTGGATCTGACAGGAGACTGAGCATGACTCTGAAAAAACTGTACGTGCTGGCGGCCCTTGCCGGCTTACTCGTCAGCGACTCGGTCGCAGCCCAACAGTCAAGTATCTCTGATCGCATGCGCCACCAGACTGTTCGTCCGGTGCAGAAACGCCAACCCGCGTCCCGACTCGCTACATTCTCCGGAACGTCCGCAAAGTCGGATGGCACCGCCACCAACGCCAATACTGCTGATTCAACTGCTGATTCGACTGCTGACAAATCTGCCGAAGCTGCGCAATCGGATGCCGGTGACGCATCGCAGGTCCAGCAGATTCCAATGCGTGAAAAGATTCGCCCGGCAGTCATGACTCGAGTACTGCAGCAGTCGCCTGACAACTCAGCCACCAGTCGTCGTCCGATAGAACTGACCGGGTTCGCGCCCGATAGTGAAGACGATGGAGACTTTCTGAAGTCGCTTGACGCCACTCCGGCCCCCGTACCCACGCTCAGGAAAGCGCCCGTGGTGGTCCAGAAGAAGACTCGCCAGCAGGCTTCAGCCGCTGACAAACCAGTGGCCGCACCCCAGCCAAACCGCAGTGTTCCGCCGTTGCCAGCAACCGCCACTGCCACCAGGGGGGCCTCAGAGGCCATGGGGCCCCAGCGACCGGCAGCAAATCTGGAATGGGTCTACCCGACCGAGACGACTCCTGGCACCGAATGTCCTGTGAAACTGGTGATCAGCAATCCGGGAACGGCCACTTTGTTCGGAGCTGTGGCAGATGTCCTGATTCCTGCCGGTGTCGAGATTCTTGGAACCAATCCGCCTGCTGTTGATGCCTCTGCGACCGAGATGCGGTGGGAGCTGGGAAACCTGCGTGCCGGTGAATCCCGCGAGATTGTGATGCAGATTCGTGCGAGGTCAGCTGGCGAGCAACAACTGGAAGCGTCGGTGTCGCTGAGTGCAGCCGCAACCTGCCGCCTGAATATCACCGAGCCGAAGCTGGCCATTAAAGTGACGGCTCCCGAAGATTCTGAGCTTGGGCAGCAGACTTCAGTGACAGTGGACGTCAGCAACCCCGGCACAGGTCGGGCCGAGGATGTTGTGCTTGTGGCCAGTCTGCCAGAAGGTCTGGAGCACAAGTCGGGGGCTGTGGTGACCATCGATATTGGCACATTGAATCCCGGAGAGGCTCGCCGCGCAAGACTGTCCCTGACCGCGATTGCGGGGGGCGGTCAGCAGATTGAGCTCAAGGCAGCAGGAACGGGTGATCTACTGGCTGAAACGACTGCTACCGTGGAAGTTGCGGAGCCCGAGCTGCAGCTGGCGGTGCAGGTTCCCGATCAGGAGATTTCCGGTCAGAGTGGCACTTACGTTGTGCAGCTCGAGAATACCGGCCTCGTGCCGGCGGCAAATGTGCGGGCGAGGTATGTGCTGCCAGCAGGGTTTGAATTCCTGTCGGCAGACCGTGGCGGGCGTTTCGTGCCCGCTGATCGTGCAGTCGAGTGGTTTGTTGGAACCGTCAATGCCGGTGAGACAACAGGCTTCACGGCGATTCTGAAAGCCGGCCGCAGCGGTCGTTCAGAGCACCGTATCAGTGCTCAAACGGATTTCGGTGAAATCGCGGCAACTGAAGAGGTGACGCAGGTTGAGGGCAGTGCAGACCTGAAGCTTGAACTGGCGACCCTGAACGCAACACCCGGCACAACGCTTCGAAATGGTCAGCAGACAACACTTCGAGTCCTGATTCGAAATGCAGGCTCCGAAGCGGCTCGATCGGTGGGCATGTCATGTGAGCTGCCGGCCGGATTAACGCTCATCGACGTCGAAGGGCCGGCTGACTACATCGCGGAGAATGGCGTACTGGTCTTCCGCTCCCTGCCTGAAATTGCGGCGGGAGATTCCGCTGAATTCCTGTTGCAGGTGCGCTGCAGTCGCGGTGGCGTTCAGAGCAGTCGAATTCGAATCGCCAGTGCGTCAACGGCTCAGCCATTGATTGGTGAGCTGCAGACTGAAGTCCAGAACTGATCGTCTTCAGGGACGGGGTAAGGAAGCTGTCAGTGTCGTGTCAGCAGTCTGAGCGGGAGCGTCGCAGCCGGGAGCGATCCGGATCGGTGGGAGAGGCCTACCGCACGGCTCATGAGTTGCTGAGTGCATCACTGACAGCTGGCCTGCTGATCTATGGGGGCTACTGGCTTGATAAACGCTGGGGGTATCTGCCGTTACTGACGGCCTGTGGTGGTGTGTTGGGGGCAATTTCGGCCGTGGCTGCTGTGCGTCAGGTGCTGCGACGACTGGAGTTGCAGTCCGCGCGCGAGCGGGCCGCTCGAAGCAGAAACTCCCCACTGAACACCGGAAATCCCGCGTCTCCGGTTGATTCTCCGCAACGAACCACGTTTGATACGGAGGAACTGTAAGCCACAGGAATGAGGGCCGTGCTGTGGCATGCGGTGTTTCGAGGCGGAAGGGGTTAGGTTGGTGAATACGTCGGACACTGCAAACAAGAGACCTCCTGCGATGCTTGCTTCCGCCTTCAATCTGCTGTTGCTCAGCCTCGGTTTGTGGGTTCTGGGGTGGTGGCCAGCGGGCTGGCTGAATCCGCAGCTGGGAGTTCGCTGGATGACCACGGCTCTGCTGATTGTGGCAATTCCCGGATTTGTCAATCTGACGCTCTGCGGATTGCCGATGCTCAGGGACCCGTTGAAGTCCATGCTGGTACAGATGGGGCTGCGTGTGTCGGTGCTGCTTGTGGCTGTGCTGGCGGTGAAATTCCGCCAGCCAGACGTGGGAATTCAGCTGTTTTACGGCTGGTTGATGGGGTTTTACCTTGTGAGTCTGGCGTGGGAATCGTGGGATTTCAGTCGCCGGATTCGCCGCACGAGGAATTGAGGAGCGTGGCAGACTACGCGGACTGAACCGACTGTCTGTCTGGCTCGCATTTCGATGACTGAGCGGGTCCGGCAGGATTTGGCTGTTGAGTGAGAATTTACCCCGCCCGCTGCCTCTCGAATTCGGGATTTCCTTTCTGCCTTTGCTTGTTACTGTCGATTGACTGGAATTTTCTGAGGCCGCCTGAGAAAACTATGCTAATGTGCGGTTTACTCGACGGTGTCTCAGCGTGAGCGTGTGCTGAAGTGGTCCTGACTGTGTGCTGATCTGGTTCTGTGTGGCGGTTTCGGCGTGATACTTAGTGTCCGGTGTGTTCCGGTTCAGAGATTTTGGTGGAATCGATCGCAAGATGAGTGCTGAAGATCATTTTCATCATGTTCGCGATTTCGGCTACTTTGAAGTGCCGCAGTTCCTGACCTCACGGCACACCTACGACGCCATTGGCAACGTTCCGTGGCACGTCAAGCACGTTCTGCATCTCAGCCAGGATGCAACTCTGGAACAGGTGAACGGGGCTCTTGTGGGCAAAGTGTTGCTGCCTCAGCCATTTGCTGGCACAGCAGCGCACCCTGGTCTGTTCGTGACCAAGTTCATGGTTCTGCAGGTTGTTGTTCTCGTACTGTGCCTGGTGATTTTCCGTGGTCTGGCAACTCGAATTCGCTCTGGTCAACCGGCCAAAGGGCGATTCTGGAACTTCTGGGAAGCTTTTGCTCTGGTGATTCGCGACCAGGTCGTGCGTCCCACCATCGGCGATCATTCGCACGACCATGACGATCACGGCCACGGTGCTCACGGACACGATGAACACAGTGGTCACAACCACGGTGCTCACGGTCATTCGCACGGTCACCATGCCGTGGCAACAGGTGGGCATGCCGCTGACAAGTATCTGCCGTTTATCTGGAGCTGTTTCTTCTATGTCCTGTTCTGCAATCTGCTGGGGGCAGTGCCTTCGCTGGGTTCGGCAACGGGTAACATTAACGTGACGGGTGCTTTGGCGTTAACGGCTTTTCTGGCCAGTTTCCTGTTTGGTGTGCAGGCTATGGGCGTTGGCGGATTCTTTGCGAACCTGATTCCTAATACAGGGATGACCGGGTTCGGAAATCTGGCGATGTCGGCTCTGATGTTTCCGATCGAGTTGATGGGTTTCGTGATTAAGCACACGATTCTTGCACTGCGATTATTTGGAAACATCATGGGTGGTCATACCGCGTTGGGTGTGATTCTGGGTTTTATCGGTACCGCGTCCAAGGGGCATATTGCTTTGTGGGGCGTGGTGACGATTGGCAGCGTGCTGGGGCAGATTGGCGTGGGTTTGCTGGAACTGCTTGTTGCGGTGCTGCAGGCTTATGTGTTTTCGTTTCTGGCAACGATTTTTATCTCAGGTGCCGTGCACAAACACTAAGATTTCGGTTGCTGACTGAACTTGTTGGTGTGGTGTGTGTGGTGTGTTATTCTTGAAGTTGTAGCCTGTCGGCCGATGTGGGCAGGTGGTTTGCAGACGTGGGTCGTTTCTGACAAAGAGGAGTGTGTTGTGGCTCAGATTCTGAAGTATGCGATGATGTTTGCTTGTGCATTTCTGGCTCTGACTGTGCCGGCAATGGCTCAGGAAGGTGCCGCCGCTGCAGCCGCCGCTGCCGGTCAGCCGCTGATCAACCTGACTGCGACTTTTGGTGCAGGTTTGGTTGTGATCGGTGCTGGTCTGGGCATTTCTCGCCTGTCAGCAGCAGCATTTGAGAGCATGGCTCGTCAGCCGGAAGTCGCCGGTGACATCCGCGGTGCGATGGTGATCGTGGCGGCGATGATTGAAGGTGCCGCTGTGATTGGTCTGATCGTTTGTATGATTAAGTGATGATCCGACGTTCGGCGGTGAATCCAAATCTCTGTGCTCGATGCGTGGCTTCGGCGTTCAGGGTGCGGTAAGCCGTCAGTGTCGATCAGTGTGTTGGGGAAGTCATGATGCCGCAAGGTGTCGCTGGGGTTCTCAACAACAAACGATGCAGTGCAGTGCGGTCTGACGTTTACTGTGGCTGGTGTTACCAGTTTCAGTTCACGAAGAAGTCGATTGATACAGTCAGAACTTCGTTCAGTGGCTTCGCATTGTGTTTCGTCGGTGGGCTTCGTGTGGTGTCGTCAGGCACCAGGAGATGTCACCTGTGTCCGGGGTAGTTGCAATGATGTCCGCGGGTCTGATTGCTGGTAAGTTTCGTCCTGCAGGTTTGATGTTCCTGCTGTCGTTCGCTTTCCTGGCCTGTTGTGCGCCGGCTGATGCTGTTGCTGCAACGGTTGAGACTGGTGCGGCCGCGGAGGCTCATGCTGACGATGCACATGCTGGTGGCGGTCATGAGACGGGCGTCCCGATGGACCCCAAAGGTGACCTCGCACTTTGGTCATTTGTGGTCTTTCTGCTGTTTCTGGGTGTGTTGGGCAAGTTCGCCTGGAAGCCGATGATCGAGGGTTTGGACAAGCGTGAGGCGGGTATCCGCAGTGCGATTGCTGAAGCCGAAGAGAATCGGAAGAAGGCAGAAGCCATGCTGGCGGATTACCAGAAGAAGCTGAAAGAGGCTGAGCAGCACGTTCAGTCCATGATCGCGGAAGCTCGGCGTGACGCAGAGCGAACCAGTCAGGATCTGATTGCTGCGGCTCAGCGTGACGTTGACCTGCTGCGGCAGCGAACGAAGGACGAGATTCGGCAGGCGAAGGACGCGGCTTTGGCTGATGTCTTCAGTCAGCTGAATGCTCAGGTTGTCCTGGCAACCGAGCACGTACTTGGTCGGGCTTTGCAGGATTCGGATCAGGAGCGTCTGGTTTCTGAGGCTTTGGCTTCGATTGCTCGTTGATTGTTCCGTCTGTCGGTCAAAGGTTGAAAGCTGTCCATGTCTGACACGAGATTCAAAAGTCGGCCTGAAAGCGTACTGGAAGATCCGGGTGCGCGAGCTGTGGCGACTCTGTATGCTCAGTCCTTCCTCAGTGCTGCTCGCCAGCACGGTGTTGCTGACTGTCAGGTTGAACTGCACGCCTTTGTGGATGACGTTCTGGGCAAGTGGCCTGAGTTTGCTGACGTTTTGATGTCGGACACTGTGGGTCGGGATGAAAAGCTGGGAATTCTGGAACGTGTTGTAGCACCGCGGTCCAGTCAGTTTTTCGTAAATTTTCTGCAGGTGCTGGTACGGCATGGGCGTTTGTCGATGCTGCCGGTGATTCGTGAGGTCGTGGTCAGGCTCACAGAGATTGAATCGGGTAAGCAGCGAGTCCGAGTTCGTTCGGCTCGTGCCTTGACTCAGACATCTCGAGATGAGATCCGGGCGTCTCTGCGGGGACGTTTTGGGTTTGATGCGATTCTTGAAGAGTCTGTGGATGCTGGTCTGCTGGGTGGAATGGTGCTGCAGGTTGGTGATACTGTTTTTGATTCATCGCTGCGTTCCCGTTTGAAATCGCTGCGGGCACGATTGGTGGAGAAAGCTTTCAATGAAATTCAAAGCGGACGAGATCGCTTCAGTCATCCAGAAGGAGATTGAAGACTTTCGTGGTCTGATTCAGACGGCGGAAGTTGGTCGCGTGATTGAAGTGGGCGACGGGATCGCTCGCTGCACCGGCCTGTCGACTGCGATGTCGGGCGAGATGGTTGAATTCTCGAACGGTACTCGTGGCTTCGCATTCAATCTGGAAGAGAACAGCGTTGGCGTCGTGATTCTCGGGGACTACCTGAAGATCACGGAAGGCGACGAAGTTCGTTCCACGGGCAAACTGTTGTCTGTGCCGGTTGGCGAGGCGTTGTTGGGGCGTATGGTGGATCCGCTGGGCGTGCCGTTGGACGGCAAGGGGCCGGTGATCACCAACGAATCGCGGCCGGTGGAATGGCAGGCTGCTGGTGTTGCTGAGCGTCAGCCTGTGAAGGAACCGCTGCAGACCGGGATCAAGGCGATCGACGCCATGACTCCGATTGGTCGTGGCCAGCGCGAACTGATCATTGGCGACCGCAAGACCGGCAAGACGGCGATTGCGATCGATACGATTCTGAACCAGAAGGGCACTGGAGTGATCTGTGTGTACGTGGCCTGTGGCCAGCGTGCATCATCGATCGCCGGAGTGGTCGAAGTTCTGCGTCAGAATGGTGCTCTGGACTACACCATTGTGGTGGCGGCCAGCAGTGCTGACCCGGCTCCTCTGCAGTACATTGCTCCGTACGCAGGTGCGGCGATGGCTGAGTACTTTATGTACCAGGGCAAGCATACACTGGTGGTGTATGATGACCTGTCGAAGCAGGCTGTGGCCTATCGTCAGTTGTCCCTGTTGATGCGACGTCCTCCGGGGCGTGAGGCGTTTCCGGGGGACGTGTTCTACTGTCACAGTCGTCTGCTTGAGCGTGCTGTGAAGCTCAGCAAGGAGCTGGGTGGTGGTTCGATGACGGCATTGCCGATCATTGAGACGCTTGAAGGGGAAGTCTCGGCCTACATTCCGACGAATGTGATTTCGATTACGGACGGGCAGATTTACCTTGAGCCGGACCTGTTCTGGAAGGGTATTCGTCCTGCGATTAACGTGGGGATTTCGGTCAGCCGCGTGGGCGGGAATGCTCAGACGAAGGCCATGAAGAAGATTGCGGGCAGTCTTCGACTGGACCTTGCGGCCTTCCGCGAACTGGAAGCTTTTGCTCAGTTGGGAACGGAACTGGACAAGGCGACTCAGGCGCAGCTGGATCGTGGATACCGCATGGTGGAACTGCTTAAGCAGCCGCAGTACGTGCCGTTGCATGTGGCTGACCAGGTGGTAGCGATCTATGCGGGTACGAAGGGCTACTTTGACAAGGTTCCGGTGAATCGTGTGCAGGCTGCTGAGAAGGAGCTGCATGAATTCATTCGGACTGAGCACGCGGACATGCGTGACAAGCTTGTCGCAGAAGCGGCTTTGACGGATGAGATCGAAGGGATGCTGAAGAAGGCTCTGGAAGCGTTTGTGGCACGTCAGGCAGCCAAAGCCTGATGTCTTTGTTCCGGTGCAGTGGCGGGTTTCGTTAACCTTTCTGCGGTGTGGCTGATTCATGGCGAACAGACGTTTGCTGGTAAAGCGGCTCCAGGCCGTGCGCAATATCCGCAAGATTACGCGCACGATGGAGCTGATTGCGACCAGTCGCTTCAAGAAGGCGATGGACCGTGCCACTGAGGCGGCCGAGTACACTCGCAAGATTTCGGAGATCGTCGGAGATCTGGGGCAGGCCGACCTGCGATTTTCTCATCCGCTGCTGGAAAAGCATGCGGAGGAGAAGCGGTCGGTGCTGTTGGTTCTGACGGCGAACCGTGGGCTGTGTGGTGGCTACAACGCGGGTGTTCTGCGGCAGTCGATTGCTCATCTGCGTGGGTTGCGAGAGCGGGGTGTTGACGTATCTCTGGAGGTTTCCGGGAAACGTGGCATCAAGTTCCTGAACTTCCAGAAGATTGCGATGGCGCAGTCTTACATGCACTTCGAGGACAAGACGACGTTTGCGGAAGTGGACGTCCTTGCGACTCGGTATGTAGACGATTACATCGCGGGTCGCATCGACCGTCTGGACGTCGCATATACTCGTTTTGAGTCGTCTTCGAAGCAGTTTGCTGTGGTGGAAACCATCCTGCCGATCGCCAGCCTTGCGGGGTCTGGTGGTGGTGCGGGCAGTGGTCGAGTGGATTACGAGTTTCTTCCGTCTGCGGAAGAGATCCTGTCAGAGATTGTGCCGGCAGCTTTCCGGGCCAGATTGTTCAAGTGTTTTCTGGACTCGATTGTCAGCGAACAGATTGCTCGAATGGTGGCGATGAAGGGTGCGACAGAGAATGCCGACGAGATGGCTGGCAGTCTGAAGCAGCAATACAACAGAGCTCGTCAGGCCGGGATTACTTCCGAACTGGCGGAGATTATTGGTGGGGCGGCGGCACTTGGTTAAGGCTGGTGAAAGCCGGACTGAGATCAGGTGGTGTGCTGCGAAGTGTTAGCTGAAGAGTTTGAATCAAACTGGTAACAGAAATCGACCCAACGGGGCAAGCGACCCATGATTGAAGCAAGCAAAAGCGGCCGTGTGTCGCAGGTGATCGGATCAACCTTTGACGCTCAGTTTCCTGAGGACAGTCTGCCGGGGATTTACAACGCTCTGACCATTGACGAGGACGTCAAGGGGAAGCGTGTGAAGGTAACCGGTGAGGTGCAGCAGCATCTGGGTGGTGGCCGAGTGCGGTGCGTGGCACTGGGCAGTACCGACGGGATGCGACGTGGGATGACTGTGGTGGACACAGGTCGACCGTTGTCGGTTCCGGTCGGCAAGGGGACTCTGGGACGCGTATTCAACGTGCTGGGTGACGCGATCGACGGTCGTGGTGATGTGGATCACAGCGAGCGGTGGCCGATTCACCGTCATCCGCCGGCACTGGAAAGTCTCAGTTCGAAAACGGAAGTTTTCGAGACGGGGATCAAAGTGGTGGACCTGCTGACGCCGTTCGTTCGCGGTGGTAAGGCGGGATTGTTCGGTGGTGCTGGTCTGGGTAAGACCGTGATTCTGACCGAACTGATCGCTCGAATTGCCAGTGCTCACGGGGGTTTCTCGGTGTTCGCTGGTGTGGGCGAGCGAACTCGCGAGGGTAATGACCTGTGGCTGGAAATGCAGGAAACGAAGATTGGCCAGACGGGCCGTTCGGTGATTGAGCAGACGTGCATGGTGTTCGGCCAGATGAATGAACCGCCGGGGGCACGTCTTCGAGTGGCCTTGTCTGCTCTGACGATGGCCGAATGGTTCCGTGACGCGACGGGTTCGGACACATTGTTGTTCGTTGACAACATCTTCCGTTTTTCTCAGGCGGGTTCTGAGGTATCGGCTCTGCTGGGTCGTATGCCGTCTGCCGTGGGTTACCAGCCGACTCTGGGTACAGAGTTGGGCGAGTTGCAGGAGCGAATTACTTCGACGAAGAACGGAGCTATTACGTCTGTGCAGGCGGTTTACGTACCTGCGGACGACCCGACTGACCCGGCTCCGGCGACTGCGTTTGCTCACCTTGACGCGTTCATTTACCTTGAGCGTCGAATTTCGGAGAAGGGGATTTACCCGGCGATTGACCCGCTGGCGTCATCCAGCCGAATTCTTGATCCGCAGTACGTGGGTCAGCGGCATTACAATGCTGCTCGACGCGTTCAGCAGACTCTGCAGCGTTACCGTGAACTGCAGGACATTATCGCGATTCTGGGTGTTGATGAGTTGAGCGAGGACGACAAGTTGGTCGTGCATCGTGCTCGTCGTATCGAGCGATTCCTGTCTCAGCCGTTCCTTGTGGCTGAGGTGTTCACTGGCAAGCCCGGCAAGATTACTCCGCTGGCCGATACGATTCGCAGCTTCGAAGAGATCTGCGACGGCAAGTGGGACCATCTTCCGGAAGGTGCCTTCATGTATGTCGGAGCGATTGAAGAGGCGGAAGAGCAGTACAAGCGTATGCAGGCTCAGGGCTGATTCTGATGTTATCTGGTTCGCTTGTGCTCTGAGTTCTGGAGCTGGTTATGGCAGATCTTCGGTTGGTGCTGGTAACTCCAGAGAAAACTCTTTTCGATCGTCCGGTGGCTTCCCTGCAGGTGCCATTGTTTGACGGTGGTGCTGGGTTTTATCCGGGGCGTGCACCGCTGGTGGGGCGATTGGGCGCGGGTGTCTTGCGGTTGAAGGGTGCATCTGGCGAGTCCGAGTCGTATTTCATCGATGGTGGCTTTGTGCAGGTGAAGGGCCCGGTTGTTTCGGTACTGACGAATTCTGCTGTGGAGTGTGGTCAGATCAGCCGTCGGACGGCTCAGCAGCAGCTGTCGGATGTGCTGGGCGAGCGTGCGGTGTCTGACGAGGAGTACCGCAGCAAAGCACGTCGGATCGAGACAGCCCGTCGAAGATTGACTGCCGCCGGTCGGGAATAGTGCCTTCCTGCTGGGATTTCTTCCTCGCGGAGGCTAGGATACTGGAGTCCGACATGTTCGCATGTCGGACTCTTTTTGTTTCAGTTCGGAGTGGTACAGATGGATAAGTTTGATCCGCGTATTGATTCGCTGGTGATGGAAACCCGGACGGTTTGGGATAAGTCTGTAGGGAATCTTTCGGACGAGGATCGACGCTGGGTGGCTCAGTCGATTCACAATCAGCCGCAGCTGGCTTCGAAAGTCTCCTACGAGCGGACTCATACCGGGTTTGCTCGAACGATCCATGTGACAGTCGAAGACATTCAAAGATTGTATCTGGCAAAGACCTGAGTGTCGTGATGCCGGGGGGGGGTGACGTATGAGTCTTGTCTCTCGGTTTTTTGTCGCTGCGATCTGTCGGTGGCTGCAGCTTTCGGCAGTTTTGTGGACCGTGTCGGGCACCCTGTTGGGTGCTGACGAGAGCAGTGCGAAGTCGCCGGTTTATCTGTATTGCAGCGTTGCTGATGCTCGATTGATCCAGGTGTTGTCGTTTGACTCACAGACCGGCAAGGTTGCGAAAAGCTCCAGCCTTGGGACTCCGGGTGAGCCGGCTGCGTTAACCTCTTCGGCCGATGGTCGTTATCTGTTTGCCTCGATGCGTGATACCGGGCGACTGTGCAGTTTCCGGATTGACTCGGCAACGGGTGGCCTGACATTGCTCAGTGATGTTGCGGCTGGTGCTGACCCTGCTCAGATTACGCTTGATCGTTCCGGGCAGTATCTGTTCGCGGCGTATTATGAGGCGGCGAAGGTATCGGTGCATCGTGTTGGTGCGGACGGTCGTCTTTCGGACGCTGCGTTGCAGGAGATCGCCACAGCAGAAAAGGCTCATGCGATCGTACCTGATCCAACGAATCGTCTGGTGTTTGTTCCTCACACAGGTCCGAATCGCATTTATCAGTTTCGATTTGAGGAACTTGTGGGGCGACTGCTGCCCGGAATTCCTCCCTATCTGCAGCGACCTGAGCAGACTGGTCCTCGGCATCTTGCGTGGCATCCCAGGCTACCGTTTGCTTATGTGGATAACGAGCAGGGCAATTCGGTGACGGTGTATGCGCTGCGTGGAAGCAGTCTGGTACCGGGCCAGACGTCATCCACGCTGCCGGATGACTTTCGCGGTCAGAATGCGACGGCCGAAGTTCGAGTGCATCCGGATGGTCGGCATCTGATTGTTTCGAACAGGGGCGCGAATTCGCTGGCGGTTTTTGAGATCAACGCTGGTGGTGACCAGTTGTCACCGAAAGAGATTGTGCCGTGTGAACCGGTGCCTCGCTGTTTTGATCTGACGTCTGACGGGCGATATCTGCTGCTGGCTGGTGAAGCATCGGGCAACCTGCAGGTCTTTCGGATCGGTGACCTGCGCAGTTATCTGACGGAAGTTGACAAGCTGCAGGTTGGGCCACGGTTGTGGTGGGTCCATGCGGTGCAGGTTCCTGCAGCAACTCGCTGAAACCAGGATCCGGTATCAGAAGACAGGTCCGGGCATCCATGGACAGAATTCTTCGTCGCCGATTCCCTGTTGTTCGCTGAGTGTCTTGTCGCCGCTGGCAACAGCGACGATCTTTTCGAAGATCTCAGTCCCGACGTTTTCGATAGTATTGCCGTCCAGAATGCTGCCCGCGTTCAGGTCCATATCGTCACGCATCCGGTTGTAAAGCGGCGTGTTGGTCGCGACCTTAATTGTCGGCGTCGGCTTGCAGCCAAAGCAGCTTCCCCGTCCCGTGGTAAAGACCACCATGTTGCAACCCCCCGCCACCAACCCCGTCACCGGATCGGGCGGCATGCTCGTCGGGCGCGTCGCGAACGTCGGAGCGGCGGCGCGCGTCCGCGGCTTCTCGCCGGGCGATCGCGTCGCGACGCTGGCGTCGCTCTCGCTCACGCCCCTCGCCCTGCGGCGCGTCGTCGAGACTGTCGGGCGTCCGGTTGTCGTTGGCGGCCGACGTGGCTGTCTGGCTCGGCGAGATCGACGAGAGCGTCGACGTCCGTCGTGGGGCCGATGCCGCTGGCCGCAGGGGTGTGCCGTGGGAATGCCTCGGGTTGCCTCGTAGGCTGGGGAACGCGTACTTCGCGCCCGTCGCGGCGCGGTGAACTCGATCACGGCCTTCACTTGATCGCGAGCGAGGCCATCGTACCAGTCCATGATGTTGTCGAGGCTTGCGCCCCGCTCCAGACTCTCGAAGATCGTGGCGACAGGCATGCGCGTGTTCTTGAGCACCCAGGCGCCGCTCATCTTGCCGGGGATGCTCTCAAACCAGCCATTATAAGGGCCGATCGGCTCGACAGGCGAAGTGTTGGTTAGGTCGGGGCGATGCTCGGAGTTAAGAGCGCCAGCCGCCGTGGCGAGCGCACGGTAGACCGTGTAACTGCCGCTATGCGAGCCGATTGCGTTTCGGTGATCGAGGTTGGTAGTGGAGGCGATCACCGGACCGCGCTTCATGGGGTCTTTCATCCCCCAATCGATTGCGACTCCCGGCTTGCGGATCTGGCCTGGGTGCGAAGTGAGAACAACGTGGGTTTTGCGTGCTGTATGCGGCATAATTTTTTCCTTTAGTTCATCCAATTGCGGTCCGGAGGATTCACCCACTTGGTGGTGACCTTCTTTTTAT
>CAXBSH010000020.1:0-32363 GCA_963977705.1 uncultured Planctomycetaceae bacterium
CGGCTTTGTGCCATTTTTCACCGTATTCGCCACCACCGCGCAGATTGGCAACTGCGAGGATCCCGCCCATTTCCATCCAGGTAATCCGGCTGACACTGAAGGACGGTGTGATCGAAATGTTAAAGCCCCCATAGCCGTACAGCAGGACGGGATTGGTGCCGTCCTTCTGCAGGCCTTTACGGTGGCACAGAAACATGGGAATACGGGTGCCGTCACGGCTGGTGTAGAACACCTGTGACGTTTCGTAGTCATCCGGATTGAATTTGACTGCAGACCGTCGGAATTCCTGGCTTTCCCCGGTGATCATATTGTAACGATAGGTTGTGGGAGGAAGTGCAAAGCTGCTGAAGGAGTAGAAGGTTTCGGTGTCACCGCGACGACCGTCGAAGCCGGCCGCTGAACCGATACCAGGGAACTGCACTTCTCGAACAAAGGTGCCATCCATTGCATGCAGGCGAACCTGAGTGCGGGCATCTTTCAGGTAGCTGCAGACGAACATGTTGCCGACGATGCGAGTGCTTTCGAGGGCGTTTTCGGATTGCGGGATCAGTTCCTTCCAGTGTTCCTTCTGAGGCTTCCGGAGGTTGATGGCGATGATGCGGCGATTGGGAGCGTTCAGGTTGGTCTGAAAAAACAGGACCTCGCCGTCATTCCCCACAAACGAATACTCATTTTCAAAGTTGTTGATCAGCTCCCACGGCAGACCATAAGGTTCTCGCAGATCCTTGACGACGATGCGATAACGGTCATCAGTGCCGACCCAGACAGTGATGATCAGATATCGGCCATCTTCCGAGACGCTGAGCTGGAAGCCCCAGTCTGGCTGATCCGGGCGTTCGTAGACCAGCACATCAGCGGACTGAGGAGTGCCGATGCGGTGGTAGTACACCTTCATGTCACGATTGAGTGACTGGAAGGCGGCGTCTGCAGCGGGTTCCGGGTAGCGTGCATAGAAGAAGCCCTGACTATCCGGAGTCCATTCGGCCGAGCTGAATTTCACCCAGCGAATTTCATCGTCAAGGACTTTGTTTGTGGCGATTTCCATCACCTTCCAGGTGTTCCAGTCAGAGCCGGCCTGCTGTACGGCGTACGCCACGTAGCGTCCATCATCGCTGAAGGCACTGCCGGAGAGTGCAGTGGTGCCATCCTTTGACCATGTGTTGGGGTCAAGCAGCACCGTGGGTTCTGACTGCAGAGTTTCCTGCATCCAGAGGACATTCTGGTTCTGCAGGCCATCATTGCGTGAGAAGTAGTATCGACCACCGCGTCGGAAGGGGGCCCCGACCTTTTCGTAGTTCCACAGTTCCGTCATGCGCTGACGGATTGTTTCGCGCTGCGGAATGGATTTGAGGTAGTCAAAGGTGACGGCGTTCTGAGCTTCAACCCAGGCAGCTGATTCCTTTGAGACGCGAACATCGTCTTCCAGCCAGCGGTAGGGATCGGCGACTTTGGTGCCGTGGAAGTCATCAATCTGTTCGACTGTTCTGGTGGCGGGATAGGTGATTTTCACGTCCTGAGCTTTCGAGGTGCTGCTGCAGGCCGGAAGGCCGCAGATCAGAGCAATGGTCAGCAGGGCAGTTGAGAGCAGACGGTGCATTGAAGAACTCTCCAGGATTTCGATCTGACAGAGCGGGCGACCCGGACGCGGTAAATCGCATCTGCGGGTACCGGATCGGCGCGTGGAAGTGTATCAGAATCAGGTGTGCGTGTGAATTGCGTGCAAGGCGTGCAGGGAGCGCGGCGTTGTGTCGGGTAGTCGACGCGGACCGGCCGGCAGTGTTGGTCTGGTCGGCCGACGACCATGTCGATATATTTCCAGCAGAAAATCACTGATTTTCTGTCATTACAGGTGATCCATGACGCGAGGGACAAGTGTTGTCGTCTGGGCTTCAGCCCGGGCACGAATGGCTCGTCACCCTTGAAATCCCCAGTGTTTTCCTGGGGACGGGGCCGAGCAGGAATGCTCGGGATACCTTTTGTCAACAGCGTCATCCCTGGCCGGTCGGGTTGATTCCGGAATCTGAAATACAGCAGGCGGAGATGTGGCAATGACGATTGGGCGAAACGCATTGGTTTTGAGCCTCTGTCTGTCTGGTCTGGCGGATGCTTCTGACTGGCCGCAGTTTCTGGGGTTGAATCGGACTGGGACTTCGGCGGAAACGGGGCTGTTGAAAAGCTTTCCGGAGGCTGGCCCGAAGGTGCTCTGGAAGACACCACTGGGCACCAGTATGTCGGGGGTTGCGGTGGTGGGCAGTCAGGCGTTGACGCTGTTCCAGGATGACAGTCAGCAGTACGCGGTGGCCCTCAGTACGGACGATGGTCGGGTGCTGTGGAAAACGGCGCTGGCCCCGGCTTTTGAGAATGGCATGGGAAATGGTCCGCGGACGACACCTGCTGTGGCAGACGGGCGAGTGTTTGTAATGACGGGCGAAGGTCTGCTGGCGGGGCTGGATGCTGCCAGTGGCAAGTTGTTGTGGAAGGTGGATGTGCCACAGGAATTTGGTGGTGCGGCTGCGGAATACGGGGTGTCCTGTTCGCCTCTGGTTGTGGGTGATCTGGTGATTGTGCAGGCGGGTTCGGATTCTGCCGGAGCTGTGGCTCTGCAGTGTCGAACGGGCAAACCGGCATGGAAAGCTCGCGGTGGACGATCAGGTTATGCATCTCCGGTACTGATGAAGCTGGCCGGGGTTTCTCAGGTGGTGGTTTTTGATGCGGCTGGAGCGGGTGGTCTTGATCCGCAGACGGGTGCGGAGCTGTGGCAGTTTCCGTTTCCAACGGAGTACGACTGCAATACGGCCTGCCCGATTCAGGTGGGTGACAACCAACTGCTGATCTCTGCGGGTGAGAATCATGGGGCCGTTATTCTGCAGGTGGCGGCATCGGCGGGCGGTCTGAATGTGAAGGAGGTCTGGTCATCGCTGGGCAAAGACAGTCAGCTCAGGGCTGAATGGCAGACACCGGTAGTGCTGGATGGTCATCTGTATGGGCTGGACAACAGTGGCAGTGCGGGACCGATAACAAACCTTGTCTGCATCCGTTTGTCGGACAGGAAAACGGTTTGGCAGAAGCCGCGTTTTGGGAAGAGCAACCTGATTCTGGCTGACGGTCGTTTGTGGATGACCACGATGAAAGGCGAGCTGGTACTGGTGGAGGCGAGTCCGGACAGCTTCCGTGAACTGGGGCGATCGGTAGTGCTGGAGACGACTCGCCAGGCCCCTGCCCTGTCTGCGGGTCGGCTGTATGTGCGAGACGATCAGCATGTGATCTGTCTGGACGTGCGGGCGGACAAGTGAATTGGGCGGGTAGTCCGTACAGTAGCGTGAAATCCGCAGATTGAATTCGCAAGTACAATAATTGATTCAGTTTGTGGATTCAGGTGCCATGCACCCAGCGTTTCTTTTGATGTTTTGTTCAGTGTTTTTTGGCGTGATTGCGGTGGTGGTTGGGAGGCCTGTTCCCGGGCCTCAGTAAAATCCTTCTGTGCTCGTTGAATTCTGCCCCTTTAGCGCTGGCCATCTGCTATGCTTTGGGGGGATTGGTTTTCCTCAGAACAGTCATTCGGGCGGGCTTCAGAACGGTATTCAGGCACATGGCATCTGCTTTTCCACCGGTTGAGGAACAGCTGCGAGTTATTACTCGTGGAATCGAGAAGGTTGTCCCACAGGACGAGTTGCGGAAGAAGCTGCAGCACAGCCGTGACACGGGAACTCCCCTGCGGGTGAAGTACGGGATTGATCCGACCGGCATTGACGTGCATCTGGGTCATACGGTCCCGTTGCGGAAGATTCGTCAGTTTCAGGAGCTGGGTCATCAGGCGGTGATCATAATCGGCAACTACACGGCACTGGTTGGTGATCCCAGTGGTCGTGACGAGGCTCGTAGTCGTCGTCTGACGGCGGACGAGGTGGAAAACAATGCTCGCGACTATCTTGCTCAGGTGGGCAAGGTGGTCGACATGTCGCGGGCTGAAGTGCATCGGAACGGCGACTGGTTTGGTCGGATGTCTTTTGCAGATGTTCTCAGTCTGTGTGGTCGTGTCACGGTGGCTCAGTTACTGACGCGTGAGGACTTTGCGAAGCGATACCGTGAAGAGCGTGCGATCTTTCTGCATGAGTGTCTGTATCCTGTGATGCAGGCGTGGGACAGTGTGGAGATTCGTGCGGATGTTGAGTTGGGCGGTACGGAGCAGCTCTACAGTTTCATGCTGGCTCGTGACCTGCAGGCTCAGCAGGGTCTGTCGCAGCAGATTGCCGTGATGTCTCCGATTCTGGTCGGTCTGGACGGTGTCCGTCGGATGGGCAAGAGTCTGGGGAACTACATTGGGATCAGCGAGCCTGCGTATGAGATGATGAAGAAATTCATGCAGCTTCCGGACGGCGTGATGCGGATGTATTTTGAGTTGCTGACAGAGCTGCCGATGGAGGAGGTGGACCGTCTGCTGGCGGGCCATCTGAAGGAAGCGAAGGTTGCGTTGGCGACGAATGTGATTTCTCAGTTTCACTCGGCCGAGGCGGCTGCGGCTGCTGGCCAGCGGTGGCAGGCGGAAATTGGTGGCGAGGCACTGCCGTCGGACATTCCGGACGTGGTGCTGGAAGCCGGTCTTCTGTCGGGTGGTTCGCTGACCGCGGTGCGTCTGCTGACTGCGCTGGGTTTGTGTTCCAGCAACAGCGAGGCTCGGCGACTGATTGAAGGTGGTGGTGCTCGCATCGGCGAACAGAAGGTTCCTCTGACCAGCCATGATATGCAGGTATCGGTCAGCGATGGGCTGCTGGTCTGGGCTGGGCGTCGGAAGTACTGTCGAGTGCGAATTGGCTGAACAGGAAGTTTTCATGGCTGTCAGAACTCGGTTTGCTCCCAGCCCGACCGGTTACATGCACATCGGGGGGATGCGTACAGCGTTATTCAACTGGCTGTGGGCGCGTCGTAATCGGGGCACATTTATTCTGCGGATAGATGACACGGATCAGCAGCGCAACATGGATGAGGCTTTGGGGCCGATTCTGCAGGCGTTTCGCTGGCTGGGTCTGGACTGGGACGAGGGTCCTGATCGTCCGGGGCCGAATGGTCCGTGTTTCCAGTCTCAGCGTCGTCATCTGTACGATGCCGCGCTGCAGCGTCTGCTGACGGATGGTCATGCGTATCGGGATTTCGAACCTGCTGCAGAAACGCAGCGGCAGCGTGAAGAGGCTGAGCAGCAGAAGCGGGTTTATGTCAGCAGCCGCCAGTCGCTGTTGTTGTCTGCTGAACAGATTCAGCAGCAGTTGGCTGCGGGCCAACCCTGTGTGATTCGCCTGAAAGTGCCGCGGGAAGACCGCGTCGTGATTGACGATCATGTGCGTGGTCGGGTGGAGTGGGACTGCAGTCTGATGCCTGACCCTGTGATTGCTCGCAGCGACGGTTCGCCGTTGTACAACTTCGCCACGGTGGTGGATGACGCCGCCATGGAGATTACTCATGTAATCCGGGCCGAAGAGCATCTGTCGAATACTCCGATTCAGGTCCTGCTGCATCGTGCGCTCGGTAATAATACTCCCGAATGGGCCCATATTCCCTATGTGGCAGCTCCGGGCAGCAAGGAAAAAATCAGCAAACGGAAGATTGCTCAGTACCGCAAAAATCCGCAGTTTCAGAAGTTGTTTGAGCTGGGAGATGCGGTGCTGGGGCGACTGGGCGTGGACGCGGCAGCGGATGCTTTGTCGCCCGTGATGGTGGCCTATTATCAGCAGGTTGGGTTTATCCCGGCCGGAGTTCTGAACGCGCTGGTGCGGATTGGCTGGTCGTACGATGATCAGACAGAGATTCTGTCACTGGACGAGATGATTACGAAGTTTTCGCTGGAGCGAGTTATTCGTAGTCCTGCGGGGCTGGATCCGGACAAGCTGATCAGTTTTCAGTCGCACTGGATGCATCAGTTGTCAGTGGATGAGAAGCTTGAAGGTTGTCTGCAGTGGCTGCAGCGTGCCGGTTTGATTACCGATGCGGGTGATCCTGAGGTGCGGCAGTATGTGGCGAAAGTGATTGATCTGGCGGCCGACCGTCTGCGTGTGTACGGAGATATTTTCTCTGTGGATGAGTTCTTTGTCGCTGACGACGCATTGCAGATGGATCAGAAGAATTTTGAGAAGCGAGTGTTGAATGCAACGGGGGCTGTGGAGCTGCTGCGACAGGTGCAGCAGGTCTTGGGTGGCCTGCCGGAATTTACTGCTGGTCCGTTACATGATGCGTTGCAGGGGATCCTGCAGCAGCGAGGACTGAAGCCGGGTGATCTGTTTCCGGCGTTACGGTTGTGTGTCAGTGGTCGGGCGCAGGGTGCCGATCTGTTCAGAACGCTGGAACTGCTGGGGCGTGAGAAGGTCGATCGTCGTCTGACCGGGACTCTGGCGCGGATTCCTGGAGCGACCTGATCTGGTTCGTGCGAAGGGGGCTGTGATGACTGTTGTGCTGGTGACTGGCGGAGCAGGTTTTCTGGGCAGCCATCTGTGTGATCGTCTGATTGCTCGAGGTGATGACGTCATCTGTGTGGACAACTTCTTCACGGGGTCGCGCAGGAACGTCGGGCATTTGCTGGGTCATCCGCGGTTCGAGTTGATTCGTCACGATATTGTTCAGCCGTTGTATGTGGAGGCTGAGCGGATTTTTAATCTGGCGTGTCCTGCATCGCCGCAGGCTTATCAGTTCAACCCGATCAAGACGATCAAGACGTCGACGGTGGGCATGGTGAATATGATGGGACTGGCTCGACGCTGTGGCGCCAGGATCCTGCATGCATCGACGTCCGAGGTTTATGGTGACCCTGAGATCCATCCGCAGCATGAAGACTACTGGGGCCATGTGAATCCGGTGGGTCCGCGCAGTTGTTATGACGAGGGCAAGCGGATTGCTGAGTCGTTGATGATGAACTATCACCAGACGCATGGCACCGAGATTCGGATCATTCGAATTTTCAATACGTATGGTCCACGGATGGCTCCGGATGACGGTCGTGTGGTGTCGAATTTCATCCTGCAGGCATTGCAGGGGCTCGATCTGACTGTCTATGGCGATGGGACTCAGACGCGATCCTTCTGTTATGTGGATGATTTGATTGAGGGGATGCTGCGGCTGATGGACCAGGATCAGCATCAGGGTCCGATCAATGTGGGTAATCCGGTTGAGAACACGATGCTGGAGCTGGCGGAGGCTGTATTGGGGGCGGTGGGAGGCAGTCGATCGCGGATCGTGCATCATCCGCTGCCTCAGGATGATCCGCGGAAACGCTGTCCGGACATCAGTCGAGCGAAGCAGTACCTGAACTGGGAACCTCAGGTGCCCTTATCAGAGGGATTGCGGCGGACGGTTGAGTGGTACCGCCAGTTACTGCAGAATACGACGTAGGCGGCGGCCGGGTGTCTGTTAAGTCTTTCCGAGGGGCTTCTGCCGGAGAATTCTGATGTCGCAGATTGTGCCTCCGTCGTTCCTGTTCCAGTATGCTCTGCCCATGGTGCGTATCGACCAGTTACCAGGTCGAGCGGGCAGTCCGCTGCGTCTGCCGCCGTCTGCATCTGTCATGTTGCCGGCGCAGTTGAATGCGGCGGAATTACCGTGGTCTTTGCGCGCCGCATGGAACAGTGAGGGTCTGGGGTTTGAGGTGCGTGTTCGTCGCAAGCAGATTCCTCCGGCTGGCCGCTGGAGTTCCCCGACGTCGTCAGATCGTGTGCTGATCCTGCTGGATACTCGCCCGACTGCGGGTGTGCAGCGGGCGACGGAGTTCTGCAGTCTGTTGACCGTACTGCCTGTGGACGACGATCAGGACGAGCAGCCATCGGCGCGATTCATCGAGATTGCTCAACAGCGAACACAGAAGCTTGCTCAGGATCCGCGGCGATGTCGTGTGGAAACGGTGTTGTCGAGTGATGGTTATCAGTTATCGGTCTGGATTCCGGGCAGTCAGCTGCCGGGCTTTGCTGAACTTGCTGAAACGAGGGCGCTGGGTCTGTATGTGGTGATTGAGGATGCAGAGCTGGGCCAGTTGCCGATGAGTGTGGGTGGTGATTTTCCGCTGGCATGGAATCCTTCGATCTGGACGCGGATGGAACTTACAGACGAGTCGTGACTGGCTGGAGGTGGAGTGTGAAGATGAATCGAATCTGCCGGGACCTGCTGTGGCTGGCGTTGGTCAGTTTGGTGGGGCCGTGGAATCTGATTGCTGTCTGTCAGGGGCAGGTCAGCGATGCAGCGCCAGCGGGGGTTGTGGTGGCCGATCAGACCGTGGCGGCCCCGATCGTGATTGCTCATCGAGGGGCTTCCGGTTATGTGCCTGAGCACACAACGGAAGGCGCTGTCCTTGCGCACTCCATGGGTGCGGACTACATTGAGCAGGACGTGGTGCTATCGAAGGATGGGATACCGGTTGTGCTGCATGATCTGACGCTGAATGATGTGTCAGACGTGGCGAGGGTCTTTCCGGAGCGAGTTCGGGAGGATGGTCGCTGGTATGTGATGGATCTGACTCTGGAGGAGCTGCGTCGCCTGAACCTGACTGAGCGACGATCAGAGAATCGTGCGTGGAAGCAGGCTGGGACTCGTTTTCCCCTGGAGCTGGGTCGGTTTCGGATCGCGACTCTGGCAGAGCATCTGGAGTTGATTGCAGGGCTCAACAAATCACTGGGGCGAACAGCCGGCGTCTATGTTGAGGTCAAGGATCCGGCTCGCCATCGTGCGGCGGGTCTGGACAGTTCAGCAGAGATTCTGAAGGTGTTGACAGCAGCCGGTTATGATTCCGCGGCAGCGCCGGTGTTCGTGCAGTGTTTTGATCAGGCTGAAGTGCGGCGACTGCGCATGGAATTGAAGTGTCGATTACCGCTGATCTGGCTGACGGCGAAGATGCCGGACGAGGCTGTCGTGCGTGAGGTGTCGGGGTATTGTGATGGCCTTGGCGTGACATTGAACCTTGTGGTGTCGTCAGTAACTGCAGCGGGTCGGCCGGTGATTACGTCACTGGTGGAGACGGCTCATCGGCACGGTTTACAGGTGCATGCGTGGACCTTGCGGGCCGATGCGTTGCCGGAGGGAGTGAAGGAAGTGGATCTGATGCTGGAGTGGCTGACGGTTGATGGGGGAGTGGACGGGATTTTTTCGGATCAGCCGGACGTGGTGGTGGGTTGGCGTAATCGTCGACTGGGGGCGGACGGCAAGGGAAATCCGTTTCGATTGCTGAATGCGGGTGATAAGCAGTCGGAAGCGACGGGTGATTCCTCGGTGAAAACGCCGTCACAACCGGCAAAATCTCAGAATTAGCCGATTTTTCGCGAATTGCCGGGAAAACTCAGGGGAACCTCGAACCCGCGGATTGTCTGCGGGTGTCCTGAGCCGTAGACTTTTGTTTTGCATTCTCTGCTCCATATTTCGGTACCCATTCTGATGACTTCGTCTCGTCCTACAGACACCATTGCTGCTCAGTCTTCCGGCGGTTCTGCAACTCCTCGTTCAGCCCAGCTGTACCAGACCAGCCTGTCGAATGCTGTGATTGCGGCTCACATTGCAGATCAGCTGCGTGGTCAGAACATCGTTGTGCTGGACCTGACGGGTATCACATCGATCGTGGATTTTTTCATCATCGCGACCGGGACCAGTGGACGTCAGATGCATGCGATTGCCGATGAGGTCAATCGGAAGCTGAAGCACGAGGACGGCAACCGGCGGGTCAGTATTGAAGGTTACCGTACAGAGGGCAACTGGATTCTGGTGGACTACGGCGACGTTGTGCTCCACGTGTTCACTCCGGAAGGTCGCCAGTTGTACAATCTCGAGCAGCTCTGGGCAGATGCTCCTCGGATTGACTGGAAGTCGCTGGCTCCGCCGACGCGTGTGCAGTCTGCCGCAGAGCCGGTACAGGGCTAAGCCTGCTGCATTGACAATTGCTGGCTGATCGAGTTTGCTGTGCCTCCGGGATGTCGGGAAGGTAATCGGCACACGCAGGGGATCAGCTCATGGCGCAGGCAATTCTGGCTTTGGATCAGGGTACGACCAGTTCTCGAGCGATCGTGTTCGATCAGGGTGGTCGGATTCTGGCTGTGTCGCAGAAGGAATTTCGGCAGTATTTCCCGCAACCCGGCTGGGTAGAGCATGATGCGGATGAGATCTGGCAGACTCAGCTGTCCACGGCGAAGTCTGCGATCCGGAAAGCCGGTTTGCAGGCTGCAGACATAGCTGCGATCGGGATTACGAATCAGCGTGAGACGACGGTACTGTGGGATCGGCAGACGGGCCAGCCGATTCATCATGCGATAGTCTGGCAGGATCGCCGAACGGCGGCGGTCTGTCGTCGTCTGGCAGCCGGGCGGTATGCCGCTGAGATTCGCAATCGCACGGGGTTGGTGATTGATGCGTACTTTTCGGGTACGAAGCTTGCCTGGCTGCTGCAGAATGTGCCTGGTGCAAAGGAACTGGCGAAGGCTGGACGGCTGGCGTTTGGAACGGTCGATTCGTGGCTGTTGTGGAAGCTGACTGGTGGTGCGGTCCATGCGACTGATGTAACGAATGCATCGCGGACGATGTTGTGCAATATTCATGACTGCACGTGGGATGCTGAGCTGTTGAAGGTGCTGAAGATTCCGGTGAGTGTGCTGCCGCGAATCTGCAGTTCGAGTGAGGTGTATGGCCAGACAAAGTCAGAGTTGTTTGGTGGATCGATTCCGGTGGCCGGCATTGCGGGTGATCAGCAGGCCGCATTATTCGGTCAGTTGTGTCTGAAGCCTGGGATGGTGAAGAACACGTATGGCACAGGCTGTTTCATGCTGATGAATACGGGGAATCGGCCGAAGGCGTCGACTCGTTCGCTGCTCAGTACGGTTGCATGGCGGATTGGGAATCGTACTGAGTATGCTCTTGAGGGCAGTGTATTTGTGGCAGGTGCAGTGGTGCAGTGGCTGCGGGATGGGCTGGGGATTATCCGGCGTTCTGCCGACGTGGAGGCTCTGGCGCAGACCGTTCCTGACAACGGCGGCGTGAGTCTGGTGCCGGCGTTTTCGGGATTGGGTGCACCGCACTGGGATCCGTGGGCGCGGGGGCTGATTGCCGGGCTGACTCGTGGCAGCAGCGCCGGCCATATTGCTCGAGCTGCACTTGAATCGATTGCTCTGCAGGTGGCGGACGTACTGGATGCGATGAAGGCGGATTCCGGGATTCGTGTCACTTCGCTGCGGGTGGACGGTGGTGCCGCGGTGAATAATACTCTGATGCAGATGCAGGCGGACTTTTCGGGAGTCCCTGTGGTCCGTCCGCAGGTTTTTGAGACGACGGCGCTGGGTGCGGCGTTTCTGGCGGGGTTGGCGGTTGGTGTCTGGAAAACACCAGCGGATTTCGATGCCAGCTGGCAGGTGGACCGGACGTTTGAGCCGCAGATGAAGAAGGCGGACGTTGAGCGGATTCGGGGTGGCTGGGAGAAGGCTCTGGAGCGATCCCGAGGCTGGGCAGAGTAGCGAGTCTGTGATCTGCGGTTCGGTGTCGTTCAGAGTCGAGCCGGGTGATTGGCCACGACGGCATCACCGATATCGTGATCATCGACCGCGAAATTTGCGAACTGCACTGTGGAATTGCGTTCGAACCAGTTACGGATGACTGGTTCAGCATCGGGATTCTGTTCTGGAATCGTCATGAATGTGCTTCCGAACGGCACTGCTCGGATTTCGCCATCATCGATGATCATCTGTCCGCTGCGGAAGACGTAGCGGGGGAAGCGAAACATGGCTTCGAGGTCATTCTGTCGGCTGTAGATGCAGACATCGGCATCGGCACCGGGTCCCAGATGTCCTTTGGAGTGCAGTCCCAGCATGCGGGCCGGTGCAGCGCGAGTAATGATGGCGATTTCACTGAGTGAGTATTCTCGAGTGAGGTCGGCGAGGCAGCAGGCCTGTCGCAGTTTCTCAGGCATGCGCTGCAGGTATTCGCGACGTCTGGCGCTGTCCATCAGCAGGGCAATGATTTCCGGATAGGCAAGGAATGAGCCACCATTGGGATGATCGGTGCTCATGGCAATCCGCCATGGATCTTCAACCAGCAGATACCACTCCAGCCCGATCGCCCATTGCAGTGAATGTACGAAGCTGCGATCGCGATAGGTGATGGGAACGATCCCGCAGCCGCCCTCCAGCTCCACATCGCCACTGAACCAGCGACGGCCGGTGACGCGATGCAGATAGTGTCCCAGCGGTCCATCTCCGGTCATGGAAGTGGTTTCACCAAACATGACCTGCCCGACATCCACGGTCAGTTCCGGGTGTGCATTAATGAAGGCGGCCAGCGCGGGTGTCTGCGAACAGATGGTGCTTTGATCGCTTAATCCACCCCCATAGCTGTGAAACTGAATATGGGTGAGGTGTGCGCGAGCCCCCTCAAAAGATTTCATGGTTTCGAGCGTGGTCGTCCAGTTGCCCGGGATTCCCAGCTGATTGCAGTGGACATGGACGGAATGTGGCAGCTGCAGGCGATCGGCCGACATGGCCATTTCGCGCAGGATTCTGCGTGGCGTCAGGCGATAGAGCGGGACTTCGTCGTCCAGTCCGCAGTAACCATCACCGCCGGACTTCCACATCTCCACGCCACCCGGGTTGACCAGTTTGACAGCGTATCCCCCTGTGGATTTCAGCAGCCATGAAACGGCTCCATCGAGCAGTTCCAGTTGGCCTTCGTGCAGTCGTTCCATGATCAGATGGTTATTGCCCATCATCACGTAGAAGCCGCGATCGAGAACGGGTGTGTCCTGAAGTTCGTCGTGTGCATGTCGCGCGGCAATGGGCGGGACAGCAGCGTCGAAGGCGCTGGTGTAACCAAGTCCTGCGTAGAGATATCCGGTGGCGAATGTGGAGGGGACGGTGCCCAGAGTACCCGAGCGTGTCAATGCGGTGCGGTGCATGGGGGGAGTTCTGCGGCGCTGGTCCGGCAGCATTTTGCGTGCCGTATTGACCTTCGGACCGGCAATATGGCAGTGCATGTCCACACCGCCTGGCATCACAACCATGCCCGCAACGTCAATGATCACTTCGGCCCGCTCTGTCGGATCGGCCGGAGGTGCGATACAGCGGCCAGCCTGCATCCAGACATCGCGCAGTTCACCGTTGATCCCGTTGGCAGGATCATAAACCATACCGCCTTTGAGGCAGGTTCGGCTCATCCGCTGGTGCTCCGATTTCAGCAACGAAGTTCGCACAGTACGAACAGGGTCAGACGCCGTCAGTATCTGCAGGAGAGCAGAGTAGCCTGAGGGGCTGTCCGTGGGCCAGAGTGATCATGGCTTTTTGCAGGTATCGTGAATTCCGGAGTTTTGCGGCGGATTGCTCGAGCAGACACGGGAAAGTAGGATTCCGTCTGCCGAGCCGGTGCAGATGTGTGTGCTTCTGTTCAGTCTGTGACAGGATATGGTATGAGTCTTGACGAGCTGCTGCAGGAATATGAGCGTGGTCCGATCCTGTTGAAGGATGCGGTGATGCGAGTGGGTCGTGACGGCTGGCGGGCGCGCCCGGTGCCGGGCAAGTGGACGATCCAGCAGGTGGTTTGCCATATCGCGGACTTTGAACCGATCTACGCTGATCGGATGAAACGTGTTCTGGTGGAAGACAATCCCACGATGTTTGGCGGAGATCCCGACATTTTTGCGTCCGGTCTGCAGTATGAGCATCGATCGGTTGAGGAGGAGCTGGAGTTGATTCGTCTGGTGCGTTCTCAGGTAGCGCGAATTCTGCGTCGCACCGAGCTGGAAGATTTTCAGCGTACTGGGGTGCACAGTGAAGCCGGCCCGTTGACTCTGGAGACGCTGCTGGAGCGAGTGACGGGGCATATCCCTCATCACTGTGCCTTCATAGATGAAAAAGTGCGATTACTGACTGAACGCTGAAGATTGAGGATTGTTCTGACGGGACGTACCTGATGGTGAATCTGCCTTCGGCTGAGTTACTTGAGAGTCAGCATACATTTCCGTGCACGTGGACGTTCAAGGTGATCGGCTATGCTGATTCGAACTTCACTGCGAGGGTAATTTCGGCTGCGCGTGAGGAGCTACGGATGGACAATGATCCACCGTATTCACTGCGAAGCACGACGCACGGTCGTCATGTGGCAGTCACACTTGAGCCTGTGTGTCAATCGGCGCAGCAGGTTCTGGCGGTGTATGCGCGGCTGTCCGGTATGGATGGGCTGGTGATGCTGTTGTAGTGGTGTCTGCAGACTTCAGCCGGTGTACAGTGCGGACATGACGTTTCCGTCACTGATGCGAATTGGTCGCTCGACAGGGTCACGGTAGTGCTGTGACGGATCGATGCCGAGTGCTGAGAAGATGGTCGCTGTGACGTCCCATGGTCCCCATGCCTGATCTGTGGGCCATGCGCCGCGGTCATCGGAAGCGCCAAGGATTGTCCCGCGACGGACTCCGGCCCCGGCGAAGGCGATGGAATAGACGCTGCTCCAGTGTTTGCGTCCTGGCAGGGCACCTGCGAATCGTGGTTCAAGAGCAACGATTGGAGCGCGGCCGAATTCACCCATGCAGACCACGAGTGTTGTTTCGAGCATACCGCGCTGATCGAGATCTTCAATCAGTGCCGAGAATCCCTGATCGAAGCGTGGCAGCAGATGATCCCGCAGTCCATCGAAGATGTCGTTGTGAGTATCCCAGCCCCAGAGATCCGTATTCCGGGGTTCACGGTCCTGGCCACGGTTGCTGGGCGACCAGAACACGGTGATCAGCGGGACTTCGGCTTCGGCCAGTCGTCTGGCCAGCAGGCAGGCCTGTCCCGACTGATTGTAGCCGTAGCGTTCGCGAACAGTCTCGGGTTCGGTGCTCAGGTCGAAAGCGCCCCGAGCCCGCGGGTTGGCCAGCATGTCAAATGCCTGGCGATACATGGCATGTTTTTCCAGCAGCAGACGATGTTCCTGCAGCAGTGGCATTGAGGATTCGACCTGTTGCAGCAGATTGCGGCGTGCATCCAGTCTGAGTTGTGGCAGGTCTGGCTGCGGCAGGAGTGATGGGATGGCATTGAAATCCCGCGAGACATCACCGAGTGTGAGCGGGTCGAATCCGCCTCCCAGTAGTCCGCCGGATTGTCCGGGTGCCGGAAGCTCGGGGACAACGGCGGGGCCGTTCAGGTGAACAGCAGTCTGTGGGGCCGTGACTGACGGGCGGACTCGCTGCAGCACAGAGCTGTAGCAGGGTTGGTCATCGGGGGCCGGAGGCGGGTTGCCGGACTTGCGGCGATGGTAGCGACCGGTCATGGCCAGATAGAAGGCTGAGCCGTGGTCAAGGTCTTCATGAGACATGCTGCGTACCACTGTCAGTCGGTCAGTGACACGAGCAATTTGTGGCATGTGTTCGCAGACTCGCAGCCCGGGAACTGCGGTGGGAATGGAATCGAAAGCCCCGCGAATCTGTACCGGGGCATCGGGTTTCGGATCCCACATATCCAACTGGCTTTGGCCGCCGCTGGCAAAAACGACGATAACGGATTTTGCTCGTCCGAACCCTGGAGCCTGTGCGGCGTAAGTGATTTCTTCAGCGGCAGCAGAGTGCAGGCCCCGGAACGTCGGCAGCAGGGAACATCCAAGTCCCAGTGCCTGCCGCCGCGAACGGCCGTTGGTTGATCCTGATGTCCAGTGGAAACCCAGCATTTTGTGGTTCTGTTCAATTCAACGATGCTGACCGCCCTGCTCTGCTGCTATCAGCATACGTTCCGGATGGCGAGTGCGACACGTGAAAACCCGTGGCGTCGGGGGAAATTCGGCAAAGAATAAGGCCTTCTGAGGAGCAGGCCCGGCACAGTTGTGCAGCGGTTGGAAACTAAAGACCACCGGCCTTCAACCGCAGTCCAGTTGGCAGGGCTTCGCCAAGAATCTGTCCGGTAGCTTCGTCGTCGAGCGGTCCACCGGTCTCGATGACCTGAATCAGAGCCGGTCTGGCTGCGGCGGTTTGCAGCGCCGCGACCGTTCGAGTTCTGAGTGCCGCCGGGATATCCCGAAAACGATCGCCTGTTCGACGACAGATCTGCATGATGGCCAGCTGTGTGCCCGACTCATGCAGATCGGCGGATTTCAGCAGACGTTCCAGCCAGCTGCAGACAACAGACGTGGGCAGGACCAGATTGAGCGGGCCATAGACGGGCAGGCGACCACCGACTCGTCCCAGCATCCAGACGAGTGCACTGCGGACTGGAGTAAATTCGTCCCGGAACATCAGTTCCAGTCCCATTTCGCCCAGTTCCTGACGAGTATTCAGATCGAGCAGTTCGAAGGAGCCCAGCAGTCGCCAGATCTCTGCAGCTTCATGATTCCCGGATGCATAGGGGGCAGGCTTGCCGCGACCGGTCTGCACCTGGCGGAATCGCTGTCGGACCGCTGGCAGCAGCAGTCCGGCAATCTGTGTCTGTCGGCCTGCTGAGAAGCCTCCGGAAATACGTCGACACATGGTGCGATGTTCGGCCAGGCAGGCAGGTACGCCGTGGACAGGTCGCAGTCCCACGACTCGATACATCTCTTCTGCTCGCCAGTCGTCAGCGGCATAACCGAAACCGGGGCGCAGGCAGTAGCCTGCAAGGTTGAGCCAGCGTGCTTCGTGGACTGCACTGCGGCGTCGACCGGATTCCAGTTCCAGCAGTTCCTTCCAGACAGCTCGCAGCAGCGACGGTGGCCACTCTGTCCTTGACTGTCCGGCAGCTTCAGTCAGCAGTGTCGTGATCTGGTCCGGATGAGTGCCGGCGTCAGTGCCAAACACAGACTGCAGAGCAGCTCGCGCGGCTGCGACGATGCTGTCATCAATGATCCCGGCAGACTCGCCTGTGCCAGAATGTGCGGTGCGGTCAGTTTCCACGGCCGATCGGACATCAAACTGCAACTGCCAGCGACGTGATTCGGTGATCTGCTGGCACCACAGTTCCAGAGTGCCGATTTCAGTCAGGCGAACTGCCAGTCGTGCATCCACAGTTGTGGCATCGCCACGTTTGCGACTGGTCAGTACAGTGCGGACGGGGGGCAGGCTGGTGAGCTGTTCCGGATCGAGCGGGATCAGCTGGCCCGGTTGATCGGCAGTGCGGGCACTTGAGACATACACGGGGAACTCCACAGGCTCTGACGTGCGAACCTGAAAAACCTGATCCAGCACGGTGGGCTCGGTTGTCGCCTCGGTACCTGCGGCTACGAGGCACAAGGCCGCTCGCGTTCCGTCAGACTGCTCGACACCGATGTAATAAGTGCGGGCCAGTCCGGCCGAGATGCGAATTCCCTGTCCACGGCGTGCCAGCCCGAATACGGCAGCACCGTAAGCCACTGCGAGGTCGAGTCGGGGGTTGGTCAGCAGTCTGGGGGTCCAGAGCGGATCAGCATGGCGAAACATGGATTCAAGGAGTTCGCGAAATCGCTGTCGCAGAACCGGCGATTCAAAGAAGCCGCCGTTGAACAGCACGAAGTCCGGGCGGACTGAATTGCCGTGCGTACGCAGAAAGTCGGCAAGATAGCGACTGATGGCCGCATCTGCGGCATAAGGCAGTCCAAACTCACGGAAGCCGGACTGCCGTCTGGCCGGGGTATCATTGAGTGTGACATCCGGAAGAAATCCATCGAGAATCAGGCGCACGATTTCCGCCTGTTCGAGTTCGATCCGCAGGCCACCGCCAATCAGCTTTGAGCCACTGCCACTGAGTGTCAGGGTAAATTTTTCCGGAGGATGCTCGGACAGCAGGATTTCCTTGGCATGGCGACAGGCGGCTGAAAGCATGCCCCATTGACGCTCATCCATAGCATCACGAGACCCCAGTCGCTGCTCCACGAAATGAGCAATTGCCAGATCGAGGTTGTCTCCGCCAAGCAGCAGATGTTCGCCAACAGCGATCCGGTGAAACTGGATGCGACCGTCACTGCCGGCCCGAACGTCAATCAGGCTGAAGTCGGTGGTTCCACCGCCGATATCGCATACGAGGATTTTCTGACCGGGTGCGACCTGCTGTTCCCAGTTGTTGCGGTGTTCATGGACCCATGCATAGAAGGCCGCCTGAGGTTCTTCCAGCAGGACAATCCCTCGCAGGCCGGCAGCACGTGCTGCAGCGACGGTCAGTTCCCTAGCCACTTCATCGAATGAAGCGGGGATGGTCAGCACGACATCCTGCTGCTCAAGCGGATGCTGCGGATTGCGTGAGTTCCATGCTTCACGCAGATGTCTCAGGCAGCGAGCGCTGGCGTCCACTGGAGACAAACGTTCGACATCGGGTGCACCATGCCATGGCAGAATTGCAGCGCGGCGATCAACTCCAGGATGACACAACCATGATTTGGCAGATTCAATCACTCGTCCCGGAGTCAGTCGCCCCTGATCTCGAGCGAAGACGCCTGTGGTCCAGAATTCCGCCTGACTTTGCCATGGCAGGCGACATACACCGGCTTGTTGCGCGGCGGCGTTTGTCTGCAGGTGAAAGGATGGCAGCGTTTCAAGAAGTTCAGTCTGGCCTTCGCTGACAATCTGCGGGATGGCGAATGTCTGGATCGGGCTGTCGGCCACCAATGTGTCTATCCAGCACATTGCCGAGTTGGTGGTGCCGAGGTCAATTCCCACAATAAATCGAGGAATTGTTCTGCCGTCGGTATCGCTGCCGGGGGCTGCGGGCGTCCGATCCGAAATATCAGTCACTGCAGTGTCACTTCGATGAATGTGAAAACGAAAAAAGCGGCAGTTTCCTGCCGCTCTGGGTTTCTGCAAGCCCTGAAATCCCGTTGAGACCGAGAATTCAGGAGCAATCCCTGCGATGGGATCACTGCTGCTTCTTTTTACCACCCTTGCCTTTGGCTCCCGCCGGCTTCGGAAGTTTGGCTGCCTGTTCCGAAGTCAGGATCTTCTTCAGACCTTCGATGGCCTTTGCGGTAAAGGCCTGCTGAGCCTGCTGAACGGACTTCATCTTTTCCTTCTGCTCGTCAGTCAGTTTCAAAGCTTCGTCCACAGATTTCTTTGTTTCTGCGGGAGTCTTTCCGGCTGTTCTGGCGGCCTTCTGAGCGTCGCGCTCGGCAGATTTCTGGGTTTCTGTCAGAATCTCTGCACGCATCTTCGTAATCTTCTGGCTGTCGGGGGCCAGTTCCTTGTCCAGTGCTGCAACCTTTTCCTTCTGCTCGGCTGTCAGTTCGATTCCATTCAGAAATCGTGCGGTTGGCGTTGGGGCCTTCTTTGCACCCTTCTGCTTCTTCTCATCGGCACCCGCATTGATCGAAAGACCAACAATCAAACCGGCGTACAGCAAGCCACGGCAAACGGCCCGGCAGGAAATCCCCATCGCAGTATCCCCCTGAAAAAAAACAGTGAATCGCTCGTCGTTGCAGAATTGCAGAAGCGTCGAGTCTAAAGGCTGTTCCTTACGAGGGCTACAGCCCAGCGTTTATTTCATGAAACGCCGGGATCTGCGATTTTTTGGGAAAACAGTAACTGACAATCCGGAATTTGCCGGCCTTTTCAGTGTGCGGCCTGCAGAGCCTCGGCGGTTGCCCTGCGGCGTTGTTGCCAGCGATTGTCGGCCACCCAGTCTTCCCGAGTGTAAACGATGGTGGACGTGTCAGTTTCCTGAACCTCCAGTCGCTGCAGTCGGAAGCCAAACTGTGTGATCTCAGTGAACAGTTTATGGCACAGGTTTTCCACGCTGGTCGGACCATCAAACACATTCAGTCGCAGCTGTTCCCCGGTACGTGACATGTGGTCCAGCAGCGTGTCGTAAAGCGGATCGTGGCGATTGATCAGCATCCCATGATCGTAATTCTGCTTCAGCCAGGGCTCGATCTGAGCATCAAAGTCGCCGAACAGAGTGGAGATGTCACCGTTCCGCTCGACCTCGAAGCAGCAGCGAATTCCGTAGCGATGCCCATGCAGATTGCGACACTTGTCCTGCAGAGTTTCGTTGCGATGAGCCGCATAGAACTTGTACTGTTTTTCAATCAGCATGATGATCCAACCAGGCAAGGTTTGCGAAGCGTCAGCGACCCGAGTTTCCATGAATCAGGGACAACAGCTCAGCTCGGCTGGCAGCATTCGCTGCAAATGTTCCTCGCATGGCGCTGGTCACTGTCATGCTGCCCTGCTTTCGGACGCCTCGCATGGACATGCAGGAGTGTTCAGCCTGCACCACAACCCCGACAGCCTTTGTGCCCAGCCTCTCCTCCAGCAGGTCGGCGATCGTCTTGGTCATACGTTCCTGCACCTGAGGTCGACGGGCGACTTCTTCGACCAGCCGCGCCAGCTTACTGAGCCCCGTGACACGCCCGTGAGGGATGTAGGCCACGTGAGCAACACCACGGAATGGCAGCAGGTGATGTTCGCACATACTTGTGAACTCAATGTTCTTCACAAGCACGATTTCGTCGTAGGTTTCTTCAAACGTTACTGACAGATGACGACCCGGATCCAGATGCAGACCGGCAAACATCTCTTCGTACATCTTCGCGACGCGTCGCGGAGTTTCCAGCAGACCCTCGCGGTCCGGATCCTCACCCACAGCCCGCAGGATCATGCGAACAGCCTGACGAATTGCCTGATGATCAACTCGCGATTCAGCAGGGCGCTGGCGATCTGACAATTCCATCGCGACCTGTTCTGTGAGCAGATCGTGATCTTCGTCCCATGAGTCGTTCAGAGTACGTTCAGGTATGGCAATTGACATATTGGAATCTCGCAACAGAACGGCCCAGGCCGCTTCGGTGAAAATTCAGAACGATTTGCAGGGGTCAGAAATGACAACCAACAGGCGTCACTTCGACACCATCGTTCTAGTCCGCTGTCGGAAAATGCCACTCGGGTTTTTTCGAAAACGTTCAGTTAGTGGTTTTCCGTGGACGAATTTTCGGACATGTGACGAAGGGAGTGAATAGAGGGGAATTCAGAGCGATCTTCGTGGCGTGGTTTTCCGGATTGAGTTGTCCTGATTCTGTCGCGTCAGTGGTTTGATTGACTGCTGCGGCGGAATGATCCGGGCGTTAAATTGCTTTTTGCGTGATGAAAAGGCTTGATTTTTTGCAATCTGAGTGGCGGGTGGGAGTGCGATCGGGCTGTTTGGGCTGTGTTAGTGCATTTCTGCATTCACGTTGTGGTTGTCTTTCCGGTTGCTGTTGAGCAAGTTGTTGCGAGTGTCCAGGCCAGAGGCGTCCGCGGGGATTGTGTAGCGGTCTTCGTGCCGGGGAAACGTTCATGGCTGGCAAAACGTGCAGTTGGCTTGAAATGGCTGGGTTGGATGTTGAGTGCAAGTCTGTAAGACTGCGCGTGTGCTGGAAGTTGAGTGATTCGAAAATCAGTTGGGGGGGTATTCCGACATGGTGATCTCGCGCAGGCATTTTCTTTCTGGTGCAGTGTCAATGGCTGGTCTGCTGCAGAGCAGTCGAGCGGCGATTTTCCGCGAGGGAGTGGCGGTTTCGGAGAAGCACTTTGAGGTTGTGGACATACGTCGCACGACAGTGCGGATGGAGTTTCGTGAAGTTCCGCGGCGGAACATGGACAGGGAGATCCCGCACTGGCGTTATTCGGAGATCTGTGAGGTTCAGCTGGGCTGCGGTGCAGTGGGTGTAGGTGAGACGCTGTTGTTTTACACGTGGGGTGCGACGACGGACGCTGCGGTTGAGCGTGCGCGGGGTGGCAGTGCGATTCAGCTGATGTGGGATGATTCCCTGGGTGCGGGGCTGCAGATGGCCTTGTTTGATGCCGTGGGTCGGGCGGCGGAAGTTCCCGTGCATGCCCTGCTGGGAACCAAAGTGCATTCGCGGACACCTCTGTCGTGGTGGAACATTGATACGTCTGCTGCGGATATGGCGGCGGAGTGTCAGGAAGCGATGCGACAGGGATATATGTCGTACAAGACGAAGGGTCGACCGTGGTTTGATGTGTTTGAGCAGGTGCGGACGGCGGCTGCAGGTTTGCCACCGGAATTCAAGATCGACATGGATTTCAACGACACTCTGCGTGATGCGGATCGAGCATTACCGATTCTGAAGAAGCTGGAGGAATATCCGCAGGTCGACATTTATGAAACACCGATTCCGCAGGGAGATGTTGAGGGCAACCGGCGGATCGCGGAGGCGACGCGAGTGAAGGTGGCGATGCATTACGGCAATCCCACTCCTGCGACCGTAGTGCGGTCCGGCTGTTGTGATGGCTTTGTGGCTGGTGGTGGTGCTGCGAAGCTGATGGGGACAGGTCGATTCTGTGAGCAGTCCGAACTGCCTTTGTGGCTGCAGCTGGTGGGTAGTGGCGTCACAGCGGCATTTTCACTGCATTTTGGCGGGGTGTTGCATCAGGCTGTGTGGCCGGCGGTGAACTGTCATCAACTGTACGAGCGGAGTCTGCTGACTGAACCGATCGTTGTCAGCGGTGGTCATGCGCAGGTTCCTGATCGTCCGGGGCTGGGTTTTGAGCTGAATCGGGATGTCATGGCGGCGCTGAAGGTGCAGAAACCGGTTGCTCGTCCTGAGCCGGACCGCCTGATTGAAACTGTCTGGTCGGATGGTCGAAAGATGTATACGGCCAATAATGGGACAGTGAACTTCATGCTGGAGGCGGCCAATCAGGAGCGGTACCCGTTTTTTGAAGCTGGTGCTGAGACTCGACTTGTACCTGACAACGGCACGGCAGCGTGGAGAATGCTGTATCAGAAAGCGCGGACTAGTGGTCCGATCGTTGCCGATGGTCTGTGAGATTATGGCGACAGATCAGGCTGGCTACTGTTGGACGATTGGGCTGGTGGGATCCATGAGTTTGATGTCTTTGGGTGGCTGGTTGGTCTTTGCGGCTGCTGTGCTGACCGCTGTTCCTCCGCTGGCGGCATTGAAGCGCAAGCGGTTGGTGCGTTATGTGTCGTCTTCTGCGGTGATTGATTCCGGCCGTCTGGCTGGAACGAGTGTGGAGGACGATTGTGGGCCGCTGGTGAGTGTGATTATTCCGGCAAGAAACGAGGCGGAGAAGATTGCAGACTGTTTTCGTTCGCTGTTGCGGTCTGAGGGTGTGACGTTTGAGATTCTGGCTGTGAATGATCGTTCGGAGGATGCGACCGGCGAGTTGATGGATGCGGCAGCTCGTGCAGACGCTCGGTTGCGAGTGATTCATCTGCGAGAGTGTCCGGCGGACTGGCTGGGCAAGAATCATGCGATGCATCGGGCATCGCTGGAGGCTCGAGGGCGACTGCTGTTATTCACAGACGGGGATATTCTGTATGAGCCGCAGACGCTGCTGGCTGCCGTACGATATTTTCAGCAGCATCAACTGCAGCACATGTGTCTGTTACCGGAGATGATCTGCGGAAGCCTGCTGGAGTCGGTGATGACGACATTTTTCGGGATGTCGTTTGCTATCGGGACGCAGCTGCATCTGATTCGGACGCGATTTCCACTGGCTTATGCGGGGGTTGGGGCATTCAACCTTGTGGAAGCGGACTTCTATCGTCGGCTGGGCGGTCATCAGCCGATTCGACTGGACGTGCTGGATGATGTGAAGCTTGGCAAACTGATCAAGTGTCGTGGAGGTCGTTCAGATTTTCTGCTGGCCGACGGACTGTTGTCAGTGCGGTGGCAGCCATCCTTATGGGGTGTGGTGACGGGGCTGGAGAAGAATGCGTTTGCTTCGGTGAATTATTCTCTGCGCGGCATGCTGTTTCTGACATTGTTGTTCAGTGTGTTCTTCGTGTTACCGGTGGCACTGCCCTTATTAAGTCTTGCGGGTCAGGTGTCATCTGAAGATGCGGCAGGCTGGCTGGCCACGGTTGTGTTGTGGCATGTATTGTTTGCGTGGCTGGCCTGGGGGCAGCGAGGATTTCTGCTGCAGATACCTCTGTTCCTGGCGGGGCCGTTTTTGATGGCATTTGCGTGGTGGCGTTCAGCCGTGATCACATTGCGGCAGGGTGGAGTGCGATGGCGCAATTCCTTTTATCCGCTGCAGCAGCTGCGTGAAGCCGTATTCCGCGGGTGACAAGGACGCGGGGCGGTGATTTCCCGCTGAGGAATCGGGTGAGGCTGGATCAGCGCCGGGCTCGTTCGGCCGCCCAGATTATGGTGCTGAATTCGGTGGGATTCAGCGTCTGGTGGCTGCAACTGTGCGAGCTTCGGCAACACAGGCAGCAACTTTCAGACGCAGCATTTCGCAGAGCTCAGCTTCGTCATTACTGGAAAGTTGCTGACGTTCCGATTCTGAAAGCGGCGGTCCGATGACAATGTGAATACGGCAGGGCCTGATCCAGAGGGCTCCTTTGCCAAGAGCCTTTTCTGTTCCGGCGATTCCGACCGTGTGGATGGGCTGACTGGTGCGGCGAGCCAGCAGCAGGAAACCCGGTCGAAAGCGTTCGGTTTGTCCGCTGCTGGACCGTGTGCCTTCGGGGAACATTCCGACCAGCAGTCCCTGCTGCAGTCGCTCAATACCGGCCCGGATACTGCCGGTTCGGGTGGATTCGCGACTGATGGGAATCACAAAGGTACGTCGCAGCAGGCTTCCCAGCAGGGGAATGCGGAACAGATTGTCGCGGGCCAGGTAGCAGACCGGGCGGTTGAGCCAGACACCTGCTACCAGTGGGTCGAGATAGCTGACATGGTTCATCAGCAGGAGTGCACCGCTGTCCGGGCGAATATGTTCGGTGCCTGAGACAGTGACGCGCAGCCATGTACGGCAAAAGATCCGGAACAGGAATCTGAGCGATTCCCAGATCCAGCTGGTTTCCAGTGCTCGGATCTGAGCCGCGCTGGGTGGTTGAGGCGTGCCGTCAGTGGTGGGCCCCGAGGGCACTGCCTGTGGTACTGAGCTGTCTGTCAACTCTGGGCTTCCGATCGTGGACTATCTGACATCAGGGAGCGGCAGTGCGGCGCTATCGGCGGGCGGAGCAGCAGGTAGGCTACTGCTGACCGCTGCACCATCCATGGTCTGCAGATCTGTGACCTGCAGCAGCTGAGCAACATCGACCAGCGAATTCCATTCATTTGACAGAGATACAACGTAGCTGTCAACGACCTGAGCGAGAGTCTGCTGAGAGACGACAACCTGGGCAAAATCGACGGATTGTCCGTCAACCAGAAAACGATCGTAGATCCCCCGATAAACTCGAACCTGATCCGGAACGATGTCCGTGCGGTAGCTTATTGAGACGACTCGACTTGTTTCATAACGACTGAAGTTATCGGCCAGTTGTGACAGCAGATTATTATTGACCTGCACCATGTCCTGACGTGCTCGAATCAGATCCGCATGTGCCGAGGCGATATTTCCCTGATTGCGATTGAGTACAGGTACCGGTGCGGATACCTGAACGTTGGCTGAGAAATTTGAAAGTGGAGTTGTATCGTCGTGCTGGAGAGCACCATACAGATTGAGGTTGGGGATGGGCATGGCCTCCTGCAATCGCAGATTACCGGCAGCTGCATTGACTCGCGCATGGGCAGCGGCGATGTCAGAATGATTCTGCAGCATGGCGGCGGCTTGTTCGTAATTCAGAGCGGTTGTGGAGTTTTCCACACTGCCCGCTACGACGCGTCGTCCCATCATGGGAGTTCCGGCTGCTGCGGCCAGCTGTCGCCATGCGGCATTCAGGGAGTTTGCTGAGGCCGTGACATTGTTTCTTGCCTGGACTGCAAAGACTCGCAACTGCAAAGGTTCGTAGGGAGCAGCTTCGCCGCCAGCGACCAGGTCGATCTGAGCTTTGTAGACTTCGTCACTGAGTCGTGAGATGGCTTTGGAGAATCGCAGTTGTTCCTGAGCGATGAGGACCTTGTAGTAGTTTCTGCGAACATCACTGGCGAGGCTGATGCGAGCCTTTTTCAGATCCGCTTCAGCAGCTCGAACTTCCTGCATGGCAGCGCTCTGTGCCAGTGACAGTTTACCACCACGAACGATTTCCTGGGTGAAGAAGACACCGTTGTAGCCTGCGGTGTCAGCGGTTCCGATGGTATCACCTTCGTAGCCGAGGGTGGGGTTGGGTTTCAGGCCAGCCTGAATCGCCTTACCACGTGAGCTCTGAACAACGGCGGCAGCCTGACGCACCACCGGACTCTGCTCTTCTGCTATTTTCTGCAGTTCCGCCAGCGTAATGGGGGTCTCGGCAGTGGCCGGTGTTTCCTGTGCCGCGGCAGGTGTCAGGTCGGGGAACAGTGATTCTGCGAGGGACTTTCGCTGTTCGATCGGCAGGCTGGGGTCCATGGGTGGCAGCGAAATCCGGGCCGAGTCGGCTCCGGGCAGCTCAGCTGGAATCTCGAAACGTCGTCGCGGTGGGTCGTCCTGCGTGGTGGCGGTCTGGACGGGTGGCAACGTGCTGGTGGTTGCGTCAGCGGGGGAGTCGTAACTGACGGTTTGAGCTGAGGTGTTGGACGCGGGTTGAGCGAGCGAGTTCTGTTCTGGCAGATTGGGACTGTTCAGGGCAGAAATCGTATGACAGCCGGCAGTGCAGGCCAGCAGAAGCAGCGGCAGTGATCTCATGGATTGGTGTCCACACGGGCATTGATCAGAATGATCTACGGGGAAGTCATCGTCCCACCAATCGTCATGTCTGGATAAATCCGTGCTTAGCATGCAGTTGTTATTTTCTGCAGGACTGTCTTGATCATTCCATCTTTTGTATTCCCTCTATTTTCCGGCGTGTTTCTGCCTTTGGGCAACTCAGGAAAAACGGAAAATTTCTTTCCTCCGGCAGAATCGGTCTGTTGTTGAGATCTGAAACTGGCTAAATTATCGCTGCACTGCTGAGTTCGCTGGTTTTTTGGTGTGTTTACGCAGTGCAGATCTGGTTGGAATTTATTTCGTATCAGCAGTTCTGGTACGGTGTTTCATCCCTGTCCGCGGGCAGCGGCAAATGCCTGCAATTCAGTTTCGGCACTGAGCTTTAGTTCAGATGTCGGCCTTTTTTTGCAGCAGGCAGTCATTTTCGGGGCTTCGTCCGCTTCAGTGGGCGAAGCCTTTTTTTTATTTTGGGTTGCTGTTGCTGCAGGTTGGGTGTGGGTGTTTTTTGTCTTTGTGTGTTGATTGACTGCCATGCCTCTTTCGCTCGCTGAGTACGCTGACAGTCTGGAGCAACGGAATCTGATCTGGCCGCGGGTTTCGGCTGCAGTGTCAGTGGCAGCGAATCCATCGATCAGGCCGATTCCAGGTTTGCGAGCCGTGCTGTGGGATGTTTACGGCACGTTACTGCGAGTGACGGATGGTCGTTACGGGATTGTTCCTGCGGAGGAGTTGCGACTGCAGATCGCGCTGGACAAGACGATTCATGAATTCAACATGTGGAATCACATGTATCGGAAGCCGGGTCCTCCGTGGCAATCGATGATTGGGATTTATCGTTCGACGATTGAGCGTTTGCAGATGCGTGCCAGTGCTCGCGGTGACATCACTGAAGTGAGTGTAGTGGAGGTCTGGCGTCAGTTGATTGAGAAGTTGTTTGAGAAGGCCTATGTGATTGACGAGGGTTTGTACGGGGATGTGGACGAGTTTGCAGAGAAGGTGGCGTATTTCTTTCATTGTTGTCTGCAGGGTTTGGAAGCGCGAGAGGGTGCGGTGCATGTGATGACGGAACTGTCGGGTCGTGAGATTCGGCAGGGCTGTCTGAGTGATGGTCCTGAGTTTGGTCTGGTGCAGCTTCTGCGAGCATTGTCTTTGCAGGCTGTTTTGCCTCCGTTGTACGAGTTATTTGGCAGTGGTGTGGTGTTGTTTTCTTCGCAGCTGGGGGTTCGGAAACCATCGCAGAGTCTGTTTCAGGAGGCTGTTTCGCGGCTGCGTACTGGTGGGATTTCGGCGGAGGAGACGTTGTACGTCAGTTGTCGTCTGATGACGGATCTGGTGCCGGCTCGGCGAATGGGAATGAAGACGGCGTTGCTGGTGTCCGAAAAATCCGGGCTCGAATTTTCCCGTGAGGTCCTGCAGAATCCGGAGACTCGTCCGGATCGACTGCTGACTTCGCTGACTCAGGTGGCAGCACTGGTGCAGGCCTGAGGTGATTGTGCTGCAGTTTCCGACCGTGCGAAGTGGCTCTATCTGAATTCCTGTTTACCGAGAGTCTATCAGTGCGACCACCATCCATCGGTCGACAGCGGTCTGCTTTTCGCTTCAACATCACGCCGATGATCGACGTGGTGTTTCTGCTGATTATTTTTTTTCTGGTAGCCAGTTATTTCATTCGCAGCGAGCATGCTCGTCCGGTGATGCTTCCGCAGGCACCGGGTGGTCAGCGTGACACGGCCGACAGTCGTCCGCATCTTACGGTGACCGTGGAGTCGGCGGGTCAGTATTCGGTGGGTGGTCAGCAGATGTCGTATGATTCTGTCGTGCGTCGCATTCAGGCATTGGCTCAGTCTGGCCAGTCAGGAACCGCTGGTCAGGTACGAATTCGGGCTGATCGAACATCGCATTTCGGTGAGATTCGGCAGTTGATTGAAGCCTGTGCACAGCAGCGGCTGACGAGTATTCGTTTTGCGGTTGTGCAGCCGGGGGAATAAACGATGCGCCTGCCTCGCCCTGCCGAACCGGACTATGGCGACCCGATGACGCCGATGATCGATGTTGTGTTTCTGCTGCTGGTCTTTTTTATCTGTGCGTCTGCGGGGGCCATGTCAGAGAAGCTGCTGCCGGCTGAGCTGACGGGTGCCTCGGCCACGGCTGCGACTGCTGAGCCTGAAGAGTCGGTACAGGATCCGGCCGAGCATCTGCAGGTGCGGATTCGTCTGCAGCCTGGTGCAGCGGGTCTTGAGGTGCAGCTTGATGAGCAGGTTCTGGCTGGTTTGCCGGTGCTGCGTGAGAGATTGACGCGGCTGGCTGAGGCGGATCCGGAATCCCGCATAATTCTGAGTGTGCATGATGCTGTGGAGGTGCAGCAGTTCATCAGCGTGTATGATCTGTGTCAGTCGCTGAAGTTTCGCAGTATTTCATTTGCGGTCTCGCCTGAGGGTCGACCGTGAATTCCACGGTGTGGCGGGCCGCAGGAGGACGAGGCGTGGGCAACGGGACAAGGTTGAAGTCAGTGCTTGTGTACTGTTTATGCGCTGTGGTTTGCGGGCTGTTGCTGAGTCATGTGGCGGCTGATGAGGGCGTTTTGCCGCGAATCGTTGTCAGTGCTGATGGGACAGGTTTTGTGCAGTCTGGTACGGCGGTCAGTTTCACGGCCAGCGGCTTCAATTATGATCATGATCTGCAGGGGCGATTGATTGAAGACTACTGGCATTCAGACTGGGCACTGGTCGAACGGGACTTTCAGCGGATGAAGCAGTTGGGTGCTTCTGTCGTGCGGATTCATCTGCAGTTTGGTCGATTTATGGAGACGGCTGCGCAGCCGCGGCAGTCTGAGCTGCGGAAACTGTCTGAATTATTGAAGCTGGCGGAGCGTGAGCGACTGTATCTGAATCTGACGGGGCTGGGCTGTTATCACAAGGCGGACGTGCCGCAGTGGTATGATTCGCTGGATGAGGCAGATCGCTGGAAGGCGCAGCAGGTGTTCTGGCGCAGTGTGGCCGGCGTGGGGCGTCACAGTACGGCGGTGTTCTGTTACGACCTGATGAATGAGCCGGTGATTGGCGGAGAAAAGCCAGCGGCCGATTGGCTGGGACCGGCCTTTGGGGGCAAGCATTTTGTGCAGTTTGTGGCCCGTGAGACTCGCGGCAGAACTCGAGTTGAAGCGGCCCGTCAGTGGGTTCGACTGATGAAGTCCGCGGTGCGTGAGCAGGATACGGCAGCGCTGGTGACTGTAGGTCTGGTGGACTGGAGTCTGGATCGTCCGGGGCTGACTTCGGGATTTGTGCCACGCGAGGTTGGGGCGGATCTGGACTTTCTGTGTGTGCACATCTATCCGGAAAGTGGTCAGCGGGCTCGAGCCACAGAGACTTTGGCGGGCTTTCAGCTGGGCAAGCCGGTGGTTGTGGAGGAAACGTTTCCGTTGAAGTGTTCTGCTGCCGACCTGGAGGCCTTTATGCATGCGTCGCAGAACCGTGTGCAGGGTTGGATCAGTTTCTTCTGGGGGACGCCGGCTGCTGAGCAGCAACCGACGATCGGAGCCGCGATTACAGCAGACTGGATACAGCGGTTTTCGCAGATTCTGCGGGCCGAGGTGCGGGTCGTTGCGGCCAATGAACCTGCGCCTGCCCTCGGGCGTCTGGTGGAACATATGGCGGAGCATGGGGACGGTCAGGCCGCATACTCGCTGGATCTGTCAGCCTGGAATTCGGAGACGCGCGACCTGCCGATTGGTGTGTTTGATTCGGGAATTGGTGGACTGACAGTGCTTGAGTCTCTGTTGACGGCAGACAATTTTGACAATCGAACATTGCAGCCCGGCGCCGACGGTCTGGCCGATTTTCAGGGTGAGCGGTTTGTGTACTTTGGTGATCAGGCCAACATGCCGTACGGCAACTATCCACAGGCAGGTGGTGCTGAGTACCTGCGTGGTCTGGTGCTGCGTGATGCCGTATTTTTGCTGGGCAGAAGGGTGCGTGAATCAGCGGGGGCAACGCAACCGGTCCTGACCAAACCTCCGGTGAAGGCGATCGTGATTGCCTGCAATACGGCCACAGCGTGGGGGTTACCGGCTGTCAGGCAGGCGCTGGCAATCTGGCGAATTCCGGTGTTTGTGATTGGCGTTGTGGATTCCGGTGCGCAGGGAGTTCTGGAGCGGACCGGGGCGCAGCAGCAACGATCGATTGCGGTACTGGCGACCATTGGTACATGCAGCAGCAATGCGTATCCGCGAGCGATTGAGGAATTTCTGGGCCGAGCCGGCCGACCGACGTCTGAAGTCGTGCAGCGAGGTTCGCGTGGGCTGGCAGGAGCGATTGAAGGAGACCCGGCATTCGTGGGGCGGCGCGATTCCGGCACTGTGGCTGCAGATCCGATCAGTCCTGTCCTGCGGGACGTCTATCAGTTTGATCCGGCCGGCTTGCTGGGAAGTTTTGAACAGCCAGAGAACCTGCAATTGAATTCCGTGAAGAATTACATCCGGTATGAAGTGGTCAGTCTGCTGGAAGAGCTGCGACGTGCGGAGCAGCCCCTGCGAAAGCCGATCGATACTCTGGTACTTGGATGTACTCATTTCCCGCTGGTGCGTGCGGAACTTGAGAGTGAGTTTCAGCGGCTGAGAGACCTGCAGCAGGATGGCCTGTATCCTTACCGAAGTCTGATTGCCGAGCATCTGGACGTGATTGATCCGGCGGGTCTGACTGCGAATGATCTGTTTCGTGAGTTAGCGCGGCGGCAGTTGTTTGCCACACCGCAATCAAAGGATGCCGTTGAGAAATCGAAGGATCTGTTTTTTGTTTCTGTGCCAGCGGTCAGTTATCCGGGGATTCGTCTGGCTGCGGACGGTGGTCTTGAGAAGTCATGGAAGTATGGGCGAACGGTGGACCAGCATCTTCTGGAAGAGGATACCGAGGTCGTGCCGTTGTCGGCCGGGTTGTTGCCAGAGTCCAGTCGGCAGTTGATTCAGCAGCGACTGCCGGCCGTGGCATCACGGCTATTAGCACCCTGAAGACCCATCCAGCCGTTTGCCGGTTCCGAGGGGCGCGCAGTTGTCAGTTTTCAGTGGTCAGTTGTCAGTGGTCAGTTGTCAGTTGTCAGTTGTGAAATCGCGAGGAGTTGCCCCTTGGGAGGGCGAGGCTCCCGCCGAGCCGAAGTCAACTGTCAGTGTTCAGTTGTCGTTGTTCGCCGACAACCGTAGCCCGGGCATTCCTGACGCGAGGGACAAAAGTCGTAGTCTGGGCTTTAGCCCGGGCACGAACTTCTCGTCACCCCTGAAATCCCCAGTGTTTTTCAGAGGGATGGGGCCGAGCAGGAATGCTCGGGCTACATTTTGTCCTCGGCGGCATTCCTGCTCGGTCGCCTTTGGCCCACACAAAGCCGCGATGCGGCGCACGTTTGCCCGACGCTCAGCGTTATTGGGTTAACCGGGACCTGGCTTCCGTTATTGCGTCGTGGAATTCCTGTTTCATCGTGGCGCGGGGGGGGGCGCGATCGGAGGAGGACGAGTGGGCTGAGGTGGTGTTCGGTGATGGTTTGAGTTTCCCGCAGAGGCGCAGAGACGCAGAGAGGTTTTCTGTTGGTGTCATTTCTCCGCGTCTCTGCGTCTCTGCGGGATTTGGCCTTCGTTATTGCGTCGTGGAGTTCCTGTTTTACCGAGCCGCGGGTTGTTGGGTTGGCGTTACCGAGCTGGTGCCTCGTAGTCGTAGCATGGGCTTCAGCCCGTGTCGGTCGACGGCGTTCAAGCCCGCCCAGAGGCGAGCTGTTGGGGTAAGCTGGCGGGTGTTGTTGAGTTTGAGTGGTGATTTTGTTTCACCACGGAGGGCACGGAGGGACACGGAGAAACGCAGTGGGGGTGGTGGGGATTGGGGGGAAGTTTCAACCACGAATGACACGAATCACACGAATGAAGGCCAATGGGTCGTGGGAGGAA
>CAXBSH010000021.1:0-31593 GCA_963977705.1 uncultured Planctomycetaceae bacterium
GTCCGGCCCTTCCCCGCGCTGGTTGTGGAGCAATTGCCGACAGAGCCTGAGTCGAGTGCGAATGTGGCGCCGGAACCGCCGGTCATTTCCGTGGAGGAACCGTCGACAGCGGTGGCCGCACCATTGCTGCAACTGCATGTGGGCGAGGAAGCAGAGTCGGCTGCAGAGGAGCCGTTGCCTGCTGAGGTGGCTGATTCGGGACTGGTGGTGCTGCCGCAATCAGCAGACGCGCATGATCCGCATGCTTCGAACTGGTTGTTTTATCTGGAGGCGGATCATGGGATTGAGGATCTTGCCGGGATCAGTCTTGGCGAGCTGGAGGCTTTGCGGGCTGCAGGTGTATTGACGGTGCGAGATCTGCTGACGCGTACGATTCCGCAGCTGGAGGAACTGGCTCGACTGAAGGGCTTTGTGGTACCGGTCGAGCGGTTGCAGGCCTTGTGGGGTCAGGCTGAGCTGGCAGCGCGGGTGCCATTGCTGCGGCGTGGCGATGCAGCTTTGTTGTTTGCGGCGGGGATTCATACAGCTGAGGAGCTTTCGCGACTGCGACCAGAGACGGTGTACGAGCGAGTGACGCGTTTCCAGCGTTCCGATTCGGGTGCTCGATTTCGTCGAGCGGGTCGCCTGATTGATCGGCAGCAGGCTTTGAATTGGGCGCGATTTGGTCAGTTTCTGCGTTCGCTGGAGGATGTCTTTCAGACTCGTTCCCGTTTTGGTGCGCGGACGGGTGTGAAGTCTGCTGTGCGCGCGGCCGTTGTGCGACCTGTGGCGACACGGGGAGAGTCTGCGGTGGTGAGTGAAGCGGGTGCGAAGTCTGCAGAGAAGCCTGTGGCGAAGAAGCGGCGGCGGAAGGTTGAGGTGGATGCCGCGACCGAGACACGTCGGGCGAAGCGGACAGCTCGACGGCAGCAGCTGGCGGCGGAGCATCGTGTGGAGCTGCCGGAGTCGGAGGGTGGTCAGCTGGTGGCGGAGCGTGTCGGGGGCATGCGATTTTTCCTGAGTCGTACGAGCAGTGTTGCGAATGCTCCTTCGATTGGTCCGCGAACGGCTGAGTTGTTACAGGCGGCCGGGTTGCGGACGGTGGAAGAATTCCTCAGCATGACTCCGGAGCGTGTGTCTGAGAAGCTGAATTCGCGGCGGATCACGGCAGCGATTGTGCGTCAGTGGCAGGCGCAGGCGCGTCTGATGTGTCAGATACCGGAGTTGCGTGCAGTGGATTCGCAGATTCTGGTGGCTTGTGGCATTCTGACTCCGGAGGCCCTGTCGGAACGTGGTCCGGAGCAGGTGTTGTTGAGTGTCCGTCCGCTGTCGGAATCGGCAGAGGGTCAGAAGCTGTTGAAGACGGCTGGTGAGCCTGATCTGTCGACGGTCACAGCGTGGATTCAGTGGGCTGCGAATGCTCGTCCATTCCGTGCTGCTTAGCAAGCAGTTATCAGTTATCAGTTATCAGTTATCAGTTATCAGTTATCAGTGGGCAGTGCGGGCAGTGCGGGCAGTGCGGGCGCAGTTGCTCTTGGGAGGGTGAGGGGCCTGAAGAACCGCGGGTGGTTGGGTTAGCGTGCCCGAGCTGGTGCTCGGGGGTCCCGGGGGTGTGCCCGAGCTGGTGCCGTGGATGTCCTGGTTCTGCGTGGACAGATTTCTGTGACCTGTTGTTTCAGGCGGCGCGGCGTTGAGTGGCTGGCAGGGCTGCGGGTGGCAGTTCGACAAGCGAGTGTATCGAGCCGTTGACGGGGACGGTGCGTGGCAGTTGGTTGGCTGGCAGCAGGCTGGCCGGGATGGGGGTGGTTGGTCCCAGCATCGTTGAGATGACTCGGCCATCAACAGTGCAGCTGGGTTCGATCTGGAAGTGGAACCGTTTGAGCATGATTGTGAGGGCGGTGCGAATTTCGACAACAGCGAGTGGTGCACCGATGCACATTCTGGGTCCGGCCCCGAATGGCAGATAGGCATAGGGTGAGGGAGCGATGTGTTCCCAGCGTTCCGGGATGAAGCGATCAGGCTGTTCGTAGAGATCGGCTCGATGATGGGTGATGAACTGGCTGAAAATGACGGGGGTACCGGGATTCAGCTGCAGTGGTCCAAGGCTGGTGGCTCCGGCAGTGACTCGCTGTGAGTATGAAGAAGCCGGGAGGATTCGCATGCTTTCGCGGATCACGGCATCGAGGTATTTGAGTTGTTCGAGTTCATCGAGTGTGGGGACATCTCCGGCGACGTGTGTCTGCAGTTCGTGTGTGAGTCTGGCGAGCACATCGGGGTGTTGTGCCAGCAGGAACAGGGTCCAGCTGAAGGTGTGTGCTGTGGTGAGGTGTGCGGCAGCGAACAGGAGGGTGGCGTGTCCGGTGAGCTGATCATCGGTCATGCTGCCGCCGGATTCGGTGGCCTGCATGAGCAGGTGCAGGATATTGAGTCCATCGGAGTTTCCGCTGCGATGGCGGGCGAACATTTCGCGGATTGAGGATTCGAGTTCTTCGGCCTGCTGGAGCAGTAGTTCGTAGCCGCGGGCGAATTGGGGGGCAGACACGAGGGCGCCCATGCCCACTTCGTGATTACGGTGTGTCCAGCGATCGATCAGTCGTCCCAGTTTTTCGGCGAATTCGGGGTCATCGAGACCGAACAGGAGTGCGCTGGTCATGCGGAGCATGAACTGAACCATTTCGCCGTTCAGATCGACGTGTGATTCACGATTCCAGCGAGTGGTGAGTTCGTCTGTGAGTCGGCAGATGATGCCGTGGTATCCGGGGAGGGCTTTTTTTGCGAAGACGTCCTTGAGGAGTCTGCGTGTATCGCGGTGTTCGGTGCCATTCTGGCTGAGCAGTCCGGAGGTGACGCGTCGTTGGGCTGAATTCCGACTGCCGCGCACGGCGAAGAACTGTGACTGGAAGGTGTCACCGTCTGCAAGAACCTGTCGGTTGAGTTCGGGAGAGAACACGAAGACCAGTTTTTGTCCGCCCTCCTGGAGCACAGCGAGGTCACCGTGTTTGCGGTGCAGTCGTCGCATGCAGGCGATGGGATCCTCTGAGAACTGGAGCAGCGAGCCATGTTCGACGGGTGGGGTCTGTGCACTGCCAGCAACTGCCAGCGGTGTGTGCGCAGCGGTGGTGGTGTCTGCCTGAGATGTGGTGTTGGCAGGGAAGACGGCCAGCGAATGACCGGCGAATGGGCAGGTTGCAGGGGGTTTAGGGGTCGACATCCTTGTCTTTTCCCGAGAGTTCAATCACGAGCAAGGGCTCGTGGGGTGCATGTTAGCAGAAGCGGACATTTGTGCGACTGCTGAGTCGCTGAATTTTTTGGTGGTTCCGACAGTCGGTCAGGAGGCTTTTGTGCGCTGGGCGTGCGGGTGGGCTTTTTCGTAGGTTTCCCGCAGTCTGCGAGTGCTGACGTGGGTGTAAATCTGGGTGGTTGTGAGACTTTTGTGTCCGAGAAGTTCCTGGACGCTGCGCAGGTCGGCTCCGCCATCGAGCAGGTGAGTGGCGAAGGTGTGTCGGAGTGTGTGGGGTGTTGTCTGCTGTGACAATCCGGCGGTGGTGATGTGTGTTTCGAGGAGTCGCCCGATGCTGCGCGTGGTGAGTCGTCTGCCGAAGCGATTGAGGAACATTGCGAGTCGTTGTTTTTCGGGTGCCTGGGGGTCGGCCTGTCGCACTTCGAGCCAGTGATCGAGTGCTCGCGAGGCGTAGCTGCCGATGGGTGCGAGTCGTTCTTTTCGGCCTTTTCCGAGGACTCGAACGATGCCAGCTCCGCGATCCCAGTCTGAGAGGTTGAGTCCGACCAATTCCGAGACTCGTAGTCCTGCTGAGTACATGGTTTCGAGGATCGCGCGGTCCCGGAGTCCGGCCGGAGTGGTGGCGGGTGGGGCTGTGAGCAGTGATCCGATCTGTTCGGTGGTCAGGAAGTGGGGCAGTTTGCGTCCACTGCGGGGTGTGCGGAGTGGTTTAGCGGGGTTGCTTTCGCAGATACCTTCGCGGTTGCAGTAGCGGAAGAAGCTGCGGAGGCAGGCGAGTCGTCTGGCGACGGTGGTGCGTGCGTAGCCACATTCGTGGAGCCACGCGACATAGCTGCGGAGGATTGCGGTATCGATCTGGGCGGGGTGCGGGATGCGACCGGTGTGTTCCTGGAGGAATTCCCCGACGTGTGCGAGGTCATCGGCGTAGGACTTGACGGTCAGTTCGGATGCATTTCGTTCGACTTTAAGGAAGCCGAGGAATCTCTGGACGGCCGAATCCATGGGGATATTTTCGAAGATGTGGTGGTGTTTGGCTGTGGGGTCAGAGGAGTTATCGGCCGGCGGGGACGGGTGAGTGTTCTGAATCGCGGTGGAGCGGGAGTGTGAGTTGGGGGAGTTTTCAGGATCGGGAAGGGTGGCGTGTGGTCTGTGAGTGCAGCGGCAGAAACTGCCGGAATTTGTGGTTTGTGGGAGTGATGGTTGTGGTGCAGGCGTTGCCTGAAGAATCTCGGATTGCCGGGTGGAAATCCGAGGCTGTGACAGTGCGGGATTGTGGCGGAGGTCGTAGAATAGGAGGTGCTGTGTTCTGCGGCAGCAGACTTCTTTTGGACTTGCTCATCAGGCGGCGCAATGAGTTCGGTGGAAAACCCAGGATCGGGCGGTCGTTTTCCGGTGGATTCGCCGTCGGGGATTTTTCGCATACCGGCTAGTTTTCGGGCAGCGGCCTCCGGTCGTTTATTTGATCCGGTAGAGCGAGAGACGGAGGCCGAGTCGATCACCGTGCGTGTGCGGTGGTTTGGCCTTGGGATTGGGTATTTGTACGTGAATTTCGGGACGCAGGTCGGCAGTCCTCGCGAATTGAATGCGATGCTGACTCTGGGTGCGGCGTATGCGTTGATCGACACGCTGGCCAGTTGGAAGGGTCGTCTGCTGCTGACGAATTACCGTCTGGCGATTTCGCTGATGGAGGCATTGTTTATCGGGTTGTTGTGTCATTTTGACGAGGGTGTGACCAGTCCGTTTCGGTTTTATTATTTTCTGTCGCTGATGGTGTGTGCGATACGGCATTCTTCGTCGGTGACGTGGACGACATTTGGTCTGCATTCGATCAGTTATCTGTTGCTGGGTCTGTACAGTGATGCTCAACCACGTGGTTTACCGGATGGTGAAACGGAGCGTCATCTGGTGGTATCGGGCATCCTGACCCTGGTATTCATGGGTTGGGGCACGTGGGCGATTGTGTCTTTAACGGGATTACTGAAGCGAGCTGGGCAGCGGCTGGCGTTACTGAACGAGCAGTTGAAGTCGAACCAGCAGCATCTGGAGCGTCGCATTTCCGCCAGGACTCGTGAGTTGCAGGAATCGCAGGCGATGCTGGTGCAGCAGGAGAAGCAGGCGGCGTTTGGGTTGCTGGCGGCTGGTATTGCGCACGAGGTGGGGAATCCGCTGGCGTCGATCAGTTCGATTGTGCAGTTAATGAGTCGGAAGAACACGGACAGTTCGATTGGCGATCGTCTGCAGCTGGTGGATGATCAGTTGCAGCGAATTCAGCGAATTCTGAAGGAGCTGACGCGGTTCAGTCGTCCGGCGAACGAGCAGATGGCGACAGCGGATGTGCATTCTGCGATCAATGATGCTCTGAACATTGCTCGATATTACGGGCGGTGGAAGGGCAAGACGGTGGTGACATCATTTGGTGAGGGTTTGCCGCGAATTCGGACGGTGCATGACCAGCTGGTGCAGGTGATGCTGAATCTGATACTGAACGCACTGGATGCGATGCATGAGGGAGCATCGATAGAGATTTCGACGAGGATATTGCCAGCGGAGTCCGGTCGTTCAGAGCAGATCGCGATTCGAGTGCGGGACGAGGGGCATGGGATTTCGAAGGATGCGCAGAAGCAGATTTTCCAGCCGTATTTCACGACGAAGGATCATGGCACGGGTCTGGGACTGTTTGTGTGTCGTCAGATCACGAAGAATTCTCTGGGTGGTGACATTCAGCTGGTGCGATCGGATGGTGCGGGAACGGAGTTTGAGGTGACGTTGCCGGTGCAGCGTCCTGAGGGTGTTGTGCAGTCGAGTGTTTGAGTCTGGCGAGTGGGAGTTTTGTGGGGATGGGAACAGAGAATTATTTTCCGGGTCAGTGTGCAAGTGCTTGTCAGCATACGGCGACTGTGGCGGGTGTGCGTCAGCTGGCGCGTGACACGTGGGCGGTGAAGCTGGATTGTGTGCAGCTGGGTCGGGACATTGTACCGGGGCAGTTTTTCATGATTCGTCCGCAGCAGGGCAGTGATCCGCTGCTGGGGCGACCGTTTGCGTTATTTGATGTGTGTCGTGATGAGTTGGGGAATGTGACGGGCGTGGAGTTTGGTTTTGTACGAGTGGGCAAGCTGACTTCGCTGATGGCTGGCTGGCGTGCGGGTGATCGGGTGAGTGTGTGGGGTCCACTGGGGAATGGTTTCCCGGTGCCGGAGTGCGAGCATTTGATCTGTGTGGCTGGCGGCATTGGTCAGACTCCATTTCTGGCAGTGGCTCGTGAGGCGCTGGGGCATGCGATGTACGGCAGTCCTGCGCGGGTCATCCTGCAGCGTCCGCAGACGACAGCTCTGTTGTATGGCGTGCGGAGCAGCAGTTATCTGGCCGGGCTGGACGATTTTCGTATGCCGGGACTGTCTGTCAGTGTGGCGACGGATGATGGTTCAGCGGGTCAGCGTGGGTATGTAACGACGCTGCTTGAGGAGCGACTGCGATCCGGAACTGCTGGGGTGCATGTGTATTGCTGTGGACCCGAGCCGATGATGCGCGCGACGGCGACGGTGTGTGAGCGTTATGGAGTGCCGTGCTGGCTGTCTCTGGAGACTCCCATGGCCTGTGGTTTTGGCGCCTGTTTCAGTTGTGTGACGAAAGTGCGGCAACCGGACGGTGGCTGGGACTATCGTCGCACGTGCATTGAAGGTCCGGTATTTCGAGCTGAGCAGCTGGAGTTGTCGGAGCACTGAGGGCTGTGGGTGTGTGTGATGGGGGCTGGAATGGGTGCTGCGGTGCTGGCGATAACAACGGGTGACGTAGCGGGCATTGGTCCGGAGATCGTGGTGCGAGCGCTGGATTCGGCGGCGTACCCGACTGGAGCAGAGCCGCTGGTGATTGGTTGTCTGCCGGTGCTGGAGCGGGCGGCTCGGCTGATCGGCAGTGGGCGGCGTTTTCGTCTGATTGATGCTGGCGAGGCTGGCAGTCAGTTACGTGAGCGGGTGTCGGCTGTGCTGGCATCCGGTGAGACGCCGGTTTGTGACCCGTGTGCTGTGAGCGCCGCAGAGGCGCCGACTGGCAGGGTGAGTGCAGCGGCGGGTGACGCGGCTTATCGCAGTCTGGTGAGTGCGATTGATCTGGCGCAGTCCGGTCTGGTGGATGCGATTGTGACGGCACCTTTGAACAAGGAGTCACTGCATCTGGCGGGGCATCATTATCCGGGGCATACGGAGATTCTGGCAGAGCGATGTGGTGTGGTGGAGTATGCCATGATGCTGCATCTTCCGGAACCGGCGTTGCGACCAGTGCGTGCGTTGCTGTCCGGGGGGCAGTTGGCGACGGGTGAAGTGGGTAGTGAGGGGATCAGTATTGTGCATGTGACGCTGCACACATCGGTGGCCAGTGTTCCGGGCTTACTGTCAGAGGAGGCTGTTGCAGAAAAGATTGGTCTGATGGATCAGTTTCTGCGGAGTGCCGGGAACAGTCGTCGAGCGATTGGTGTGTGTGCGCTGAACCCGCATGGAGGTGAGCACGGATTGTTCGGGGATGAGGAGTCGCGAGTGATTGAGCCGGCAGTGCGTTCGTGTCATGGGGCCATGAATGTCTCGGGGCCGCATCCGGTGGATACTCTGGTGCGTCGCGCGGTGCTGGGGGAATTTGACGGGCTGGTGGCGATGTACCATGATCAGGGGCATATCCCGATCAAGCTGATTGGATTTGACGCGGCGGTGAATATTACGCTGGGATTGCCTTTGATTCGCACCAGTCCGACTCATGGGACGGCATTTGATCGGGCGTGGCAGGCCGGATGTCCGGCGAATGCAGCGGGGATGCTGGAGGCGGTGCGGATGGCAGAAAAAATGGCCCGTCGTCGAAGTTGAATCCGACGCGGGCCATGAAGCGGAATTTGTGTGCGGAGTGATCAGGGTTTTGCTGGGCTGTCAGGGTTGGTGGTGGCGGGTGCGGCGGCCGCTGGTGCAGCTCCTTTGGCAGGAGTTGGGGCGACGGGTTTGTAGACCATCACCATGACCATTCCGAGGGCAGCGATGACCAGTCCGGCATAGAACTGTGGTGCGGGTGCGGGCAGTTTCTGACCATGAGCAAAGATGGTCATGGATGCGATGGTGTTGATGATGGGTGCACCGGCGAAGACGAGCGGAGCGACGAGCAGTGGTCCGGTGATGGGATTTGTGAGCGCGACGGCATCACGTGTGGCGAAGATCACGCAGAGAGCGCCGATGGCACCTGAGATTCCGGCCAGCAGTCCCCAGAGCAGGCTACCAGTGGCCCAGTTGACATTGGGCTTGGCTGTGGGGTCACTTTTCAGGACGAAGATGAACAGGCTGGGGACAAGTACGGCGACGAGAAAGTAGGCGACCCCGACCATCAGGAATGCGCGGAGGTTACTGCCGATATTCTTTGTGGCAAGGTGGACCAGTGGTACGTAGACGCCCCAGGACAGTGCAGCACCGGCGACGAAGGTTGCGACCAACAGCCATTTGGGATTCATATTCGGGTCCTGTTTCTGATGTGCCCTGTGATCTGCAGAGGAAAAAGGGGGCCTTAGGTTTCCGCATTGCAGTTGTGTAGCGGTCTCCGGTGCCTTCCTGTGTGTGGCGGATTGTAGGTAGGAAACTGGGGTGGCAACAGCCCGGAGTCATTAGATGGGGCTGATTCCCGAGCGTCAGGTATTGAAAAAAATTCCCCGCTGTCCGTTCAGGGAACAGACAACGGGGAATTCGGAGGGGATCGTCGCGTTGATCCTGTCTTCCGTGGCCCGCCGTTGGCGGGTTGCGGGACTACAGGAAAGATGCTGGTGCAGCGTAGAGCTGGTCGAGTACGGAGGTGGCTGTGGGATCGGCACTGGAGGTCGCGTTCATCAGTCTGTAGGGCAGGTTGTACAGGTCATTGAAGCTGGTGATTCGAGTTCCGGCGGCTGATTTGCTGCCATTCCAGAGGTAGTAGTCACCGGTATTGGTGAGGAAGTACCAGCGGTTATCGAAACCGCGATACCAGCGTACTTCTGCTCCGTTGAACAGCCAGCCTTTGGTGTCAGGGCGGAATTCGGCCAGTTTCAGTGAAGTTTTTGCAGCGTATTCGCGTTCGGCCTGTGGCAGCTGAGTTTCAGCGTTTGTCAGCAGATCCGGGTTTTCGTGAAAGCGTCCGTCCAGTCGGGAGATAACCTTACCGGTGGCTTTGGGGGATTTGTCCCAGCGAGTGAGTGTGCCATCGGGAGTAATGAAGTACCAGTCGCCGGCTTTTCCGCGGAACCACTTTTCGTTGAGTCCGCCCCAATTGGTATTGCTGGCTGGTGCGGCGGTCAGTTCGAGGCTGCGATCGAGCCGAGCAGCAGTGGCTTTGAGGAGATCATCAGAGACGGACGAGTCGCGGACGGCTTTCGCTTCTGTGAGAAGTTCGGGTTTGACGAAGAAGGAGTTGTCCAGGACTGCGACGCGGGTTCCGTTGGCACCGGCTTTACCATCCCACTGGTAGAGTGAGCCATCGGGCGTGATGAAGTACCAGTTGCTGCCGCGGCCGCGCAGCCACTTTTCACCTTTGCCGCCATTGTTTTCGTAGAAAGTGGACAACGCGGTCAGGGCCAGTGACTGGTCGAGTTCGTAGGCTTCCCGAGCATTCTGTTCGAGCGGAGCGAGCGTCTGTCCGACGCCGAGGAACACTGCGGCAAGGGATTGTCCGACCGCCACAGTGGTGCCGGAGGCGATGACAGGCCAGTTGGCGGGGAACTTCTTCGCCGGATCACCATCTTCGAAGGTGAGGCGTCCGTAGCCTTTGGCATTGGCGGTGATTGTACCGACGACAGCGCTGCCGACTTTGACGGACTGGACGGAACCTGCCGGGACATTCCAGATTTCGGCACGGAACTGGCGTGTGGGAGTTGTGGAGCCGGTGGGCGTCCAGGTTTCCCATGCGACGACACCGGCTGCTTTGGTCGCGCTGACAAGTGGCATACTGAGGTGTATGCCTGACGGGCTGAAGGGAATTCGATCAGCGGCTTTGCGGCCGAAGGTGGATGAGAGATTGTTACCGACGGTGACTGCGGCGCCGTCAGCAACTGCAGGGAAGCCGGCAGGGAAGGCGGAGTAGCCACCGCGTGCCTTGTCGGAGTATTTCAGGCCGGCCTGTCCGAGAGCATTGGTTGTGATGGAACCGGCGGCCTTGCCACCGATTGTGACTGGGTAGTTGGTGTTGGGCAGCAGGTTGTAGACTGAAAGTTCCAGCCGTCGCTGTTGTCCAGTGCCTTCAGCCTCGGATTCAAATTCGGTTTCGAGGATTTCTTTGGTAGTTGTCACGCTGCTGGCGGAGAGGCTGGCGAGGACGCGGTCATCGTCATCTTCCAGATGCAGGCGACCGGAGACAGGAGTGTCAGTGAGTGACGGGTTCTGCGGATTTCCGCGGAAGACGGCAGTGATCTGCATGCCAGCGACGGGGGCCGGCAGGTTCAGTGTACCACTGCCACCGTGATTATGTTCGTCGTGGTCGAAGTCGAAGCGTCCGAGGCCCTTTTCGTCGGTAACGAACTGACCGACCTGCTGGCCATTGACCTGGGCTTCCCAGAGCCCCCATGCGGCGTTCCACAGACGCAGCTCGAATTTGTGGCGGCCGTCGGATTCCGCTTCGTATTCCAGTTGTCCGATGGTGGTATCGGTACCTGCGAGGGTGGCCACGAATTTCTGGTCACCTGACAACAACAAACGCTGCTCGACCGATTCCACTGAGATCAGCGGAGCAACGGGATTGGTGCGACGATTGCGGCGGGTCAGCATTGATGAGTCCTTCTGGCAATCCGTTGCAACTGGAGCGTTCTTCCACAGTGATCCATAAGAGAAACCGGTTGCGATTTCTGTGCCATTGGAGGGCCTGCTGAGGCTGATCAGGCCGACAGTGAGCAAGGGATGCCCCGGAATCAGGCTGGCGCGGGATTTCGGGCGTAGCAGAGCTGTCGTGCGGTGGGTCTGTCTTTCGCCTGCAGGATCAGTGCTGATCGTTCGGAACGCTGGAAAAACGCTGGTTTTTCTCTGGGTGGTGACGGCGACTGGGGTGTGTTGTTGTGAGGCGGATTTCGATCAAATCGGTGCATCCGTAACAACTGGAACAATCACCGAATTCCAGGGGTGTTTCTGACGGAGGGGTGTGGGCTTACCAAGTCTGCAAATGGAGTTGTTGTCGGGTGTGCTGTGTTTGCTGCCACAAGTCAACAGGTCGTTGTATTCGGATCGGGATTTACAGATTCATCAGGGACAGTTTGGCAACTGTGTATGCGGGTGTGTGGCGAAACAGCAGCGTGTGCTGGGGCTTGAATGCTACCGGGCGTGGTGTTCGCGGTCTGATCAGCGGTCAGGCTGGGTGGAAATCTGATTGACACTGCTTCGATACAGAGTGTCAGGATTTCTTAGCGCCGGGTCGTGAGGAGGTGTTGTCTTTTGTGGACAGGCACGGAGTGTCAGGGCTGGTTAGTTGAGTTATCGCGGTGATCAAGCCGAGGTTGTTCGATTGGTTCCAGTCGGACGGTGGGCTGCTGACTCAGTGGTGCATTTGACGTGGTGGCATGAAACGAGACTTGCAGCATTCCTCCGTTCTGCTGTCCCCAGAACCAGGTGCGAGTTCCATCGGGGGCTGTGGCTGAGCCCTGCATATCGCCGGTGTTGTGTTTTCCGTAGCGCCATTTGCGGAACCAATGACGGATCAGAAACAGGGCAACGGCCATGCAGGCGACGGCGGCGAAGAAGAAGGCAAAGAAGAAAGCGACAGCCAGAATCCCGACAGCGATGACGGCGATGAAGATGCGGGTAAGGATTCCGGGTTTGGAGTGAGGGCCGGAATTTCCGCCGGACTGGTAACTGCCGTTGGACCCGCGGATGACGACGATTTCGCGAGGATTCATCTCAGGTGCTTTCGGGGAGGATCAGGATCTTTCCGTGTAGACTGCTCTCGTTGCGAACGGTTTTCAGTTCCTGCAGAAGATGTGCCTGTGCGGTGTTTTCGATTGAGAATTCGGCGCCGACAGAGGGTTTGAATCGACCGTCTGCCAGCATGATGTTGAGGTGTTCGGCTGCCAGTTTTTGTTCTGTGGCGGAGGCATTGAACATGGCGAACCCGATGGCTCGCAGATCACGGACGTAGAACGGTCCGAGCGGGAATTCCGGGCGTGAATCTCGTCCGGCCATGAAGATGAATCGTCCGCGCATGGCCATCAGGGGAATGCTGCGGTCCAGTGTGGGCATCCGCAGTGTTTCGAACCAGAGGTGAATGGGGCCGGTTTGAGCGATGATTTCCGTAAAGCGCTGGTCGATGTTCTGTTCGCGATAGAGGATGACGTGGTCTGCGCCGGACTGGCGGCAGAGCTCTGCTTTTTCGGGGGAACCGGCGGTGGTGATCACGACAGCACCGGTGGCTTTTGCCAGCTGAACGACGGCCGAGCCGACTCCGCCGCTACCCCCATTCACGAACACGGTTTCGCCGGCCTGCAGCCCACCGTGCAGGAACAGTCCGAGGTGGGCTGTGATCCCCACGAGTGCTCCGGCGGCCGCCGCGCGGGCAGAAACCGCTGGTGGAATGTGATACAGCCAGCGTTGATCGACGGCGCAGTATTCGGCGAAGGTGCCCTGTCTTCCAAACAGTCCCTGATTGCTGCCCCAGACTCGATCACCCACTTTGAACGCTGATTCCGGTCCGGTCGCGACGACAGTTCCGGCCAGGTCACAGCCGGGGATGTATGGATTTGGCAGCGGAAATCGGACGGAGCCCGCGCGAATGTAGGTATCGATGGGGTTGAGCGCTGCAGCTTCGACCCGCACGAGGACTTCTGCGGGGCCGGGTACGGGAGTGGGAAGTAATCCTGAGCGGATGACTTCGGGAGGACCCGTTTCAGTGAAGAAGGCGGCTCGCATCCGTCCGTCGCTCATGACTGCTGTTTCCTATTGCACAAAGGCTACGTAGTAGAAGGCGAGCCCGGTGATGGAGGTGAGTGTGATATCGAGTGTGGAGGCCCAACCCAGCAGGCTGTGCAGTCGGCTGTGAGGGCCAGGAACCGGGTTGGCCCCAAACCGTTTCAGGGCCAGCACAATGGTGGTGGCCCAGAGGAACGGTGTGGTGACGGCAAATACGAGGTGTACCAGCAGCCACGGCCGCACGCTGTTGAGTTTGGCTGTGAGTGCAGCGTCTTCAAGTCCCTGGCGGGCCACGATATTTTCCCAGCCACCGTGCACCATCTGGACATCCACTTCGAAGGCGGAGACGGCGGCGAGAAGAATGATGCCGAGGGTGATCTGGAGTCGTTTATGGCTGCGATACTGACGTCGCACTTTGACCAGCCAGAGGCTGTACAGCAGCAGTGGCACCACCAGAGCCAGTGCACAGACAACGAAGTCCAGCATAAACGTGGTGGGATACCCCAGAAAACCGGTCCGAAACATGGATTTTTACTTTTCTACCGGAGCAGTGCTCGGACAGCATCCTGGATCCCATCCGTGTCGATGCCCTGATGTCCCATCTGCTGCCAGAGTCCACCTGAGCCTTCGCGGTGGGTACCGATGTTATTGTAACGACCGCGGAAGCCGCGCTTCAGCAGTTCAGTACCAAACCGCGAACCGAGCCCGGTATTCACATTGAGTGATTCGGCAACGAGCACGGCGGGGGCGGCAGCCAGTCTGGCCATCATGGCTTCGTCCCAGACATTGAGCGTGGCTTTGTTGATAAGTCCTACGCTGTAACCGGCTTCCTGCAGGCAGATGACGGCGTCGAGGGCGCGGTAGACGGTTTCGCCAAAGGAAACGATCCACGCCTGAGTACCTTCGCGAATGACGTCATCCCGTCCGGCATCGAACTGGTAGTTTTCGTCATAGATGCGTTTGCCGTCGGCCGTCAGCAGGTCGGGGACACCGGAACGGGTGGAGAAGATGAATCGCAGTCCGGGTTCACCGTAGATTTTCTGCAGGCAGGCGCGGAACTGGTGCTGATCGGCCGGGAAGTACAGCCGAGTCAGGTCGCGACCTTCGTCCGGCAGTCCGTTGGCGGCGAACAGGTTGTTCAGTCCGAAGTGGCAGGTGTTATCTGCCATGTCATCGCAGCCGGCGTGTGAGAAGTGTGCCAGCACGTTGGACTGGTTGAGCCGGGCCATGGTGATTTCGGAGACCACCATTTCCAGAAATGCGGAAAAGGTGGCAAAGATTCCCTGGCGACCGGCTTCATAGCCGAATCCGGCTGCGGCCGAATAGTTACCGCGTTCCATAATACCGCCACGAACAAACACTTCCGGGTGTTTGGTGCGGACGTGGTTCAGGCCACAGGAGCCTTCGAGGTCACTGTCGAAGACGCGGACGCTGGAGAGTTTTTCGGCGGGCGGGATGGCATCCAGGATTTCATTGAGGATGCGGCCGAAGAGGTCACGGTTGCGTCCAACGCTTTTGGTGTCCGAGCCGCGGTAGGTTGGGCCGGACGGGCCTTTTTTGACGGAGTTGAGGTAATCGACAGCGGCCATGCGACCGCGTTCTGTCAGGTAATCCCGGGCGACAGACACCTTGATGACGTCGTGTCCGTGGGCGCTGCCTTCGAGGCCACGGATGCCGATACACATGCGGCGGCGATTGATAAGAGCCACAGGGCCGGCTGCGGTCACTGCAGCACACATGCGGGCGTACAGCGAATCGAGATCTTCACCATCCCCGATGTTCACGGACAGTCCGTGGCCTTCCAGTGTGCGGGCCACGCAGTATCCGGGCAGATAGTCGGAGGGATGTCCGGCGATGGTCACATCATTGTCGTCGATCAGCAGTTTGACGTTGAGCTTCTGAGCCACGGCAAGGCGTGCGGCTTCGGCATCGTTGCCTTCCATCTGGGAACCGTCGGAGCCCAGCATGAAGACAACCTGATCCGGGTTGGCGATGGCAACGCCATTGACGAACGGCCACATGTGTCCGAGGCGTCCGGAGCTGAATTTGACGCCGGGTGTGAATCCGCGTTCCGGGTGTCCGGGCAGGTGTGAGAGGTATTCGCGGTAGTGGTACAGCTTCTCGATGGGCAGTTCGCCTTCGAGTACGGCCATGAGGTATTGAGTGGCGACGCGGTGTCCGGCTTCGTCGAAGAAGACGGGCAGGACTTTGGGTGTTCCGCCGGCTGCAGCATGTTTCATGAAGGCATGCATGATGCAGACTTCGGGGACGGTGTCATAAGGACCGCCGGTGTGTCCACCCAGTCCTTTGGCGTCAGCGATGGCTGTGAAGAAGATGATGGCATCGCGGCACAGCTGAATGTTGGCTGCGAGGATTTCCCGGTGTTCTGCGGTCAGCTTCGGATTGGTGGGGTCCAGTGCAATGGGCTGGTACTGATGAAGCGGAATGGGAAATTCGTGATCGCCGGACATCTTGGTCTCCGATGGCCATCCGCGTTGCCGGCCCGCAGGGGGTGACGGTGTTGCGGGATGAACCGCTGAACTGAGTACTGAACAGGAACCTGTTTCGGACTGGCACTTTGGAAGTTGCGCAGTGTGGAAGCAGTCTGCCGGCTGCAGCCTTCAGCAGCCACCCTGGCAGAGCGTCCGGACCTGAGTTCAGAGGAATCCGGGCGGTTTTCCTGTCGCAGTATGAAGTCCGGGGTGGCAATTGCAAATCCGTTGGGGTGGCAGTGTCCCGGGGGCGGTGAATTCCCAAAGGTCTGAATGCAGAATCGGCAGGGTCGACAGGTTGGGAAGGCGGGTTCGGGGGGGGGCTGGCGGGCGGTGGTTGAGTGGTCTGGCTGTTTTTCTGCCGGCTTGCATGCATTTTTGTCCGGGTCCTGTTCTAATGCACTGCCTGTGATGTCTGAACGTCTGCGTTCAGTTCAATGCCACGAGTTTCAGGAGTTCCCACCGATGTTGTTTCGAGTTTTGACTGTACTGGCCGTCGCCCTGACGGCTGCCGCCTCCGAGGCGGCCCTGCGTCTGCCCAACATTTTCAGTGATCACATGGTTGTGCAGCAGAAGATGCCCATTCGGGTCTGGGGCTGGACGACGGCTGGTCAGGAAGTGACTGTTGAGATGGGTGGAAAGTCCGTTTCCGGCAAGGCCGGGGCGGATGGTCGTTTTGATGTGTCGCTGCCGGAGCTGCCGGCTGGTGGTCCGCACGTGCTGACGGTGCGTGCTGATGAAACTCGAACGATCAACGATGTGCTGGTTGGTGAGGTGTGGATTTGTTCGGGTCAGTCGAATATGCAGTGGTCGGTGAATGCGTCGAATGATCCGGATCTGGAGAAGCTGGCTGCGAAGTTCCCGAACATTCGCATGATCAATTTTCCTCAGGTGGGGACTCAGGACCCGATTCTGTCGCATGACGATCGTCGCTGGATGGTCTGTAATCCGGAGAATCTGGGTGGATTTTCGGCTGTCGGCTACTTTTTTGCTCGCCAGCTGCACCTGACGATTGATGTTCCGATCGGGATGATCAATAACGCGTGGGGCGGTTCAGCGTGTGAGGCGTGGGTGAATCGTGATGTGTTGAAGGCGAATGAGAAATTTGCTCCGATGATGGCTCGCTGGGAGGCTCAGGAGAAGCAGTTTGCTGAGTTGTCCGGTAACAACAGTCTGAACGATGATCAGAAGAAGGCGTTGGAGGGTCTGAAGCGTCAGATGACCGGGAATTCTCGTCCGGCGAACATCTACAACGGCGTTCTGAAGTCTCATCTGGGTTACACGATTCGTGGTGCGATCTGGTATCAGGGTGAAAGCAACGCGGGCCGTGCGTATCAGTATCGTGATCTGTTTCCGACGATGATTGAGAACTGGCGTCAGGAGTGGGGTCAGGGTGATTTTCCGTTTTACTGGGTGCAGCTGGCTGATTTCAAGGCCCAGCAGGCAGAGCCGGCGGAGAGTGACTGGGCGGAGCTGCGTGAGGCGCAGACGATGACGATGTCGCGTCTGAAGAACACGGGTGAGGCGGTGATTATTGACATTGGCGAGGGCAAGGACATTCATCCGAAGAACAAGGTGGATGTGGGTCGTCGTCTGGCGCGTTGGGCGCTGGCCAATGAGTATGGTGTGCAGGTGCCTTTCCACAGTCCTCAGTATAAGAGTATGGAGCGAGTGGACGGGAAGATTGTGCTGACATTTGAGCATGTAGCGGGTGGCTGGCGTCCGTTCGATGTGGCTCAGCCGGTGGGCTTTGCGATCGCTGGTGAGGACCACAAGTTTGTGTGGGCGGACGCGAAGGTGCTGCAGGACGGTCGGATTGAGGTTTCCAGTGGTAAGGTGGCAGCTCCGGTTGCTGTCCGCTATGCGTGGGCCGACAATCCGGTGTGCAACATGTTCAGTGGTGCTGGTCTGCCCCTGACTCCGTTCCGTACGGACGACTGGCCGGGTGTGACGATCAACAACAACTGACAGTCTGTGCTGTGGTACTCCGGCAGGTGCCGTGGGCATCTGCCGGGGTGTGTATTTCTGTGGAAGCAGGGTATGGATCCGTCGAATCATCGAGCGGCATTTATTGGTACGGGCCAGATGGCAACGGCTCTGGCGTCAGGTTTTGCTCGCAGCGTGCTGCGTCCGGCGCAGATCTGCGGCTATGATCCGGCAGAGCCTGCGCGGCGGCAGTTTCAGCAGACGGTTGGTCCGGAGTGTGTGGTGACGGAGCATGCTGCGGATGCTGTGTCTGGCGCGACGGTGGTGATTCTGGCGGTGAAGCCGCAGGTGATGCCTGAGGTACTGGGGGTGATTTCGCCGTTGCTGACGAATTCGCCGCTGGTGATTTCGGTAGCGGCTGGGATTACTCTGGCGCGGATGTCGGCGGCCCTGCCTCCGGGGACTCGACTGATTCGTGTGATGCCGAATACTCCGGCGTTGATAGGGCGAGGGGCGAGTGCGGCGGCAGCGGCCGACACGTGTACTCCTGAGGACGTGCAGCTGGCTCAGACGCTGCTGTCCACAGTGGGGATGATTCAGTGGGTGGGTGAGCATCTGCTGGATGCGGTCACGGGATTATCGGGCAGTGGACCGGCCTATGCGTTTCAGATCATTGAAGCATTGAGTGATGGTGGTGTGAAGATGGGGCTGCCTCGAGTGGTGGCTACTCGACTGGCCGCACAGACTCTGCTGGGAGCAGCGGAGATGGTGTTGACTCAGGGGCAGCATCCGGCGGCGCTGAAGGATGCGGTGGCCAGTCCAGGCGGGACGACGATTGCCGGACTGCATGCGCTGGAGCAGGGTGGCCTGCGAGCGGCCTTGATGAATGCTGTGGAAGCGGCTGCGCTGCGTTCCAAACAGCTGGGACAATAAGACCTGAATTAATCAGTTTTTGAAGTTTCTTGAAGCTAAAGGAATTGTTGTATGCTGTGCGGACTGCCTCGACGTGTGCTGTTGGCTGCTCTTGTTCTGTTGTCATCAGGAGTGTCTGCGGGTGCGGCCGATCGTCTGGTGCTGGAGCCCAAAGGGGAGGCGCGTGGCCACATCGTGCTGGTCTCGGGTGACGAAGAGTATCGCTCGGAAGAGGTCATGCCGATGCTGGCCAAGATTCTGAGTCAGAAGCATGGTTTTCGCTGTACGGTACTGTTTGCGTTCGGACCGAACGGTGCGGAGTATATTGATTCGAACAATCAGGAGGGGATTCGCGGCTTTGATTCGCTGCAGACTGCGGATCTGATGATTATTGCAACGCGTTTTCGTCATCCGAGTGCCGAGCAGGCAGCTCAGATCGCTGCCTTTCTGAAGGCTGGGCGACCGATTATTGGTCTGCGAACGGCGACGCACGCATTCCGGGGTGGTGAAAAATTCAGTGATGATCTGACGTTTGACCAGTTTGGCCGTCAGATTCTTGGTGAGCAGTGGGTATCGCACCATGGGCATCACAAGGTTGAGGGAGCGCGGAGTGTTGTGGAGGCTGGTGCTGAGCAGCATCCGGTGCTGACTGGAGTGGGCGACATTTTTGCTCCGAGTGATGTGTACGGCGTGGTGCATCTGACGGACAAGGATCAGATTCTGCTGCGTGGCGCGATTACTGAGACGCTGGATCCGCAGTCAAAGACGCTGGCAGATGACAAGCGGAACATGCCGATGCAGCCACTGGCATGGCTGCATTCGTATCAGTTGCAGGGTGGTGCGGCTGGCCGTTCATTCTGTACGACAGCTGGTGCGGCCGTGGATTTCGTGGACGAGGATCTGCGTCGACTGATTGTGAATGCGGCGGTGTACCTGACAGGTGGCAAGGTTCCGGAGCAGGCGGATGTGGCGTATGTGGATCCGTTTTATCCGACGTTTTACGGATTCATTAATGATGGCAATTATTATCGTGAGCTGAATCTGAAGCCGGAAGATTTCGCGCTGGGCAAAAGTCCGCACCGTGATGATCCTGCGGGCAGTCCGAAGTGGCCGTTCCGACCTGTACCGCAGAAGTGATGAAGCGGGGTTTGGGTGGTCAGTGAGAATCTGAATCTGCCGCGAGGGCCTGTTGCAGGCCAGCGCGGCAGTTTTCGTACTGGAACGTGAGATCCAGCAGTGGACGTACCACACTGGTGACTCGCCGGTTCCCACTGGGGCCGCGACCGGTGGTTTCGGAGGCTGGCTGAAACACGGGTGCTGGCGTGCCGGCAAGCTGGGCCAGAGTTTGGTAGTAAGTGCGGCGTGTGGCGGTTTCGCTGGCGGCGAGGTTCATGAGTGTTGGCGGGCTGGGGCAGCTGGCGGTGTAGAGGAGCGTGCTGACGATATCATCGACGTGAATCAGGTTGAGCCAGTCATCGGGGTCCGCTGGGATGGGGCGTTGTTCGTGCAGGTCCTGCAGTCGGCGGAGCAGTCTGCCGGGGCCGTAGATGCCGGCGAGGCGGAGAATGATGGGTGTATGTCCGAGCGACAGGCAGTATTGTCTGAGCAGTTGTTCGGCTTCAAGGCACACGAGGCCGCCTTCCTGGACCGGTTGAGGTGTTGTGGATTCATCGACAGAGCTGCCGGCGGCGTCGCCATAGACGCTGGTTGTGGAGGTCAGGATCAGTCGGCGTGGGTGTGGGGAGTCTGGCAGTTTGTGGAGCAGTTTTGTGAGTCCGTCGATCCACAGTTGTCGGCGTGAGCTGCTGGAGTTGCGATCGTAGCCGGTGGACCAGACGACGATCTGGGCGTCGGGCAGTTCGGGAAGTGTGGAATTGTCGGCGAGGTCAGCGACGAGTGTCTGCAGTCCGTGCTGCTGCAGTGTGTGTGCGCGGGTTGTGGACCGGGTGATGGCGGTGACGGTCAGTCCGCGGCTGAGCCACGCGCGGGCGGCGCGGAGGCCGGTATAGCCACAGCCGGCGATGAGGATCCGGGGGTGTTGCTGGTGCGGAGTGTGCGACATGGAGCGATTTTCCGAGTTTTTCGGGGGGCCAGGGGGGATCCGGAGAGCATAGCAGGCGGGCAGTTTTCGACGTTGGCGGAGCTTCTGAAATCTGCGGATTTGTGAATCTGCAGTTTCAGTTGTAGACTAGAGGGACGTCGATTCATCCAGAGCATTATTTCTGAAAGTCATGATTCATGCACACGGTTACATCTCGCAGGTCGTTTCTGGCTGCTGCTGCGGCTGCTGCTGCGGCCCTGAATGGTTCGTCAGTGCTGGCTGCCGATGCTGGTAAGTTTCAGATTTCACTGGCTGAATGGTCACTGCATAAGACGTTGTTTGCGGGGAAGCTGAATAATCTGGACTTTGCTGCAACGGCAAAGCAGGAGTTCGGGATTGAGGCGGTGGAGTATGTGAATCAGTTCTTCAAGGACAAGGCTCAGGATGCGGCCTATCTGGCGGATCTGAAGAAGCGAGCGGCGGATGTGGGTGTGAAGATTCTGCTGATCATGATTGACGGTGAAGGGAATCTTGGGGATCCGTCGCTGTCGAAGCGGATGAAGGCTGTCGAGAATCACTATCGCTGGGTCGAGGCCGCAAAGACTCTGGGTTGTCATTCGATTCGAGTGAATGCCGGCAGTGCAGGTTCGTACGAAGAGCAGATGCACCGTGCGGCGGACGGATTGCGAGCGTTGTCTGAGTTTGCGGCGCAGCATGGTTTGAATGTGATTGTGGAAAACCATGGCGGTTTATCTTCGAACGGGGCGTGGTTGTCTTCCGTGATGAAGCTGGTCAATCTGAAGAACTGTGGAACGCTGCCGGACTTCGGCAATTTCCGGATTCAGGGTGAGGAGTGGTATGATCGGTACAAGGGGGTGGAAGAGCTGATGCCGTTTGCGAAGGCGGTCAGCGCGAAGTCGCATGACTTTGATGAGGCGGGCAACGAGACAAAGACCGACTACCTGAAGATGATGAAGATCGTGCTGGCGGCAGGGTATGCCGGGTATGTGGGGATTGAGTACGAGGGCAGTAAGCTGGACGAGTACGCCGGGATCCGTGCAACGAAGAAGCTGCTAGAGCGAGTGCGGGGCGAACTGGGCTGACTGTGACAGTGCAGGTTCCCGCTGTGTCTGCGGGGGCGATGACGGTATGTGCGGCAGGCGGCAGTGATTGACTGCCGCTGCCGCTTTGTCTTCCGGGCATCAGGACGATTTGTATGCAGCTGGGTTTTGTCAGTGCGATTCTGCCGGATCTGACATTCGAGCAGGTGTTTGAGACAGCTGCCGATATTGGATATGACTGTGTGGAGGTCTGTTGCTGGCCGGTTGGCCGAGCTGAGCGTCGTTATGCGGGTGTCAGTCATATTGATACGGCCGCACTGGATGCCTCTGCTGTGGCTCGGATTCACCAAGTGACGCAGCGGACTGGTGTTTCAATCAGTGGTCTTGGTTATTACCCGAATCCGCTCAGTCCGATTGCAGGTGAATCTGAGGCAGCGGTGGGTCATCTGGAGACGGTGATTCGTGCGGCTCACGCGCTGGGGCTGACCAGTGTGAACACGTTTATTGGTCGGGACTGGACGAAGTCGGTGGCAGACAACTGGCAGCGGATGCTGCAGGTCTGGAAACCGCTGGTTGGTCTGGCGGAGCAGTCAGGTGTGCGGATTGGCATAGAGAACTGTCCGATGCTGTTTACGGCGGACGAGTGGCCGGGGGGCAAGAATCTGGCGGTCAGTCCGGAAATCTGGACTCGGCTGTTCGACGACGTGGGCTCGGCCAGTCTGGGGCTGAACTATGATCCTTCGCATATGATCTGGCAGCAGATGGACTATCTGAGTCCGCTGCGTGAATTCAGCAGTCGGCTGTTTCATGTGCATGCGAAGGACGTGCGTCTGGATCGTGAGCGTCTGAATCGTGTGGGCATTCTGGCTCATCCGAACCAGTACCATACTCCGAAGTTACCCGGGATGGGTGACGTGGACTGGGGGCGTTTCTTTTCGGTGCTGTACGACAGTCGTTATCGTGGTGCGGTGTGTGTGGAGGTGGAGGATCGGGCGTGGGAGGGCAGTCTGGAGGACCGGATTGCTTCACTGCGTCAGGCCTGTACGTATCTGCGGAATTTTATTCCGGTGCGTGGTTGAGCTGGGGTGGGTGTGATTGGCAGCGGGGCGGGTGAGATGCAGCAGCGACAACTGGGAACAGACGGTCCATGGCTCAGCGTGATTGGTCTGGGTACATGGGCGATTGGTGGTGGTGACTGGAAGTTTGGCTGGGGTGATCAGGACGATGACGCGGCGGTTGCTGCGATCACAGAGGCGGTGCGTCTGGGGATCAACTGGATCGATACTGCGGCAATTTACGGTGAGGGTCGCAGTGAGGAGCTGGTCGCGCGGGCACTGGGTCAGATTCCGATATCCGAGCGTCCGCTGGTGGCGACGAAGTGTGGTCGAGTTGCTCTGGGCAACGGTGAGATCGGCAAGTGTCTGCGGCGGGACAGTGTGATTGCTGAGTGTGAAGCCAGTCTGCGGCGACTGCAGGTGGAGTGTATTGATCTGTATCAGATGCACTGGCCGGAGCCTGACGAGGAGATCGAGGAGGGCTGGCAGGCGCTGGTGGATCTGCAGCGTCAGGGGAAGGTGCGATACATTGGTGTTTCGAATCATTCGGTAGTGCAGATGCAGCGATTGCAGGCGATTCACCCGATTCAGTCGCAGCAGCCGCCCTACAGCATGATTGCTCGTGATGTCGAGTCTGAGATTCTGCCGTACTGTGGTCAGCAGGGAATTGGTGTGGTGTGTTACAGCCCGCTGGGGAAGGGTTTGTTGACGGGTGCGTTTACGTCTGAGCGGGCGGCCGGTCTTTCGCAGAAGGATCATCGTTCGCGTGATCCGCGTTTTCAGTCGCCGCAGCTGGAGATAAATCTGGCGTTTGTGCAGCGACTGCGTGAGGTGGCAGCGGACCTCGGGTGGTCATTGACCGATCTGGCGATTGCCTGGACTCTGCGTCATCCGCAGCTGACTGCGGCGATCGTGGGTGCGCGCAGTCCGCAGCAGATTCAGCAGACCTATACTGCTGGCAGTCGAGTACTTCCGGCAGCAGCCGTGACAGCGGTGGAGTCGGCTCTGCAGGATCGCACTGCGCAGCTGGAGGCTGTTGGTGGTGCCGCGAAGCCGCGGGTCTGAGCGGTATTTCAGCGGCGGGCCAGCACTGATATTGCGTCGATCAGGAACGTCGACAGCAGTGGATCTTCCACATGTTGGGCCTGAGAAAGTCGGATGCGGACTTCGTCGCAGTCGTTGGCGGGAGTGATACTGCGGACGCTGCCGAGCGTGGCAAAGCGGCCCAGCGTGATTTCTCCTGGGGCACAGAACAGACAGATTTCGACTCCGTCAGACCGCTTGGTGTGCAGTTCGGCGACGGGCTTTTCCGTATCCCGATGCCGCCAGTTGATCTTTGTCTGCATCGCGTAGTCGGCTTCGAAGTCTGCAAGTGCGGATTCGAGAAAGATGAGCAGACCAGGCAGCAGGTCAAAGTACCATTGGATCCGACCGTTTCCTGGAAATCCTTTGTGCAGCAGGTGCCATTTGCGTCCAAGTTTTTTCCAGGGCAACAGGCTTTCAGGATCGCCGGATTCTGCCTTGACCAGATCCAGAAATGACTGGCTGGCCTGTTGCAGGAAGCGACGGAATTCCGGGGTATCAACTTCCGCGTGGTTCCAGATCCGGATGGTGACTTCCTGCCACCCACTTCTCAGGTTGCGTGCTTTGACTCGCGGTTCACGTCCGTAGACGGGAATTTCCTTCATTTCATCGAGTGGGGGCAGTCCGAGTTCGGCATCGAGCGTTTCCGCGTTGAACTTGTCACGTCGGACTCGGAAGCACAGTGTCAGCAGCCATTCGGCGGCGGTGCGAGCGTGAAGAAACCAGCCCGGGCCTTTGGTTGCCCGAACTTCAACGGTCGAACGATCATTCCAGTTGGCTGGTGCGAATGCAGCGTTCTGTTCCAGCAGATTGATGACCAGTTGCAGTGCGCGTCCTTCCCAGTGGCAGGGCTGTCCGTTATGTGCGATGCGGTCCTGTGTATGCCATTTTCGCCCATCGGTTTCCCAGGGCAGTTTTGCGGCGCGTCCCAGTTGTTCAATGCTGACATCCCCGGAACGTTTTTCCGTTACGGATGCCGGATCAAATGTGGCGATCTGTTCTGTGCGCGACTCGGCCAGTACAGGTGCCAGCAGTTCGCCGGTCCATGATCGAGGCCGGTTGATTTCGGCTGCAGGCTGTGTTCTGCGGCGCGATTTCTTTCCTGTGGTGGCAGCAGTTGTGTCAGAGGGTGCGACTTCGGTGCCGTATTGGGCCACGGCTTCCGGAGTTCCGGCGACGACAATTCGACCGCCACCTGCACCGGCTTCGGGGCCAAGATCAATCACCCAGTCTGCGGTTTTGATGACATCGAGATTGTGTTCGATGACGACGATCGTGTTGCCCTGGTCCACAAGGCTGTTGAGAACACTGAGCAGTTTGAGGATATCGTCGAAGTGCAGCCCGGTGGTGGGTTCATCGAGCAGATACAGCGAGCGACCACGATTCGGTCGGCAGAGTTCGGCAGCGAGTTTGATGCGCTGGGCTTCACCACCACTGAGTGTGGGGGCAGACTGCCCCAGCGTCAGGTAACCGAGACCGATGGCGTCGAGTGTCGCCAGTGGTCCACGGATTTTCGGGACAGAGGCAAACAGCTGCAGGGCTTTGGTGACGGACATTTCCAGCACATCAGCAATGCTGCAGTCATTGAATTTTACGGCCAGCGTTTCCGTGGTGAAGCGACGGCCACGACAGGTCGGGCATTCCACCCAGACATCCGGCAGGAAGTGCATTTCGATTTTTTTCTGCCCCATCCCTTCACAGTCTTCGCAGCGACCGCCCGGTCGATTGAAGCTGAATCGTCCAGGGCGGTAGCCACGGACTCGCGCGTCGGGCATGCGACAGAACAATTCGCGAATTTCATCAAAGACACCAACGTAGGTGGCGGGGTTGGAGGCTGGTGTGGTGCCGATGGGATTCTGGTCAACGATGACGATTTTGCTGAGATGTTCGACTCCCAGAAGTTCACGGAAGATTCCGGGTGATTCTGTGCTGAGCCCCAGTCGTTTGGCCACCGCTGGCGCGAGTGTGTTCATGATCAGCGAGCTTTTTCCGGAGCCGCTGACGCCGGTGATGCAGGTGAAGGTTTTGAGGGGAATTCGCAGGTCCAGTTGTCGCAGATTGTTGCGAGAGGCGCCCAGCAGTTCGAGGAACGGTCCTGCTGCAGCATCGCGCCGCTGTGGCGGCAGCGGGATACTGCGAGCTCCGCTGAGATATCCGCCCGTGAGTGACTGTGCGGCCTGCTGTTTCAGTTCGGCTGGCGTTCCGCTGGCAACCACAGTACCACCAAGGCGTCCGGCTCCGGGGCCGAAGTCGTACAGTCGGTCGGCGGCGTCCAGAACTTCGCGATCGTGTTCCACCAGCAGTACGGTATTGCCAAGATCACGCAGGCGTTTAAGGGCTTCCAGCAGCCGACCGTTGTCTCGCGGGTGCAGCCCGATGGTGGGTTCGTCGAGCACATACAGGACGCCGGTGAGCGCACGTCCAGCCTGTCCGGCCAGTCGAATCCGCTGCGATTCGCCACCGGAGAGTGTGGGCATCCCACGATCCAGTGTGAGGTAATCGAGACCGACATCGACGAGGAAGCTGAGTCGATGGATGGCTTCATTCAGCAGGTCACCGGCGATTTTCTTTTCTTCGCGACTGAGTTTCAGCTGGTTGAGGAATTTCAGTGATTCGGCGAGTGGCATGCGGCAGAGTTGCGGAAGTGTTGTGCTGCGAATGCGGACGGCAGCCGCATCAGCTTCCAGTCGAGTGCCTCCGCAGGCTGTGCAGTCGCGCGTGCCGGCCATTTCAGACAGTGAGTGTCGATGCGACCATGACAGTCGCGAGGCTGCTTCGATGGATGGGTACAGTCCGCGATAGCGGAAGCGGAATGGGAGTGTCCCGGGAGTGCCACGCAGCTGTTCGGCAGTGACCTGCACCCATTTTTCATCGTCACCGTGAAGTACAAGTCGCTGCTGTGCCGGTGTCAGTCTGTACCAGGGGTCATCGAGTGGCAGTTCGAAGGTGATGGCCATTGCTTCGAGCATGGCGGCGAACAGCGGATTTGCTGCGGGGTCCGGCCATGTTCCCACTGCTCCGTCACGCAGCGAACGTTCCGGACCGGTGATCAGCAGATCCTGATTGGCTCCGAATTCTGTTCCGAGGCCTTCACAGCTCTTACACCACCCCAGCGGGCTGTTGAACGAGAATTTCTGGGGAGTCTGATGTTCGAATGATCGTTCGCAGCAGCTGCAGGAAAGGTGCAGACTGAACCGCAGTGATTTCCAGTTCTGTTCAGGCTGAGCTTTATCAGAGAGCACTGCGTGGATGACACCGCGACCGACGTTCAGTGCGGCTTCCACAGAGTCAGTCAGGCGGCTGCGCTGGGCGGGATCGACTGAAATGCGATCGACCACGACTGCCACACTGTGCTGTCTGCGATGATCAATCTCGGGAGCTTCTTCCAGACTATGCGTGATACCATTGATCCGGACGCGAGCGAACCCGGAGGAGCGGAGTCGTTCCCAGAGTTTGCTGAAGGGCACCGTTCGGTCGATTTCCACCGGAGCAGAGATGAGCAGACGGGTACCGGTCGGCTGCTGCAGAATTCGTTCGACAATCTGATCCGTGGTCTGCTGCTCAGCGGGAATCCCGCAGGCAGGGCAGCAGATAGTGCCGAGTCTGGCGTACAGGACGCGGAGGTAGTCATAGATTTCGGTGACAGTACCCACTGTTGAGCGTGGTGTGGCACCAACGGTTTTCTGTTCGATGGCGATGGCCGGACTGAGTCCCTGGATGCTTTCCACTTTGGGTTTGGGCATTTGTCCGAGGAACTGGCGGGCATAGGCTGACAGGCTTTCGACGTAGCGTCGCTGTCCTTCTGCATAGAGTGTGTCCATGGCCAGTGAAGTTTTTCCGCTGCCGCTGGGGCCGCAGAACACACTGAGTTGTTCGCGAGGAACTTCGAGGCTGACGTGCTGCAGATTGTGCTGCCCTGCTCCGACAATCCGAATGGAGCGACCGGCAGCGAACGGGTCTTTGCGAGTTTTGTTTGGGGCCGTTGTCTGGCTGCGTTTGCGGCGACGGAATCCTGGCAGCACGTCGCGGAGGGCTGCTCCTGTGTGCGAAGCGTCGCAGGCTGCGATCTGTTCGGGAGTGCCCTCAGCAATCACTCGTCCGCCGCCCGCGCCGCCTTCGGGACCGATATCGATCAGCCAGTCAGCGGTGCGGATGACATCAAGATTGTGTTCGATGACGATCACGGTGTTGCCGGATTCCACGAACCCCTGCAGGACTTCGAGAAGTTTGCGGACATCAGCGAAATGCAGTCCGGTGGTGGGTTCATCCAGCAGATACAGCGTGCGGCCGGTGGATCTGCGTCCCAGTTCTCGAGCCAGCTTGATGCGCTGGGCTTCACCACCGGACAGCGTGGGCGAGGCCTGTCCAAGCTGCATGTAATCGAGACCGACATCGCGGAGTGTGCGGAGCAGCTGGCGGATTTTGGGGAACGCATCAAACAGCTCGAGCGCTTCGCGAATTTCCATATTCAGAACGTCAGCGATGCTGCGATCCCGGAATTTTACTTCCAGTGTTTCGCGACTGAAGCGACGGCCTTCACAGACGGTACAGGGTACCCAGATATCGGCGAGGAAGTCCATTTCCAGCTTTGTGGCGCCGTGGCCTTCACAGGCTTCGCATCGCCCCCCTTCCACATTGAAGCTGAAGCGTCCTTCCTTGTAGCCGCGCAGTTTTGACTGTGGCAGCTGGGCATACAGTTTGCGGATTTCGTCAAACACCTTCACATAGGTTGCCGGATTGGAACGTGGCGTGCGACCGATCGGAGACTGATCGATGTCGATGGCCTTATCGATCAGGTCGAGGCCTGTAATGTGGTCGTGCAGTCCGGGTTCGCCAACGCCCTCGTTGACATCGCGATTGACGACCTGCCAGAGAATGTCGTTGATGAGTGAGCTTTTTCCGGAACCACTGACGCCAGTAACGCAGATCAGTCGTCCCAGTGGAAAGCTGACGGTGACGTTCTGCAGATTGTTGTGTCGTGCGCCGTGGACCGTGATGCAGCCGCGGTCTGGCGCACGACGAACCTTTGGTGTTTCGATGGACTGTCGTCCGGACAGGAACTGTCCGGTCACACTGCGTTCTGATTTGAGGATCTCAGCGAGGCTGCCTGCGGCGACGACTTCTCCACCGAGGACTCCGGGCCCCGGTCCGAAGTCCACGATGTGATCGGCGGCGCGCATGGTTTCTTCGTCATGTTCCACGACGATTACTGTATTGCCCTGGTCGCGCAGGCGTTCAAGGCTGGAGAGCAGCATGGTGTTGTCGCGCGGGTGCAGTCCAATCGATGGTTCGTCGAGAATATAGACGACACCGGTCAGGCCGCAGCCGATCTGGCCGGCCAGTCGAATTCGCTGGGATTCTCCGCCGGAGAGTGTCGGGGCGGAACGATCGAGTGTGAGGTAGTCCAGTCCGCACTGCAGCAGGAATCCCAGTCGGCCACGGATTTCCTTCAGGACTTCTTCGGCGATCAGTGTCTGGACAGGGTCCAGAACCAGTTTTTCAAAGAACTGACTGGCTTCTCTGACAGAGAGACCGCAGAGTCGGGGCAGGCTGATTTCCGGCTGTCGCCCCTGCTGACTGAAAGCCGGGTGTGCGGTGCGGATGCGGACATTGCGCGCCTGCCTGTTCAGTCGTTCGCCCGAGCAGGCTGTGCAGGTCACAACTTCCATATGCTTTTCAAGCTGACGTCGCCGCATGGGATTGGCCGCGGTACGCCACGATTCCAGCAGGCGATTGGACCAGCCATCCCACTTGCCGCCATGCTTCCATGCACCACCTCGACTGCGCCATGTGAACGTGACGTGTCGTTCGCCGGTGCCGTACAACCAGAGCTCACGAGCCTTTTCGGGCAGATCGCGCCATTTGGTTTTGAGCAGCGAGTCGACTGCCAGCCCGCAGTCTTCTTCGATGGCATTTGCAGCTCCGACAAGCAGATGCTTCGGCCAGCGGCCCATCTTTGACCAGTCCAGCAGCAGCAGGGCACCTTTCTGAATGGAACGATTTTCATCGAGCACCAGACGGTGCAGCGGGAAGCCGTGGCGCATGCCGAGCCCACTGCATTCAGGGCACATCCCCAGTGGACTGTTGAAGCTGAACAGCTGTGGGCTGGGCGGTTCATAGCTCATGCCGCTTTCAGCGCAGGCATACTGAGAGCTGTAAAGGCGATCGCTGGTGCTGCGATTTTCGCTGGTACTGCGGTAGTCACTGTTGGATTCCGCCACCATTTCAGTTGCGAGTTCCGCAGCGGGGCGTCGAGTCCTGCGAGCGGGGCGCTCGGTTTCGCTCTCGGCAGCGCGGGCGTAGGCTGTTTCGGCACTGCAGATCAGTCGTCCTTCGCCAAGCTTGAGAGCCTGTTCGACGGCTTCTGCCACTCGAGTACGCTGGCCGGATCCCGCGACCAGTCGATCGATGACAACATCAATCGTGTGTTTGTGGTGTTTGCGGAGTGCGGGAGCTTCGGCGAGATTGATGGTTTCGCCGTCGACACGTGCGCGGAGGTAACCTTTTTTCATCAGGTCGTCGAACAGATCGCGAAACTCACCTTTCTGATTCTGGACGACGGGGGCGAGGATCTGGAAGCGAGTACCAACGGGTTGGCTCAACAGACTGTCGATGATCTGATCGGCCGATTGTGCACGGATTGGCTGGCCGGAAACGTAACAGTAGCCCTGTCCGACGCGAGCATACAGGACTCGCAGAAAGTCATAAATCTCTGTGATGGTGCCGACGGTACTGCGAGGATTGCGGCTGGTGGATTTCTGCTGAATCGAAATGGACGGAGCCAGGCCGGTGATGGAATCGACATCCGGCTTGGGCATCTGTCCCAGAAACTGCCGAGCATAGGTACTGAGTGATTCGACGTAGCGTCGCTGACCCTCTGCATACAGCGTATCGAAAGCCAGCGAGCTTTTCCCGGAACCACTGACGCCGGACATCACAATCAGCTTGTTGCGGGGCAGCGACAGGCTGACGCTCTGCAGATTGTGCTCGCGAGCGCCTCTGATCACGATATCGCGTGTCGTCATAGTTGGTGTGCCAGCATTGCCGCTGAAAACTGCCTGAACAGAGGACTGCGACGGCTTCCGCAGGACCCTCGTTTTGTTGACGTGTGATTGTAGGCAATCCGCGGAGGTTTGCCTGTCAGGCAGGGTTTTGGTGGGCGGCTTCCCCTTGATAGCAAATCCCACGGTCGTCTTCGGAATGCTGCTCTGCCAAAATGGCACTGCTTGATTCGGCGTGGAATTGCCTGTTTTTTGTGCTGCTTGCGGGTGCCTGTTTTTTGGGCAGCAGGTGATTTAGGGGTGTGCATAAAAAACGGCAGTGAGGAGTGGTGGTTTGCTGGTGTTTTGTTTTGGTGTTGTTATCATTCTGATGGCGATGTCAAAGTGACGACGGGTTGTCCGTGTTTGAGATCGTTCAGCAGATGAACGCTGCTGTTCAGGGATGACGGCGATGCCTGAGGTGCCTTTTGGGGGGTACTGGGTGTGGCCCGCACAAGGAGAAATGGAATGTTGGTGCTTTCACGAAAGACGAGTGAGCGGATTCTGATTGGCGACGAGATCGCGATTACAGTGGTCAGGATTGGTCCCAATTCTGTCAGGATCGGAGTTGAGGCTCCGCGGAACATGAGTGTGGTGCGTTCCGAGTTGTGTCCATTGGATGTTGTTGAAGAGGTGGGCTTGCGGGACGAGTGTGTTCCCCAGCATTAGGCCGCACGCGGTCTAAAGTGCCAGAAGTCTGCATGCAGTGAGAGCCGGGGATTCCTGGCTCTTTTTTTTGCTCTAGGTAAAATAAAGTTCGTCAGTTCGTCAGTTCGTCAGTTCGTCAGTTCGTCAGTTCGTCAGTTCGTCAGTGGTCAGTGGTCAGTGGTCAGTGGTCAGTGGTCAGGGCGGTTCCCCTTGGGAGGGCGAGGCTCCTGCCGAGCC
>CAXBSH010000022.1:0-30981 GCA_963977705.1 uncultured Planctomycetaceae bacterium
GCGTCAGAACCCGCCGGATCAGCCGAACACGATTCTGCACCCTCGGAAGCTTCTGCTGACATAAGCCCTGCCGCAACTTTGATTTCTGCTGTGAATTGTCCCACACACTAACTCTGCCGTAACCACTCGCCATTATGACATCAAGCCGAGGCAAACTCACGGCTTTCCTGGCCCGTTCCGAGGTATTTCATCCGGATCACCCACCCGCCGCAGCCCGCTTCTCTTCTGCATAGCTGGGACGCACATACAATGGTTCCAGCAGCTCCGGAACGGCTGTCTGCCCCCGCTGAAGCTGATCAGCCCCCAGCACTGCAACCGTCGCCGCCCGTGGAGACAGAGCAACCAGTTTCCTGCCAGACAGCTGCTCAAGAACACCCCGATGCTGCTCCACAACCGGCCCAGCAACCACAGTCACCGCCGGTAAATCCGCCACCCCAAACACCTGCACCTCGGCCACCGGACGCAGAATTCTGCCATCGTGATCTCGCCGACACACCACCCCAAAGACCTCACCCCGCTGTGCATCACTGATACTGAGCACCTCGGAGTACTGCTCTGAACACTGCTGCGCGATGGCCTGCAGAGTATTCACCGACAACAGCGGAATTCCACGCAGCCACGACAGGGTCTTCGCAAACACCAGCCCGACCCGCAGTCCCGTGAAACTGCCGGGACCGCTGCTGACTGCAACGGCCGTCAGTTGCTCAATCTTCAGCCCCGCACCACTCAACAGCTGACCGGTTTCCTGCACCAGTGTCTGCGCATGCCTACGCCCCTCTGACTCCAGCATCCGCTCGGCCACAACCTGCCCATCGGCAAACACAGCCAATGAACCTGTCATCCCCGATGTCTCAACCGCCAGCAGCATCAGCCCCGCCCCTGCATTCCCACTCTCCCTGTCACCGCTCAACCTGAGCCACAACTTCCCAAGTCACCCCGCCAACTGCCAGTTTTACGAACTGTCTATTCACGAAAATCCAAAAAATGCCGTCACAAATCCTCAGAACAATCCTAATGGCACTGAGTGCTGCCATGAATTATGGCATCAGGACTTCTTTCAAATGACTTCTCAGAACAGGGCTACCACTAATGAACAACTGCATCAATGACCATTTGCACGTCACGTCTGCACACAACGGACGCTCAATCTCCGGAATGCTGCTGATCACTCTGCTGACATTCCTCAACTCGGCTGCGAATCCCGTGTCTGCGTGCGATGAAATACTGGGAGTCTGCCTGCAGACGTGGGGGTCATCCGCAGGAGCACTGGTGACCGATGTCACAGGCACAGTCGCTCGTAACCTGTTTCGTGACGGCGATCAGACTCGCTATATGCTCATCGCTGGACAGCATGTGATCACAGCTGTCAATGGATCCACAGTAGCCACAAAAGCCGAATGCCTGGAAGCCCTGAAACAGGCGGCAGGATCTCCTATCACACTTGAAGTGCTCAACATTCAGCGTGGAACGACGCGAACCTATGTCACAAAGAACCCGCGACAGGGTGGGAAAGCCACGAATACCAAACGCGGCAACGGATCTGACCGCCGCTTCATCAGGAATACTGCCGCTGGTGAATGGCATCCCGCGCAACCCGCCTCAGATTCCGCGTGGACCTGGGATACTTCAACGCCAGCCTCGCAGGATGATTCAATCAATCTGAATGGGATTCGAAGCCAGCTGGAACGAGATTCTTTCAATCGAAATTACCCCCGCAATTCAGACCATCGCTCAGTCTATGGAAACTGATCGCCACACTTCCTGTCGAGGATGTCGAAACTACTGGAAACACAACTGCGAGGAGACTATACTTTCGAGATGTCGATCACCCGGACTCCCACCTCAAGTGCGATTTCTCAGGTCATTCTCCGGAGCAAGCCTTGTGATCCAGCATCCCTTCAGCCAACCGCAACTGCACTGCAATTTCCTGTTTCGCAGCACACTGCTGTGCCTGGCCCTGCTGGCCGGCTGTGCTGCAGAAACACCGGGAACATGGAAGCAACCACAAGTCGAAGCGGAAATGACTCGCAAACTGGAACTGACCAAAATTGCTCTCACACCCGCTGCCGCTGGTTTTGAAGGCACCGGCACTGCCGCAGATGGCGAAACCTACAAACTGAAAATTACTCAGGATGCCACTAAAGGTCGACTGGACTGGACCGCCGTCGGCGATCGAGGCTCAGAAGAAGACGGCTTTTTCGAACTGAACTGAACTGATCTGATCTGATTCGGCCTCAACAGCAGTCAGCCCGACAACCAGCCACTCAGGCTGGTTTGGCATTCAGCTTCGTAATTCGCACATGGCGATCATAGTGTGCCGTTGCCACAGTGATTCCATCTGTGTGCAGATCCATATCACGAGCCAGACTGGCCAGCTGAAAGCGATGATAGTCCTTGTCCGCATCGGGCTTCCAGAACAGCAACCAGCCTCCACTGCCACCCCCACTGATTCCCATCAGTGATCCGTCAGCCAGCCACACAAGACGCCACAAGACACCCTGAGTAATTCCTTCGGCCAGCTGCTGCCGCTCTGCCGCGCCCGTCTCCAGACTGAACAGAATCACCAGTGGCTCGTGCACTGCCCCCAACGGATTTGACGCTTTGTAAAGCCCCCCGGCTGCCAGACGCTTGCCGTCCGGACTGACGGCCAGCGCACGAACGCCCCCAAAATCCACCTGCTGCCCGCCGTTGTACGAGAATAACGGTGTTGCATCCAGCTTCCGCTGCTCTGCGCCCGTCTGCACATCCCACTGCCTGACACTGCCACCCAGATCGCCCGAAAACAGACTTTTCCCATCCGGATGAAAGGTCACTGAATACACATGCTTCTCATGGCCCGGGATTTCCCGCACCAGAACCCCGTCGGCCAGATTCCACAGCCGAACCATGTTGTCGTTACCACCGCTGGCCAGCAGAGTCCCGTCCGGACTGACGGCCAAGGCACGCACCCATGAGGTGCCGTGTGCCTGCACCGTCCGTATCAACTGCGGAGTTTCAGCCGTGGCCGTCCACCAGCACAGTCGACCGTCGCAGCCACCGCTGACAACCACCGAACCATCCGCTGAAAACGCAAAGGCATTCACCCACGTTTCATGACCGCCCGTCAGCAGGACCTTAGCGCCGTCCGACAGGCGAAATCGCTCTGCCACTCGATCTTCCGAACCGCAGAACACAAACTGCCCGGACGGATCAAAACGACAGGAAATCAAAGGCCTGTCATGAGCCCACTGAGCAGCAGCCCAGGCCAGCTTCGGATCCGGAACTTCCACGGGAGACAGAGCAGTCAGGAGCATGCGTGGTCTTCCTGAAACTGAAGGCAGTAAACTTGAGGCAGGTTGCTGGCCGGCAGCAGATCTGGAGGGATGTTCAGCCACATCGCTGCGACGGAAACAGCTTTAGAGTACGCAGTCGCCTTTCGCTTGTCACGCTGAATGCGGCGACGCGGGAACGATTCACTGAAGTCCCAGAAGTGAGGCCATGCTGGTGGGGGATGGAGGCCCAAAACGCGGCTCGAGGGAAATCCCCACACCCACGTTGTCTTTGCTGAAATCCAGCCCGAAGCCGAAGTGCAGAATCCAGTCCAGACCCACTCGTGAAAAGGTCAACGTGGATCCCCGCGCCTCACTCTGAGCAATGTCATAAGCCATTGACGCCGTCGAAATCCATTTGGGACTCATCTGATAACTGTAACTGCCGATCGCTGTCTGGCTCTTCAGATACTGACCCGCTTCCACCTCGCGAAGACCCAGATACACACTGCCACGCAGACTTCGCTGACTGAGAATTCCGATACTGCGCACCTGCGATGCATTATCAAAAATATCCCATGAGGCATCCGTCAACAGACTGGTCCGATCGCTGACATTCCAGCGGTAGTGACTGTAGAACAACCCGAACTCACTGCCGAAATTGTCACGCTCAGAACGCGGAAAGAACGTCGCACCATACTCCCACACCATCCAGTCACGAATTCGTGGAGCATTCTCGGGCCCCGATTTCGTCTGCAGTCGATCCCGAAATCCAATCCGCAGTGCCTGCAGGTTGTCAGCAATCTCATGAAACGGAGCACTGCTCCACAGACCTGCCCCGTTTCGCAGTGCATAGTTCCGCGGATTGAACTGCTCTGGTATCCCACCCGGAAAAATCTGAGTCGGCAGCGAGTATCGCGCCCGAAATCGCTCCTGTGAGTTCTCATCAATCTCATTGTACTGCGGAATCTGATCCAGCCCCGTACTGACACTCGTCCAGGCGTACTCCAGCATCGTATCGTGTTTGTGAGCCAGTCCGTTCACTCCCAGCAGAGCATTGCGGACAAACGGAAACACGCGACTGGCTGTCAGCCTCGCACGCAGGCCGGCATTCACCAGCGTTCGATCCACGGACGCTTCGGAAAACCCCGAGCCCCAGTAGGCAGCCTCACCCGCGACAAAAGGCTCAAGAGCGACGGGCCCCGCCGAAAATGGCGCTGCCAGCTCATGCCGCGTCATCGCCACCACACCACTGGCATCCGTCATGTAGGATAAGCCGGCCGGATTGAAGGGATCCAGCGAATTCGACGGCGCCTGCAGCGACTGCATATTCGCATATCCCAGACTGGAATGCGAACTCCAGTAAGCCAGACCATCAAACAGCGGCTGGGAGAAGGAGTACAGGTCGCCCCGCGGCAGCCACTGAGTATTTGCTTCGAATCCACTCAGATCTGCTCGACCCCACAAACGCCCCGACCACGCATCATAGTCCTGACGCAGCCCCAGCACCGTCTCGACATCCTTCTCCGTGTCAAAACGAGATTCATGAAACTGCTCCAGATAGTTTCGATCCGACAGATAGCCAATCTCACCAAACAGCAACGATCCGCCAGGCAGCGTCTGCCGATGACGCCACGTCACCTCACCACGATTACTGTCGTCCGGCTGCAATCCTCGACGATCAAGGCCCAGATTGTCCCGACCACCGTCGTACTGATAGTAAATCCGACCGCCGCCCTGATAAGGACCAGCCGAATCCTGTCCGGAGTAACGTCCCTCAATACCAGCACCTGCACCACGATCCGTCTTGATATCTCCCAGCAGATCCAGACGCAGGCCAGGCTGTTTCGGCAGACCCAGCAGGCGATTCAGATCCCACGCCGTATTCAGCTGAGCTCCGAAAATACGATCGTTGGCCACCGTGATGCCACGCAGCGGAATCCCCGGATCCTCCGCCGGACCACTGACCTTCGGCAGATATAACAGGGGAATCTCTCCCACCACAAACCGATTGTTCAGACTGGTGACCCACGGTGAACCACCCACCTCCGTACGATTCGTCAGCGGATCCACTCCCACCACAGCATTCGGTCCAGGCTCAACAAAAATATCACTGGCCTGCAGCCTGTATCCCGGCTTGCCATAAGGACTGGTCGTGGCCCACGCATTCTGAATGTGGAAGCGATCTCGACCCAGCTGCCGCATCCGCTCCCCACGGACCCGAAAGTCACTGCCGGTCGCCGGTACAAAGGCCCGCAGCTCGGCATTCAACAGCATCGCACGACTGCCCGCAGCATCAAAAAAGCCATGCGTTGCCCGAATCACATTCTGGTTCTGCCGAATGACAATGTTACCTTCCAGATAAACCTGAAAGCGCGCGTCCGCTGGCTGCACAACCGTTGTGCCCGCCTCCAGTGCATCACTTTCGCCCGCCTGAGTCCAGATCACAACACGGTCCGCTGACAGGTCAATCAGGCCGGGAGCCATGTTCAGACCCTCGACCTGCGAATCCAGACCGTCCACCAGAACATTCACTCCACCCGTAATCACCGTCACTCGCTCCGCCGGCACCGTGTCCGGATTCGTCGATGACTCAACTCGCAGAGGATCATTGGAACGCGGACGTATCTGCACCCGACGAGACCCGGAATCACTCGACGGCTGGACCGCCGGAACAGGAGCAGAAAACACGTCCGACGGTGACTGCAGTGATGCCATCCGCGGCTCGTCCAGACTGCCCGGAAACAATCGCGCCAAAGCCCGCCGCAATAACGGCTGATCAGCCGTCTCCGCCTCCGTCGACTCACGCACCTCCACCACCGGAACTGCCGTCGACTCCAGACGAAATGCCACTGCACCCGTGGCACGCTGACCGTTCCGATCCTTGATCGTCAGGTCTTCCGCATACACCGCTGTGTCATAACCCTCGTTGGTCCGTGTGACAAACACAGCCATCCGGGCACCGGAAAATGTCTGACCAGCCTGCGAAATCTCAGCCTGACCGGCAATCAGATACACATCCGTCGCTGACCAGCGCAAGGTTTCCTGATACAGCCCGGAAATCCGCAGCGGAGCCGTCGCGTCCTCCGTCAGATTCTCGGCCGGAGAGACTCGCGGCGACGCATCACTCGACTCACGCCCCGCCGTTACTCCCTCACGCGCTGCACCTGCCCACGAAATCTCAGTCTCCTGACCGCGCGCAGCCCCTGCCATGACGACAAGAGTCGCCACCAGACACAGCATCGGTACAGTCGGGCCATGACGCATGCCGTCGGCGCTGCTGAAGAGAAGGGAGAAAAGACAGGACAGGAAGGTGAGACATGCAGAACAACTCCGCACTATACGGGCAGGCTGGAAAACGGGTCAATATCGGACCCAGCCGCCAAATATGACGCAAACCATATCCAGAAAACAACTTAGGAACAGTGCCTGTTTCCTGACAACGGTTTTCCCGAGAGAATTCCACGGCCTTCGGCAACTCCTGCCGGTTTAGCCCCGCACCACGGGACCGCCCGCCCCGCCGGCCAGCTGCATGGCCTGCAGCAACAAACGAAACATCAGCACCGACCGAAATGTCCAGAGCACGGTACGAATCCAGTTGCTCAACACCAGACGCCGATGCAGCTCCGCATCAAACGCAACGCACAGCCGATCGTGCAGCGGCACCTGAATGAAAAACGTCGATGCCCAGATCCCCAGCACCGCCGCCGCAGCCAGCCACAGCGTCCCGCTGAAACCGGGAATCGGTTTCCACGCCAGCCACAGCGCCGTCAGCAGTTCCACCGTCATCAGTGGCATCACAACCGGTGTGATCCGGTTACAGTGCTGCTGCTCATAAGACACAAACTGCTCCGTACCCACAGACCCCATCAGGGGATACTGGACTACCTGAATCAACCAGATTAACCCGGTCATGGCCGCAGTGGAAAAGGCACAGGCCAGCAGAATTCCCTGATTCATCGCGTTGGATCTCGACATCTGCGGTGTCTTCATGGTTTGGCCGGATTCCCGCCGTCATACCCGGATTACGGGAACCAGCCGCAGGTGAACTGCGTCTGTAGCTTTACCAGAGCAGGACAAACCGCCCTGCCCTGTGCCGACAGATCAAAGACAATTCACGGACCAAATCAAGCTGTGTCACCCTGTTTTGCCGCTGTTTTTGCCAACCGGCAGACAGAACCAACGCATCTTCTCGCGACAGATTCGTGACTTGTGTAATCTACGGGTTCCAAATTCTGCTGATTGATGACTCAAGGACTGCAGGTCATGCGTGGATTTCTGACAGTGCTTGTACTGCTGCTCAGTAGTGCCCCTCTGATGGCGACTCCGCAGGAGCCCGCCGACAAACGAACTTCGGCGGACGTAGAAATGCAGAAAAACAACTTCGCAGATGCCTTGAAGACCTATCAGGAACTTCTGCAGGGACCGCAGGGCAGCAAACATGATCTGCAGCAGGCCGTGCAGTGTCTGCGGTCTCTTGGCAGGATCAAAGAAGTCGATCGGCTGATCGAAGACGCCGTTGCGGCACATCCACAGCGGTTCGAAATCCTGCAGGCTGCCGCCGCAGGCTACCAGTCAGCGGAGGATTTCGGCTTTCTGATCGCCGGCCGGTTTGAACGTGGCGGTCATCGAGGCGGCGGGGAAATGGCATCCGTCGAGGCTCGTGATCGAATTCGCTCACTGCAATTACTGCTGCAGGCTTTAAAGGCTGCGGAAACTGATCCCACCATTTCGGCCGAGCAGAAGGCCTCGACATGGATGGCCATTGCTGACCAAATCGGCTCCACTCGCTACTCCAGTGCCTGGAAACTGCAGCTGCTGTCTGATCTGACGAAACTGCCGGAACCGGAACAGGGAGTTTCCCCATGGATGGCTCGCGGTGCAAATCCGACTTCCAGTGCAGCCCCCGTGGATGAGCAGGGTCAGCCGGTCTTCCACCAGCTGCCACAGTCCTGGGAGGCAGCCGTTTCGGACGGAGAACGCTGGCGCCGAGCAATGCACGAAGCCGCTCTCCTGAATCCGGGCGTGCTTAGTTCAACACAGCTGGCCTTTGCCGAATTCCTGCAGAATCAATTCGGCGCGGGCACTGCCGGAAATCTCTCAACCGAACCCATCCAGCCACAGTCCGAGACTCAGACAGACACAAAAAAATTCTCCCGACTTTCACTGCAGGACAACGAAACACTCGCTCGACTGGCCACCGGCATACAGCGTTTCGAACTGCCCGATGAATTCAATTTCCTGAAAATCGCCCGTAGCCTCATCGAACGCAACGATGAAACTGCCAACCAGGCCTTTGAACTGCTGATCAGCGAATACATGAATCGCACCCAGTATCCGCAGGCGGCAAAACTGCTGAAGGAAAAACTGGAAGTGACGCCTGCCCCCGAAGCAGACAATCTGCGCAGTCGCATCCAGCAGATTGAAGGCAACTGGATGCAGTTCCTCCCCGCAGAAACTCAGCCCGCTGCCGGTAAAGCCAGCTTTGACATTCGCTATCGCAATGGTCGAAAGGTCAATTTCACCGCGACTCCCGTGAATGTCGATCTGCTGCTGGACGACCTGCGAAAATACCTCGCCTCAAATCCCGCCGAATTTGATTATCGCCGTGCTCAGATTCCTGAGATCGGTTGGCAGCTGATCGAGAACAGCGGGAAAAAATATCTCACCGGCAATACCATCGAATGGTCGATTGATCTGACACCACCCGCCGGTCATTTCGACGAAACTCGCTCCATCGAAGCGCCTCTGCCAAAGGCCGGGGCGTGGTGGGTGCAGGCACAGATGCAGGATGGCAACAACACTCGCATGGTCCTGTGGCTCGCCGATCTCGCCATCGTTGAAAAACAGACCGAAGCCGGCACGCTCGTCTTCGTCGCTGATGCAGTCACAGGTGCTCCAGTCGCACGAACCGATCTGCAGTTTTTCGGCTGGGGATTCCAGTACCGGAATCAACGCGCCCACATCGACATCAGCCGGTTTGCCGATCGCACCGATGCCAATGGACTGTGCACCCCACGACTCAACCAGCAGCAACTGCAGTTACAGTGGCTGATCACCGCAAAATCGCCTGATGGTCGCACTGCCTTCAGCGGATTCAGCAACCTCTGGGTCGCTCAGGACATTGACTACCTCGCGTGGAGTCCTCTTAAAGTCTACGCAATCACAGATCGCCCTGTTTATCGTCCCGGTCACAACGTGAACTACAGCCTCTGGATCAGACGTCCACAGTTCACAGGTGATCAGAATGAATGGGCCGATCAACCCGTCTGGATTCAGATCCGCAATCCGCGTGGCGAAGTCGTGTCCGAACAACAGCAGCAGACGGATGGCCGCGGCTCCATCGCAGGACAGTACCAACTGCCTGCCGACGCTCTGCTTGGTGGCTGGTCTGTCGTGGTCTCAGGCAACACCACAACTGTCCGACAGATCCAGGAAAATGGCCAGATTCGCGAGATCACGGAAACCGTTCGACAGGAACTGGGCAGTGGCAGCTTTGTTGTTGAGGAATACCGCAAACCGGAATTCGAAGTCACTCTCAAAGCCCCGGAAAAACCTGTCCAGCTGGGTGAAAAATTCACCGCCACTGTTCACGCCGATTATTATTTCGGAGCACCCGTCGCTGGTGCACGCCTGCACTACCGCGTCGAACGAAAGAAAAAGCAGGAACGCTGGTTCCCCGCAGCTCGCTGGGACTGGCTCTATGCACAGGGATACTGGTGGTACACCAGTGACTACTCGTGGTACCCCGGATTTCAGAATTGGGGCTGTCTGCCACCCATCCGACCATGGTGGAACTGGAACCCCGATCCACCAGAGATCGTCAGCGAGGGAGATGCACTCCTCAATGCAGATGGCACCTTCCGTCTGGAAATCGACTCCGCCATGGCACTCGCCAGCCACGGAGATTCCGATCACATCTACGAAATCACTGCTGAAGTCGTCGATCAATCTCGTCGTAAAGTCAGCGGGACCGGCAGCGTTATAGCCGCTCGCAACCCCTTCCAGGTATTTGCCTGGATGAATCGCGGTCACTATCAGACAGGTGCTGCAGCCGAACTGCATTTCCAGGCTCGGACGCCGGATGGTCAGCCGGTTGCCGGCACTGCCCATCTTCGGTTGCTGTCAGTCTCATGGGATCAGAATCAGCAGCCGATTGAGCAGGAGGTTCAGAGCTGGCAGGCAACGACAGCAGCAGACGGAAGCGGCAGCCTGCGTCTGAATCTGCCTCAGTCCGGACAGTTCCGCGCCAGCGTGATGATCACTGATGCGGCCGGTCGACAGCAGGAAGGCGCCGTCGTGTTCTTCGTGCGCGGGCCCGCCGAAGATGGTCGCAACTATCGTTTCAGCAATCTTGAACTGACCACAGATCAGCAGGAATATGCCGTGGGCGATACTGTGCGTCTGCAGGTCAGCACAGAACAGGCTGACAGCACTGTTCTGCTGTTTATTCGGGCCAAGGATGGAAACTGTCCGGCTCCTCAGATCCTGAAACTTCAGGGGAAATCCACTGTTGTCGAAGTGCCGATCGCTGCTGCGGATCAGCCCAACTTCCATATCGAAGCCCTCACCATTTCGGCCGGAAAAGTTTATAGTGAAGTACGGGAAATCGTGGTGCCTCCGGAGAACCGTGTCGCAGTCGTTGAAGTCAAACCTGCTGCCGAGAAATATCGTCCCGGAGACCAGGCTCGACTGGCTCTGAAACTGACAGATCTGAATGGTCAGCCGTTTACAGGCAACACCGTTGTCTCTGTCTTCGATGCCAGCCTCGAAGCCATCGCAGCTTCCAGAATTCCTGAAGTACGGTCCTATTTCTGGGACATTCGACGTTCACATTACCTGCATATTCGCAGCTCACTGCAACGCACTGGATCGCAGGTGCCGCTCCCCAATGAAGCTTCGATGAACTGGCTGGGGGTTCCCGATTCTCCGACAGGACTGAATTTCTACTATGCTTCGTCTCGTTTCAGCATGCAGCCGCGCGGAGGCGGTGGGGCATTCCTGCGGGGTATGATGGCCGAAGGTGCACCTTCGGCAGCGCTGGGCCTGCCTGCCGCAGAAGCAGGCGCTCCCATGGCCATGGCTGACGCCGTCATGGCCAAAGCGGCACCGCAGGGCAATGAGTCCGCCCCGACCCTGCGTTCTGAATTTGCCGATACGGCCTTCTGGACAACCGCAGTCAATGCTGACGCCGATGGCACAGCAGAAATCTCCTTCAAAGTACCCGACAACCTGACCCGCTGGAAAATTCGAGTCTGGGCACTGGGAGACGGGACTCGTGTGGGATCCGGCGAAAGCCAGATTGTGGCGGCAAAGGACCTGATGATTCGTCCGCAGATTCCACGATTCCTGACAGAACGCGATCAGATTGTCCTCTCCGCTGTGATAAACAACACACTGACCACTGAGCAGTCAGTCCGGGTCGTCTTTGAACATGCGGATGGCCTGCTGAAACTGAACAGCCCGGCGGAACAGACCGTACTGGTTCCTGCCGACGGCAGTACCCGCGTCGACTGGGTCGCCGCTGCCATCGCTCCCGGAAAAGCCACAATTCGCATGTCGGCGTTTGCCGCAGGTGACTCGGATGCCACGGAAATCCACGTACCTGTGAATGTGTACGGATTACTCAAAACCGACAGCTTCACCGGTATCGTCCGACCGAGTGATGCTGCTGGTTCCATCACCGTCACAGTTCCCGAACAACGAAATCCGGAACAGTCTCGCCTTGAAGTGCGTTTCAGTCCCAGCCTCGCCGCAGCCCTCGTGGAATCACTGCCATATCTGATTGAATATCCTTATGGCTGCACGGAACAAACGCTGAATCGCTTCCTGCCCGCTGTCCTCGTACAGCGTACACTGCAGAAAATGAACATCAGCCTTGAACTGGCACAGCAGCAGCAGATCATGCTCAATTCAGGACGCTCATGGCTTGGCAAGTATCCGCAGCATTGGGGACAGCCGCCCGAGATTCAGACTCGTGACATCCGCCCACTGCCGGCCGGCTTCGGTATGGGCAGCAGTACGCTGGCCAAATGGATTCAGCAGCATATTGACGAGGATCAAAAGTCGGCTCGTGGCCTGCCCGGGACATTCAATCCGGTTTTCAGTGACCAGCAGCTGAATGTCATTGTCAGCGCCGGAGTCAATCGCCTGACAGAGATGCAGCTGAGCGACGGTGGCTGGGGCTGGTTTTCGGGCTCCGGTGAATATTCGTCGCCACATACCACGGCGCAGGTTGTTCATGGCCTGACAATCGCTGCTCAGAATGATGTGCCGATACTGCCCGATGTGATTCAGCGAGGTGTCCAGTGGCTGCAGCTCTGGCAGACCACCCAGCTGGAACTGCTGCGAGAAGGTGACCGACATCGTGCAGATCCCAATTACAACAGCAAACTCCCGTACCGTATGTCAGCAGACAACCTTGATGCATTCGTCGCTCTTGTGCTCAGCGAACACGGCGCGGGCGATGTCGCCATCAGGGATTATCTGCTGCGCGATCGCGAACAACTGACGGCTTATGGTCTGGCTCTCTGCGGACTCTATCTCCATCGCCTGCAGGATCAGCCCAATCGTGACCTCGTCATTCAGAACCTCAATCAGTTTCTGGTCCGCGATGCGGCCAATCAGACGGCATGGCTGCAGCTGCCGGAACAGTTCAGCTGGTACTGGTACGGCAGCGAAAACGAGGCCATGGCAGCTTTTCTGCAGTTAAAACTGGCAGCCACTCCGCAGGATCCTGTACTGCCTGAACTGGTCAAGTACCTGCTGAATAATCGCCAGCACGGCTCACGCTGGAAAAGCACACGCGATACGGCCCTCGTTATTGAATCGCTGGCCCGCTACATCGAAGCCACGGGTGAAGATTCGCCCGATATGACCGTTGAGGTCCTCGTTGACGGACAACTTCGCAGGACTGTGCAGATCAACCGCGAAAATCTGTTTGGTTTCGATGGTCAGCTGGTGCTCAGCGGAGCGGAACTGACGACTGGACAGCATACGGTGGAAATTCGTCGTAACGGACGCGGTCCCGTGTATTTCAGTGCGTGGCTGACGAACTTCACGAAGGAGGAGCAGATTGCTGCCGCTGGCCTCGAGGTCCGCGTGCAGCGAAACTTCTTCCGACTGGAACGCGATGATCAGCAGACGGACGTCCGCGGCAGTCGCGGACAGGCACTCCGTCAGCAGACCGTGAAATATCGCCGGATTCCCATCGATGGACTCACGGGACTGCCTTCCGGAACGCTGGTTGAGGTCGAACTGGTGCTGGACAGCCGCAATGATTACGAATATCTGCTGCTGGAAGATCGGAAACCCAGCGGCTTTGAACCGGTGGATCAGCGCAGCGGGTATGTCTACGACGGGCTGCGTGCCTATCGCGAATTCCGCGATGACCGCGTCAGCCTGTTCCTCAGCACACTCGCTCGTGGTCAGCACAGTATCAGTTACCAACTGCGAGCAGAAACGCCCGGACAGGTGACAGCCCTTCCGGCATCTGTCGAAGGCATGTATGCACCGGAACTGGTCGGCAACAGTACCAGCCTGCGACTGAGCACCGTGGAGAGCCCCTGAAAGGTACACCGCTTGAGCCGGACAGCAGAATCAGAGAAGATCCTGATCATACCTCCTGAACTCGGGTGATCAGGATCGGATTCTCTTCCACTCGGTGGAAACGAACAATCATGACTCAATGGCAGGTGACTCTGGAATTCTCCGGACCGCTGCAACGCGCCATGCAGACTCGTGAACTGACTGTCACGGGCACCGGGCCCTGTACGCTTGCATCCATTCTGGCGGCCCTGCTGGTTGCTCAGCCCCGTGCCGCACAGGCCCTCGCTGTCCCCGCTGATTCTGTCGCCACCACACTGCCTCCCGGTCTGCTGGTTCTCAGAAATCGGGTACTGCTGCCGCTGAAACCGGAGACTTCCGTCACACCCGGAGAACGACTCACACTGATGCCCATGATCAGCGGGGGCTGACAACATGACCGACAAAAAACACTCCCCCGGTGACGTATCACCCTCCCGACTAACCACGCTCACCGAAGAAGAAGCACAGATCTATGCGTGGCAGCTGGACGTCGAAGGTTTCGGCAGCACCGGACAGCAGCAGCTGAAAAAGTCGTCCGTACTCATCAGTCGAGTCGGCGGACTGGGATCGGTGGTTGCCTATCAGCTCGCGGCTGCCGGCATCGGTCGGCTGATTCTGGCCCATGCCGGCGATGTTCAGCCTTCAGACCTGAACCGTCAGCTGCTGATGACTCATGACTGGATCGGTAAACCTCGCATCGAATCCGCTCGCAGAAGACTGCTGGAACTGAACCCAAGGCTGGAAATCGTCGCTGTTCCGGAAAATGTGTCCCCGGAAAATGCCGATCGCCTCGCCGGCCTGGCCGACTGTGTTGTTGATGCAGCCCCAATGTTTCAGGAACGACTGGCCCTGAATGACGCGGCCGAACGTCGAGGGATTCCCGTGGTGGAAGCGGCCATGTACGAACTGGAGGCCTCGCTCACTGTGATTCACCCGCCCCACACACTGCGATTCCGGGACCTCGTGCCCGCTGTCCCGCCAGGCTGGACGCGCCGGTTTCCTGTCTTCGGAGCTGTCAGTGGCAGCGTCGGATGCCTTGCGGCCATGGAAACCATCAAGCTCCTGACCGGTTTGGGACAACCTCTGAAAAATCGACTGCTGCGACTGGACCTTCGCAGCATGCAGTTCGAAACTGTCAGCCTCGCAACAGCTGAATAATCACCAGAGAATCCGCAGACGGCATACCCCTCAACAGTCCTTCTTCCCCAACTCGCAGATCAGGCTGTGCACCCATGAAGCGTTTTGCCATTGCCCTGCAGCTGATGATGCTCTTCCTCGCAACGCTGCAGACAACCCTGACAGCCTCTGACTGGCCCATGTGGCGTTTTGATGCCGGACGAACTGCTGCCGGAACCACCGAACTGCCCACTCAACTGCAGCACAGCTGGACCATCAAAGCACCTGCTCGCATTCAGGCATGGGATGATCCGCTGAATCTTGACCTGATGCCCTATGACCGACTGTTTGAACCCATCGTGATCAGTAACCGACTGATCGTCCCCTTCAGTGATACCGATCGCGTCTGTGCCTTTGATACTTCTACAGGACAGCAGCTCTGGTCCTTCGTCACCGATGGCCCCGTCAGACTGCCTCCCGCTGCCACTGCTCAGCATGTCTGCTTCGTCAGTGACGATGGCTGCCTGTACTGTGTGGATGTCGCCAGCGGTAAACTTCGCTGGAAATTCCTCGCTGCGCCCGGTACACGTCGTATTGTTGGTAATCAGAGACTGATCTCCACGTGGCCAGCACGGGGTGGCGTCGTGATCCGGGATGGCGTCGTATATTTTGCCGCCAGTATCTGGCCCATGATGGGCGTCTACATCGGCGCTGTGGAAGTGGAAAATGGCAGGCTGCTGTGGATCAATGATTCCACCGGCTCAACATGGATTAAACAGCCCCACAGCGCACCATCATTCGCCGGAGTTGCTCCCCAGGGTGCACTTGTCGCCACAGCCGAATCACTGATTGTACCAGGTGGCAGGTCCGTGCCAGCTGTCTTCAATCGCAGTAATGGTGACCTGCGGTATTTTGAACTGAATGCGGGTGGTAAAGGAGTCGGTGGCTCACTTGTCCTGGCCGATGATAAGTCCTTCTTTGTCCACACACGACTCCGCGGCGTACGTGAATTCACACTGGAAAACGGCACCAAGTCCTTTTTTCAGTGCAATGAACCGGTGCTCCACGGCGACATGCTGTACGCCGCAGCCGATGCCGGTGGAAAAGCGGTTCTTCGTGCCTATGCGGCTGATCGCCGAGTCCTCTGGGAAACCCCGATGGATGCCTCGGGGGATCTGATCCTTGCTGGCCACTCACTGTACTCGGCCGGTGCTGCTGGCATTCAGCGACTGACCCTGCCGGACGAGCCGCAGAAAGTCGTCCCCACAGCTCCGCCGGCAGCCGAAGTCCTTATTCCGCCGACCACAGTCACCGGCACAATTCAGCGCTTACTGGCTGCTGATCAGAAACTATTCGCCGTCACTGCTGAAGGAGAAATTCATGCCTTCACAGCGGCAGGCAACACGACAACTCCCCTGCACGACCTTGTAACCCCGGTACCTGTACCGCCCATGCCGGATGAATCCGAAACGGCTGCGGCGGCGCTGCTGCAGAGCCTTCCTGCAGAAGGCTACGCACTCTGGTTCGGCACAGACGATCTCTCACTGGTCGCAGCCGTTGCCTCACGCTCTCCCTTCGTCCAACTGGCCTGCATCGACGAAACGGCCGAACGGATTGAATCTTTACGCCAGCGCTGGGATCAGCAGCGCATCTACGGGAAAGTCACTGCACATCAGGCACAACCTCATACCTTCCAGACAGCTCCCTGGCTCGCCCATACCGTGGTCATTGGACGCGAACTGAGCTCCCGCATCGGTCAGAATCAGCAGCTACTCAACCACATCTGGCCCTCTGTTCGACCTTACGGGGGTGTCCTGCAGCTACTCTGCTCAGCCTCAGATGCCACCGCAATCTCAGCAGCCATTGCAGCCAGTCCACCGGAACAGGCTCGCGTGGAAGTGAATTCGTTCGGGGTACGGCTGACAAAAGCTGGCGCTCTGCCGGATTCGGCTGACTGGACACATCTGCACGGAAATATCGCCAATACTCGAAAATCTGATGATGCGCGAGTTCGGTTGCCACTGGGTGTCCTCTGGTTCGGTGGCAGCAGTAACATGGATGTTCTGCCCCGCCACGGACATGGGCCAGGACAGCAGGTTGTGGATGGTCGCCTGTTTATTCAGGGCATCAACACCCTCAGTGCCCGCGATGTCTATACCGGTCGAGTGCTCTGGAAACGCGATTTCAAAGATCTTGGAACCTACGACGTCTACTACGACGCAACCTACCGTGAAACGCCACTGGATCCCGCCTATAACCAGGTGCATATTCCGGGTGCCAACGCCCGCGGCACCAACTACGTCGCCACTCCCGAACACGTCTACATTCTGGAAGGTGCCGTCTGTCGAGTTCTGGATCCCCGCAACGGTGACATTCTGCGGACCATTGAACTGCCTCAGGAAAATCCCGAGGAACCTCAGGAATGGAGCTATCTGGGGGTATATCAGAACGTTCTGATCGGAGGATTGGGGTTCGCAAAATATCGCCAGCGACTGGAGATTTCATTCGAGGAGGAGGATGGGAAGCTGGGTGGGAACAAAGCCGGCTTCGGCTCGAAAAGTCTGGACCGCGCGGGCAGTATGCTGCTGGTCGGCTTCGATCGATTCTCCGGCCGCCAGCTCTGGAAGATCCCCGCCCGACACAGCTTCTGGAACAACGGAGTTATCGCCGGCGGTGGACGTATCTACTGTCTTGATCGCAACCCGAAGCAGGTCGAGGAAAAGCTGCAGCGACGCGGAATCGCCGCACCGTCCACCTATCGCATCCTTGCCCTGAATCCGCAGACGGGTGAAGAACTGTGGCAGAAAACTGATGGCGTATTCGGCACGTGGCTGGGATATTCCGAACAGCACGATCTGCTGCTGCAGGCTGGCGCTGCTGCCAGCGATCGTCTGTCAGGGGAACCCGATCGCGGCATGATGGTCTGTCGAGCCAATAATGGGGACGTCGTCTGGCATCAGCCGGACCTCGCCTATTCCGGCCCCTGCATCCTGCACAATGACCTGATTATCGCCAACGCCAACTCTTACAAGGACTCTGCCGGCGCATGGTTCCTCAAAACAGGGCAGCCATGGTTGATCATGAATCCACTGACCGGCGAGCAGTCACCATTCACTCTGAATCGGGCTTATGGCTGCAATACCATTCTGGCCAGCGAAAACTTTCTCACCTTCCGTTCAGGGGCAGCAGGCTTCTATGACCTGACGAATAATGGTGGCACCGGAAACTTCGGCGGCTTCCGCTCTGGCTGCTCCGGTAACCTTGTGGTCGCCAACGGAGTGCTGAATGCACCTGACTATACGCGAACCTGCAGCTGCTCCTATCAGAATCAGACATCCCTCGCCCTCGTGCACATGCCGGAAGTCGAAACGTGGACGATCAGCCCGCTGGCACGCCCTGATGCACCACGCCAGCCCATTGCTGACCTCGGCATCAATTTTGGGGCCCCCGGACATCAACGCGATGATCAGGGGACGCTGTGGATCGAATGGCCAGCAGTGGTAACCGAAAATTCACCAGCTCATATCAGGGCCAATCCCGAGGCCACCCCCTATAGACGACATTCTTCAGCCTATGCCGACAGTCGCAGCCCGTGGATCTATGCTTCCGGACTGCAGAATGTCCAGTGGCTGGAAATCGAAACCGGCATCGGAGGTGGCAAAGCCGCAGCCCAGAAAGCCCCGCGAGGAAAATCTGAAGACTGTCAGCCGGACGAACCGAAGACCGATGCCACACACTGGAATCTGCAGCTGTACTTTGCCGACCCACACTCACGCCTGGCCGTCACAGCAGCCGCTGCACGCAGCTTTGATGTCCTGCTCAATGGCACCCTCGTTCTGCAGAACATTGAAATCCAGCCCGGTGGCACACTGCTTCAGGAAATCAATACCTCCACCCCGGACGATGGACCCATCAGACTTGAGTTTCGAGCCCGCAGCGGCCAACCCGTCATCTCCGGAATTCGACTGCAGCGCATCAATCCCTGAGACTCACACATCCCGCTGACTCAGCATTCATGACAATCAGAACTCCTGAAGCTCAGTCGACCGGCAATTTATATGTCCTGCAGACACGAAACCCTAACGTGATGCTGAGGATATTCGGGGGAAAGCTCACACGACTGGCAGATCGAATACCAGACCCAAACGAGTTGAAAGCGCCGCCACGTGCCGTTCGTGTGGTCGTATCCAGGATCGTCCTTGAGAGCATGCTCTCCGTGTCACCGACCAATTCAACCACTGATGACCCAACAAGCAGTGGCGGATTCTGACACCACTCCATTGCGTTGCCGTACATTTCGAACAGGCCAAAACCGTTTGGTCGCAGAGTCCCCACTGGCACCATACCGCCTTCGCCCGAATTCCTCGCATAACGTGCATACTGACTCAGTAGGGATTCCCCGGATCCATAAAACCGCGAAGTCAGTGTCCCGCTGCGACAGGCAAATTCCCACTCGGCTTCAGTCGGAAGTCGGTAGCCCTCCAACTCAAGACACTTGGGACGCATTTTCATCCCACTCGCAAACACCTGCTGCGGTTCATAACACCACTGATCTTCCGGAAGTCCTTCGCTCCTGCTGAGCCAGTTGCAATAGTGAGCTGCGTCATACCATGTAACAGTATTGACTGGCGCATCGTCGGTCTCCGAGTAACGACGATTCGAAGCATGATTGCGCAGGAACTGCTGAAACTGTCCAACCGTGATTTCCTGCATCCCGATCGCAAACGTTCGCTTGATTCCGCGACGATGCAACTGTTCCTGGTCAGGTCGACTGTCCGCCCCTCCATACCGTCCGGCTTCGGCAATCGGTGAACCCATCAGAAACTCTGTTTCCGCATCGATTATCGACATGCTGATTCCACCACCTCCTTCATCGCCACCGCCGGATTTTGTCACATACCATCGTCGGCCCCCAACTGTCTCTCCTTTCGAAAACTCAGAACGTATCTGACGTATCTGCTCATCCGCTCCCAATTGCCGAAGTGACCACTCACACATCCCATGCACACCAGGATCCGGATCGCTGCTAAAACGAGCACCCAGTTCCGCAATAGCCGCCGTCTTTTCGGCCGCGGTCAATAAGTTGCCAGCCGCCTGTTCTCCTAATGCCTGAACCAAAGAACGACGACTACCAACATCCTCTTCAGAACTCAATCGTGCAAGGAGTGTGGCTGTATCCAGACCATGGCTCCGCAGTTGATCGAGGAGGTAACTGCGAACACGCGGACCTGAACTGTCCCGCAGCATCGGCCAGACCGATGCGGGAACCCGCAGACGGAGCAGCACAGTAGCCGCCGCTGCCTGTTGCAATGCCAGCGACTCAAGCTGCGATTCGGAAACCAGTGGTCGCTGCAACAGCACAAGATAGATTGGCGTGGAGTTTTGACTCGCAACAGCAATTGACAGTGGACGCCATGCGGATTCCAACAGAAGTTGTACCTGCTGCATTGCCGCTTCAGTCGTGCTTGCCTGAACGATTCGAGTTTCAAAAAGCGGATCTGCAGACCAAACTCCGGAAAAACTTCCCGCTGGAACAAGCTGTTGAACCTGTGTCAGAAAACGCGCGTTTTGATGAAGTTCTGCAAAATCAACACTCCGACGGAGCTCTGCACCCTTCGAAAAACCAGCATCGACGGCCCTCTGAAGTAACTCGACCGCTCGATTCTCAAATTCCACTGTCTCCGCAGACATCCCCAGCCTGTTGAATACTCGGGCAGCCTGAGCCGCAGATCGCGCTGCACCGTAAAGACTATCCTCATCCTGCGGATTAAGACCAACGAACGCATCCAGTTCAGAGACTGCACTTGCCACGTCTCTTTTCCACGCAGCAAAAAGAATTGACACGTAAGCCACAGTCAATTGATCATCAGATACACCCCGCAGCAGTGTCAGCGATTTGCCAGCCTCGTCCGGTCGTTGAAGCTGAGCCAGTACCAGCGCCCGATACTGCACAACTTCAGCACTCGGTGTTGAGAGATTCGCAGTCAGCCAGTCCAGATCCGCCAGCGCCTGCTCAGGCTGATCGGTCCAGTACAGGGCAACTGCCCGCTTAAGGCGAATCGCCGGTCGTTCCAGTTGTTCCGCCGACAAAGCCTGAATCTCCACCAACTGCTCGCGAAAACTCTCCCTCGGATCAGCCAGAGTCAAGGGCCCTGTCGGCAGCGCCGTGAGGTCACATTGAGGACGTCCGTGCAGTTCCTCACCTCCCCAGACAAGCACCGTCTGTGACGACGGCCCGATGTTGGAAAACACGGCCGAATACTCCGAACCACCCGCAACGCTGTCTGCAGCGAAAATAGTCCGCTGGAACTTGAATTCCTCTGCGGCAAGTTGCTTTTGCAGATCCTCAAACTGACCGGATTTCGCCGCATAAATACAACGACGACGCTCTTCTGACGTCAGACCTTCACACCACAGCGTCAACCAACCTGCCTGAGCACCGGTGCCCGAAATCCACGACAAATCTTCCAGCAATAGACCATCGCGCTCAGCATCGATCCCAGGCTTTGGCAGATCATCAGCCTTTACACCCGCAGAAATCGCCCACCTGCGACCGTCGCGAATCCAAACAGCTGCCATCTTCGGATCGTCCGTTACAGCACCTGTATGTGGTCGCAGCCTGATTGGACGATAACCAGACGCACGCAAAGACTCGCTGATCGACAACAGCCTTGATAGTGGAATCTCAAGGCAAAACGCGATGCGGTCCCTGATTAACCCATGCGCAGCCTCAATTCCTGCTCGCACCTCTGCAGGTGGACCTGGCCATGATGAAACAACATCCGCATCCCCCCATTCCGGATTTACAGTCTTTTTCAGAATATCCTCAAGGTGCACAACAACCTGATCCCTTAACGGATCCAGCATCGGAAAAATTGTCCTGTCAACACCCGGCTCAGCATTCAGCAGCACTCTGACAAGCGTTGCTGCATCTTCTTTTGCGTAGTCCGCCAGTAAACCAGCTATCACCTGCCGAGATGTGCCATCCAGACCCGGATCAAAGAACAAATCGGCAAGGGGCCCCTTCAATAGCTCAGACTGCGAACGGAGAACATCGCGATATTGGGAGGTTAGAATCGGATTCTGGACCACCAATTCCTTCGCCACAAGCGTTGCAGTGGCTGGATCGGACCACGCAGCACCTTCCTTATCCGATGATTCCCACGCTCCCAGCAGGCAAGCCGCATGCAAACGTCTTTGTGGCAATTCCGTTTCGCTCTGCAGCGTCTGCCGCAAACAGTTGATTAACTCACCTGACCACGGTCGCAGTAGATCGATCAACGGCCTCAGCTGATCAGACCGACACTTCAGACTCAGATCACAAATCACCGGCAGCAGCTCAGGATCTGTGTCACCCAGCTTCAGCCTTGCAATAGCCAGATGAAGTTGAGCTTCAGAACCCACTGCAACGTCACCATACAATCGCTGCAACTCGGGCAATGCATGCCTCTTCAATGACAGCAGCAGGTCCAGCCCACTCGCTAAATCACTGGTCTCTCGATCACCAATAGCCGCCGCCAGCAGCCTCGCTCGATCTGCCGAATTCCGCGCCACTATCTGCACGGCAATCAGGAATATCACAGCCGCAACACAGATGACCCACAGACTACGGACGCCATGCACGCGCCCGGCTCGCGACATCAACTGATGCTGTGATTCCGTCCATTCACCTGATTTTACATACCTGCGGATTCTCAAATACTCTGTCAATGACGGAAGATGGCGATCTTCCCGCCGAACCTGCCATACACTTGTGCGATCCTCCAGCAACAACTCCGTTCGCCCCCTCGCTGTTTCCGACTGGCGACGACTGAGCCAGACGCGCAGGGCAGGAACCAGATAATCGTGCGTCAACTGATAACACGCCGCTTCTGAACCATGCTCTGACTCTCGTACAGACTCCGTCGGAGTGATAAGTCGCAATTCGCTGTCAAGTATCCGTATCAAATCACTGAACTCGAGCGGACGGTCAGCATAGCCGGAGACACTCCGAAGTTCCGCCAGCTTTCTCATCGCACCCTTGATTTCAGAATCAACCCGCGGCAGAAGGGACTTCAGGACATTCCTGACGGCTACAGCATGCATTCGCAATCGAGCGTCACTTCCAGACTGACTGAAGGTCTCCTCCAGAAATGTCAAACCAATCCCACTCACACCACCAAGTTCCAGAAGCGTCTCGGGGACCCAGTCTCGGCCCCGCATAAGCTCTGAAAAAATCGCCAAGCGCACAGAAATGACTCGATTACCATCCGCCAGACCATCGACCACAGAATCAACAAAGCTTCTCTGTTCAGCCGTCAACTGACCCGGAGGTCCCGGTAAACGGCCACAAGCCAGCCCGAGTTTCTGTAAAACGGTCTTCGCGTGAGCAACGCTGAAGAGATCCACCATCGCACAGTTCTGCTGCTGCAGAATTGGCGTGTCAAGCTCATGCATCAATCGAGAGACACTGACGATGAAGTCGTCCCGAACCATCAGGACCGCCTGCAACCTCCCTCCATCACACTGCCGCAAAGCACGCTCGAGTTCACTGCCCGTACTACCGCCATGCCTGTGCAACCATTGCTCAAACTGGTCAATAAAAATCACGACCTTCGGACCCTGATTTCTCCGAATCGACGTGACAACCTCCACCAACCCCGCCTCTGTCGAAAGCCCAGGCAGACGCTGTCGCAACGCAGCACAGATTCTTGATTCCGTCTGCTCCCCAGAGGCCTCCACGTAAACCGACACGACCTCGGCTGAAAGCAGAGGCATCAATCCAGCTCTCACCAGCGACGATTTTCCACAACCACTGGGCCCATAAATCAGTCCCACAGAAAAGGTTCTCGCAGCGTCGCGGTCTTCAAGACGGTCTTTCCAGAAAAGAACACTCTCTGGAATACCATCCCGATCGCGTGGCCCCGGAAGCAAATCAAGGAAGAACTGTGAATCCCCTGCCTCAAATGGACGCAGCCCCCTTGTCCTTGTCATCACGCTTCCAGCCACTTCGGCAGTTCGCCTCTGCGGCTGCATCCATGCCTCCAGATCTTCAGCCATCGCCGCCGCCGTCGAGTATCTCTCAGACGGCAACTTCGCAATAGCCTTCATACAGATACGCTGCAACTCCGCAGGAAGTTCCGGACGCAACGAACACGGTAACGATGGCTCTGTGGAAATTACCTGCTGCAGCAGACCGTTCAAGGTTGTTCCATGGAACGGCTTCACACCGGTCAGCATCTCATAGAACACCACACCCAATGAAAAAACATCGCTCCGACCATCAAGCCGGTGAGACTCGCCTCGAGCCTGCTCCGGACTCATATAAGAGGGCGTCCCTGCGATTCCACCCTGCCCCTGAACGTCGTCCTCGCGAACAGCCAGACCAAAATCCGTCACCCACGCCCTGCCAGTCCGCGACTCAATCAGAATATTGGCCGGCTTAATATCCCGGTGGATCAATCGACGAGAATGCGCATAATGAAGTGCACCCGCGATATCCCGAATCAATTCGGCAATCTGCCTGAGATTCGGTGGTTGCTGTTTCAGAAATTCACGCAGCGTACAGCCTTCGATAAACTGCGAAACCACATAGATGGACTGGTCTTCAGTTCTCCCAACGTCGTACACTGCCACAATATGCGCATGAGTTAATCCAGCAACAAGCCGAGCTTCATGCAGGTACTGTTCAATATCCGCAGCGGATCTGAATCGGTCGGCCCTGGGCACTTTTACCGCAACCTGGCGCCGCAACTCTGTATCGAAACCAAGATAGACCGATCCGAAATTTCCTTCACCAAGGATGCGAGTCAGTCGATAACGACCACGTCGAGCCGTCTCGATACCCTGCTCAGTAACGTACGTACCAAACTCCGACAGCTCACCAATTGGCGATGCAATCGTGTTATACTCTTCCGATGCTGAAACATGTTCTTCGAGCCTCATTCTGAGAGTCTCGCCGAACCCAGGGAATCGAGAGCTGATTTCATCGTGACTCAGAGGCCGAGGTGTAGCACGACGGGCCTCATACTCACCAAGCAAAAGCTCCGTCTGCCATTCCGTCCCGAATGTCAGACCAAGTTGCCGCACATAGTCTTCCACCAGCCACGGCTCCTCGGTTCTCCATCGAAACCCCTGATCAAGCCTCAATGCCGTCAGAAGCTCTTCCGGAGGAAGCGTGGCTTGTCGCCCCTCAAAGAAAGAAACCAGATCGGGCCCAGTTGTGCTGCCGGCCCAAAGACGCTGCAGGTCGTCCAGAATCATCATTACATCCTTTTCACACATCCAGTCCCAGCATACGCATCAGCTCAATTGCGTTGCTCCGCTCAACAACGCCGTCACGCAGCCGATAGTCAAACAGCATCGTACCTTCCACAACCGTATCCTCAAAATGCTTGTTGATCGCCAGACCCGGCATGCTGTCTGCAATCCGCGTCAGCGCCAGATCGTGCGTCGTTACAATGCCCACCGCATGACGGTCCACCAGTGAACGAATCACCGCCTCAGCCCCACGACGACGATCATGCGAATTCGTACCGTGCAGAATCTCGTCCAGCAGAAACAAGACCGTCCTCGATCCACCCGTCAGATCCACAACAGATTTCAGCCGCTGCACCACACTGAAAAACAGCGAACGCCCCTCCTGCAGCGAATCACTGACTCGCATCGCCGTCGCCAGCTGAAAAGGATGCGTCTGAAATCGCGTCGCCCGTACCACCGAACCGCAGAACGACAACACGATGCTCGTTCCAATGCTCCGCAGAAATGTACTCTTGCCCGACATGTTCGAGCCGCTGATCAGCATCAGGGGCGTTTCCGGAGTCAGCTGCACACTGTTCCGCACACAAACAGACTCCGGCAGCAGAGGATGACCCAGATCCTCTGCATTCAGCTCCGCTCGGTCCTCAAGAATCTCAGGAACACAGTCCCGAGGATGATCAAAGCAGTAACCGGCTACCGATGTCGTCGCCTCCAGACAGGCAGCCGTCTCCAGCCAGTCCGCCACCTCCACACCATACCGCCGCCGCCAGCACTCAATACGATGCGTCAACAGCACAAATAACCCACAGAACCACGCAATCGGTGCAAAAAACTGATTGCGAGTTGCGTTATTCAGCCAGCCCGTCAGTCGACTGAGCCTGCGAATCGCCATCGATGCCGTTCCGTCCTCCGTATGAAAACGATTCAACAGGTCTCGCACCGCAGGCTCTTCCACCGGATTGCCCTCGAAGGCCGCAATCACCAGCCCAAACTGCCGCAATGCAGTGTCCACATCGTCCATCATCGCCGTCGTGCGATGAATCTGCTTCCGCGTCATCATAATGGCCGGCATCTGCAGTAATGCCAGCACCGGCAGCCAGCGGAACATGCCCGGCGTCTGAATCATCAGCCCCAGTACCGCAAGCGATGCCAGGCCGATCAGGACAGACCACAGAATCACACCCGTCGGAATCGGCTCCGCAGGCTCCCGAACCCAACTCTTCAACAAACGCTCCGCAGACTCCCAGCCCTCAGCCTCCGGAATACAGGCCAGCGATTCACGCAGACCCAATTCCTGCTTCAGTCCCTGCGCACGAGCCTGACGGACACGAATCTCACTGGACTGCGGCACCGTCGTCAGCCACTCCGCCAGAACTCGCTGCCCAGGTCGCGTACGACACTCGTTCAGCATCTGAAACAGAGAACCACGACCGAACACATCCAGATCCCGAATCCACGGGTGTGACTCACTGTCATATTCACTCCCGTTCTCACTCTCACCACTGAAATCACGCTTCAGACGCCGCAGACGACTCTCATGAAAACTCCGCACCTGACGCTGCCGCGATAAACGCCCCAGACACCGCCGATCAAACGGCAGCACCACCAGAAACACCGACAGTGGCAACAGCATCCAGCGCCACGAAATAACATCCGCTCGGCCTATGCAAAGCACTGCCAGACAGATCGATACCACCCCCAGAATACTGCGGATTCGCACAAATCGACGGTCCTGCTGCTCCAGCACCACAATCGCTGCATTTACCTCCTGCAGACGACCCTGATAGGCCACCTCTGGCCCACTCGCTGACAGCTCCGCTGATGCTCCAACCACTACCGAGTCTGATCTGACTGACATGGACTGCATTCACTCTAAAACCCGACGCCAATCAATACATCCGTCAACCCGCACGGGCACGCAGAATAACGAGACGACCTGATTCAGGCCAGCAGGCCTGCCAGAACCCGCGCTTCATCAGTCGGACCAATCAGACGATTCTGCAAACCCTGATAAAAATAGCTGAATCGCTGCGGGTCCAGACCCAGAACATGCAGAATTGTCGCCTGCAGATCCCGAATCGTCGTCGGATGCTCCACCGGATAATACCCGAACTCGTCCGTGGCACCCCATGCCAGACCGCCCCGGATCCCACCACCCGCCAACCACATCGTAAATGCATACGGATGATGGTCACGTCCCACAAAACCCTTCTGAAAATCCGTACGCACGTTGTTCTGCATCATCGGAGTCCGACCAAACTCCCCACCCCAGACAATCAGAGTCTCATCCAGCAGTCCCCGCTGCTCCAGATCCCGAATCAAAGCGGCTATCGCCCGATCAGACGCCTGACACTTGATCGGCAGAGTTTCGTCAATACTCTCACCAGGCGACGAACCATGATGGTCCCAGCCCCAGTCATACAACTGCACAAATCTCACACCATTCTCTACCAGACGACGGGCCAGCAGACAGTTATTGGCAAACGTCGGATCATCACCCCGGTACAGCACTCGCGGATCGTCCGCACTTTCCGCCGGCGAGACATAGCCGGCCTGCGCTCCATACATCTCCAGTATATGTCGCGGTTCACCAGCCAGATTCATCACTTCCGGTACTGCCGTCTGCATCCGATATGCCAGCTCATACTGCGAAATTCGAGTCTGAGTTTCGGGGTCGCCGCTGCGCGAAAACTCGGCAGCGTTCAACTCTGCCAGGGTATCCAGCATCCGTCGTCGCGTGGTGCGGTCTATGCCCGCAGGATCACTCAGATACAACACCGGATCACCACTGGCACGACAGTTCACACCCTGGTAAACCGAAGGCAGAAAACCGGATCCCCACAACGACTTGCCGGCATCAGGAGTCTTGCCGCCCGATAACAGCACAACAAAGCCCGGCAGATTCTCGTTCAGACTGCCCAGACCCCACGTCGCCCATGACCCCAGAGAAGGATTCCCCAGCCGCGCTGATCCCGTATGCAGAAACAACTGCGAAGGAGCATGATTAAACTGCTCCGTCTGCATTGTGCGAATCACACACGCCCGATCCACCACACCCGCGAAATGCGGCAGCAACTCGCTGATCCACTGACCACTCTCACCATACTGACGAAAAGAAAACTGACCTGCCAGAATCTTCGGTACACCCCGGATAAAAGCAAATCGCTTCCCCTTCAGAAAAGATTCCGGACAGTCCTGCAGATGCAGTCGCTGCAACTCCGGCTTATGCTCATATAACTCCAGCTGCGATGGCGAACCCGCCATGTGCAGATAAATGACATGCTTCGCACGAGGAGCCAGCAGCGGCGGCCGCGCTGTGACAGCAGCGTCAGCCCCCCGCGGCAGCACTCCGTCACGCGCCAGCAATGACTGCACAGCCATCGCACCAATACCCAGCCCCGCTGTCTGCAGCAGATGCCGTCGAGTCCCACTCAGACCCCACTCTATCGCCGGATCCATCATCAATACTCCAACACAAACAGCTCCGGAACACCCCTGATCTGCTACCGACGACTTAAAAACTCGTCCAGATTCAGAATCGTACTGGCCACTACAATGAACCCGGCAAACTCTGACTCCGACAGGGACTCCGGTCGCTCCACTCGCGCACCCGACAACAACGCTGCCGACTGCTCCGGATGCTCAGCAAAAACCTGCTGCACATCCCGCTGCAAACGCTCCAGCGCCGCCACCTCAGACGGCAGCACCGGACGGATCAACGCACGCTGCAGACCACGCTCCACACGCCGCTCCGATTGCTCACTCATCCACTTCGCCAGACTACCCGCACACTCCAGACTGGCCGGATCATTCAGAACCACCAGTGCCTGCAGCGGAGTATTCGTACGAATTCGACGAATCTGACAGACCTCGCCACTGCCCCCATCAAATGTTGTACCCATCGGATGCGGAGTCGTCCGCTTCAGATACGTATACAGCCCCCGACGATAACGATCCTCGCCCTCCGCATTCACCCATTTCTGACCGTTGTACGTCGAACGCCACAATCCGTCAGGCTGCGGAGGCATCACCGGAGGACCACCACGCTTCAGCGAAAGACGACCCGAAACAGACAGCATCTGGTCACGCAGCACCTCCGCCGATAAACGATAACGCGCACCTCGAGACACCAGCACATTCCTCGGATCCAGCTGCTGCAGCTGAGCCGTGACGTCCGAAGACTGAGCATAAACCCGACTCAGAACCAGCGTCTTCAACAGACGCTTCAACGACCAGCCATCCTGCCGATACTGCACCGCCAGAAAATCCAGCAGCTCAGGATTCACAGGCAGTGCCCCCAAAGCACCAAAATCTTCCTCAGTCTCCACCAGACCCTGCCCCCACAGACGCGCCCAGATCCGATTGGCCCAGACCCGCGGCGTTAACGGATTCTGCGCAGACATCAGCCACCGCGCTGCATCCAGTCGCGTCGGCGATTCCCCGGACTCAAATCCAAAACGCAGCTCGCCGGGCAGCGCTGGCGAAACCTGATCACCCGGATCCAGAAAATTGCCCCGCCGATGAACCCGCGTCTCCCGCTGCCGATCCGCAGCCAGCGCCTGCAGCACCGGGACCTTCGCGACACCCGACACCAACGAACTCAGTTCCTGCTCTGCCGCCGTCAGTTCCGCCTGCAAACCACGCGTTTTCTCCGACGACTGCAGCGGCTGCAGACCAGCAGCATGTCCACCATGCACACTCCAGCGAAATCGCCGAAACGTCAAAGAATTTCCATAGTGCTGACGCATCACCAGTCGCAGCTTGCTCGGCTCACTCAACTGCAATGACTCTGACAACTCAAACACCGCCGCATGCGGCTCTCGCTGACGAGGACTCACTGCCCAGCCCGTCTTCAAATCACCGTCCAGAGCCCCCGTAATCGGCCAGTTCACCTGCTCAAAATCGGCACGCGGACGCACCAGTTCCAATCGCTGCCATTGCCCCCCAACCAGTAACTCAACCTCCAGCTCCGACAGTACAAAATTCGGATCTGCCGGATTCCTGCCCACACCCTCCACCCCCGCACCCACTCCAGCGACCGCCTGCAGTCGCAGCGCCGCCAGAGAACCTCGCTCCAGACCCAGTGTCAAAGTATAAACATCCTCCGCCGGACGCGATCCGGATACCAGAATGGATCCATCCGCCTGTGACTGCAGTTTCGCTCCACCCTGCGATTCAGCCCGCTGCAGCATCAACGTTAGCCAGCCCTGATCATCCCCCGCTGCATCAGACTCCCGCGACTCCTCAAGTCGTGACCGCAGCTCCGACTGACGACCCTGCAGTTCCGTACGCCGCGCCCGCTGCGACTCATTCAGCAGTTCCAGAGTCGGAGCATCATCAAAGCGATCAGCATCCTGCGTCTGATTGAAAATGGCATACAAACCATAGTAGTCCGTGATCGATAAAGGATCATACTTGTGCGAATGACACTTCGCACAACCCGCTGTCAGTCCCATCCAGACCTGCAGCGTTGTGTCCACGCGATCCTTCACCGCAATCGAACGAAATTCCTCATCATCCGTGCCACCCTCGTCATTGCTCATCGTATTCCGATGAAATGCCGTCGCCAGACGCTGCTCGTCGGTCGCATGCGGCAGCAGATCGCCCGCCAGCAGATGCTCCGTCAGCAAATCCAGTGGCAGATCCTCATTCAACGCCTTCACCAGCCAGTCACGCCACGGCCACATCGTCCGACCAAGGTCCTTCTCGTAACCCTTCGTATCCGCATACCGCGCCAGATCAAGCCACATCCGCGCCCAGTGCTCACCAAACTCCTCACGCGCCAGCAACG
>CAXBSH010000023.1:0-30799 GCA_963977705.1 uncultured Planctomycetaceae bacterium
GGTCTGTCTGGTCAGGACTGCTGCGGCGAGTTTCAGGAGGGACCACGGCGGGTGATTCGGAACGTGGCTCTGGGGTGGACGAGCAGGGTGCTGGTGTTCGTCGACCTCCGCTGCAGTTGAGTGCGGCGAATGGCAGGTTGCTGGACGAGATTGCAGGGATTTATAGTCAGCGTGCGGACATCATTCAGGGGACTCGCGAGCATCTGTCGGGGTTACCTGACGTGGTGGTTCGGCGTGTGCTGGAGGACTGGCATGCGGATGCTTTGGGTCTGTCACGTGATCCTGACATTGGCACGGATCTGGATACTCGTCTGGACGAGCGGATACTTCGTCAGTTGAGTCGAGCGGGTGTGACTGTGGACCAGTTGGACCGGAGCCTGCGTTCGCGTTTGAACGGCATTTGAGCGGGAGCGTTGATTGGTTGAAAACCTGTGGAAAATCGTTGTTTTCCCTGATATCAACTTAACATAACGGACATTATCGGACGTTGGCTTTTGTGTGTTTTCGGCTCGGGAATCTGCATTCAGGTTCTCTGTCAAATACTCAACGGCCGGTCGTAGTCGTCGCCGGGACCACAAGCGACAACTCCAGTAACTGCTCGTCACGAGACACTGTGATGACGGCCTTCTGGCCAGCACGATACTCTGCCAGACGGCGGCGAGCATCGGATTCATTTGTGATCACCGCGTCACCAACCAGCACGATCAGATCACCGCGACGAAATCCGGCCTGCGCCGCTGCAGTGCCGGGTACCACAGAATCGATCCACGCGGGCGTCCGTTCCAGCACCGCTGGAATCAACGTCAATCCAAATCGACCAGTCAGATCCCGTGCTGAAAGAAGTGGTTCGGCGATGGTGGTCGGTGCTGCCGGCGTCAGTCGCTGGCCTTTCAGCATGGCTTCAACTGCAGGCTGCAGTGTTTTCAATGGCACCGCATAATTCACCCAGGTGCCACTGGTGGCGTGGCGAATCTCGCGACCAATCAGCCCGACCGGTCGACCGTCTGAGTCCGTCAGTAATCCCCCGGCTGCTCCGGAATTATTCGTGATGGCATCGATCAGCCAGACGTGACTTTTCAGGGGGAATTTCCATTTGCCCTGAACTGCTTCCAGCGAGACCGAGGCTGCAATCACCCCGTGCACCACGGACACGGGTTCATTTCCGGCGGCCACACGAAACATATTGCTCCACGCAAGCACAGGAGTTCCCACTGCTGGTTCGACAGCAGTCTTCAGATCAAGACAGGGAAACTGATCTGCAGGTTCAGTTTTCAGTTTGAGCAGTGCGGCATCCATGGATGGCTCGGTCGCCACAGTTTCGGCGGTAAATCGGCGACCATCGGCAGTGACAGCGGTCAGGAATCCGGTGGAGACCAGATGACTGGCAACGGTCAGCACGTGTCCTTCGGCAGAAACAAGTACTCCGGTTCCATAAGAATCGAGCGATCCCAGTCCTGCTCCAAAAAGCTTCACAACGACGTTTTGGGCATTACTGGGGTGCGTTTGCGAAGCCAGTGCGGGGACAGCAGCAGACCAGAACGGCAGGCTGCCGGTCAGTTGCAGCATACGCCGGCGAAAGATCTTCATTTATTCTGCTCCTGCTGAGCTGATGCTGCGGTAATTTTGAGCCAGCTAACCTGCTCTGTGGTGGGGTCGACGATTCCCAGCCGTTCTGGAAACAGCAGTCCCGACCACATCTTCCAGCCATCAAAAAGCAGTCGTACTTCATCTGTGGCGGCCTCTGGTTCCAGATCGAGGGCAACAGGCAAAGGCTGGTCATCGCTGAAGTACCAGCGAGCGGAACGGGCTCCGGTGCGTGCCAACAGGATTCTGAGTGCCCTGCCCGACGGTTGATGCACAGTACGACCGGCAGCCGTCAGGTCATCGAAAGCGGGTTTGTCTTTTCTGAGCAGCCGATGCAGATGATTGATCGCGAGGAGAAAACCGGGGAACATCGGTGGCTCCTCCTGCAACTTCGGAGTTTCAGTGTTCTGCAGCCATGACTGATCATTCAGCCGCAGACCAACGGTGTTTCGGGTCACAACAATCTCACCCTGCAGAGCGGTTGCTTCATCGGCTGATGACACCGTGATTTTCCACGCCATATCAGGTGTGACATCTACAAGTCTCTGCACCATTGGAGTCAGCAGTTGCTGCGTGGCAACGTCATTGAAGTAGTAGTTGCAGAAACCTTCGCGGGCGGAAAAGAGTTTGAGCAGTTCCGGCGACGGCTGTTCCGGTTGCTGTGAGTCATTTTCCGGATGACCTTCAGGGCGTCTTTCCTGGGGCAGTTCGGGAGCCTTCTGAAACGCATGCAGTGGTCCGAGACGTACGGTGGCTGTGTGCTGCCCGGTCCGATCTCGCCAGACCAAAGGCAGACGGGTGCCTTCGGGATAGATGCCCACAACATTCTGGAAGTCATTGGCTGATGTCAGACGACGTCCCGCGAAGGATTCGAGGACTGCACCGGCACGCAGCCCGCGTCTGTACGCCTCAGACAACTCACTGACCTGCTGGACCACCACATTGAACTGCTCATCAGATTCCACGGTGAAGTCGAGTCGACCGTGATCAACGATAAGACCACACTTCAGATGATCAACGAAGTGCAGGACCTGATTGACAGAGATGGCGTAGGCGGCGCCGGAGTTGACTCGCCCGCGTTTCTCAAACGAGGCGCGCCCATTGATACCGATCCAGCGTCCCTGAATATCAAACAGCGGGCCTCCGGAGTTCCCGGGATTGATTGAAGCGTCAATCTGGATGCAGTCGGTGTATTCAAGAAACGTGCCGGATGGGTACTGATAACGGCGCGTACCGCTGACGATGCCCCATGTGACGGTCGGAGAAAAATCTGACGCCAGCAGGAAAGGGTTACCCAGCGCGAGGCACTGGTCCCCTGCTCTGACGTTATCACTGTTTCCCGCCGTGGCAAAGGGAAAGTCGCTGCGTCCCAGCAATCTGATCAGCGAGACGTCGCCAGTGGGATCGATACCGACCAGCACGGCGTCGTAGACGCGACCATCGTTCAGACCACACTTCAGAAAGCTGGCTGACCCTGAGGTCACGTGAAAATTGCTGATGGCGTAGCCATCGGCAGAAATCAGGACGCCGGATCCACCGCCTGCTCCGGCTGCGTCCATGACGCAGACCACGGCCGGCGAAATTCGGCGGATCACTTCGATCCTCTGCTGCTCGCTCTGTTTCAGATCCTCAGCCGCAACGAGGGATAATGCAGACAGATACATCAGCAGGCAAATGCTGCTCCGGTACATCTCCACTTCCCTCCCTGCTGCAGGCACGAGTGCTGATCTGTGACAGTAGATTTATTTCCACCAGACCAGCGTGTTCACAGAGTACTTCAAGCCTTCGTATTCATACTGCACTTCTCCGAAGACAGCGACTCGCTCTTCACCATTCTTCGCTGCGGTGCCTGTGTACTGACCTTCGACCGCCTGCAGCTCTGCAGAAGTCCACTGAGATTCACGAAAGTCATTGCTGGCCGAACGAGCTGTCCAGATGCGGACAGCGAGGGGGGCAGCGGAAGGCTTCACTGTGAATCCAACGGAGTTATCCGACAGCTGCGGTGTCCACGAGATTTCCGGCAGAGTTTTTCCGGCAGCTGCGTGTCGGAAGAACACGGCTATTGTGGTCAGTGCGTAGTCTCGCCCAGCATCGAGTCCATGGCCGGCGTTGGGGGCACGATGGATGTGGCGAATACCCTGCAGTTCGTCCCAGTACAGATTCATGGCATCCACAGTCCAGTACCGATCATTGGCTCCGACGACGATCAACTTCGGCATCGTCAATCGTGACCGGTAAGTGAACGGGTCCATCATTTTCCAGAGTTCCGCCTCGCGGCCTTCCTCAGGGATACCGTTTTCATGGACAAGACCTTTGCTGGTGTAGTCTGCAATCTGCTCGCTGTAGAAGCCCCACGTTTTCTTCTGATGGGCCATCTGGGCGGGAAAATTGAGTACATCAATGACAATCGGTGCCGTAGCGATGATGCGTTTGTCAACAACGGGCGTCAGCCAGCTGGTCCAGCCACGTTTTGAAGCACCGGAAATGACGAACGAAGTGACATCCTGTTTGAGTTCACTGCCGACAAACTGCTGCAGTGCATCCATGGCTTTGACTGCGCTTTTTGCCATTGGGAACAGCAGTGGCCATGTCGCATCACCGGTTTCCAGATAACGCAGCCATGTTTCGGTGATCAGGTCGTCCTCTACGCGATCACCAAAGAGAGGCTGATTGGGGACCTGATGCAGCGTGGCCACTCGAGCACCGCAGGCATCGGCCAATGCCAGTCCGAGCGCGAAGTCCTTCAGTCCGGGGACACGTCCAATGCTGCCGCCAGTGACAAACAACAGCATCTGCTGTTTGTGCACCAGTTGCTTTGGCTCGTATACGATGAGTGCATGTTTCCAGACGATATTCTGCCATTTCTGGGATGTGAGTTCCAGACGATGAACGCGGTTGGTGCCTGCTTCAATGGTGTCCAGTTTCTTCCATGCGAAGTCCGGTTCCGGACGTTCCATGAACTGAAAGATCTCCTGTGGAATCTGCTCTGGGGCCTGCTTTTCATCTGCTGACAAAGGGCTGGCAATCAGCGGCAGAAGGCAGAGTACGAGTTTCAGAAGAGCAAACCGCGAAAGCATGAGAGGATCCTGGTCAAAACCATTTGCTGGGTGTTTAAGAGAAAGCGGCGAAACAGCCACAGGCTGTTCCGCCGCTGCTGAAGATCAGAGAACAACTGCCGCAATGATGGGCTGAGGATAAAAGTTACTTTGTAGTCAGGGCAATGACTCCGAGGTCTGTCGGAGTCCCTTCCTTGACCGAAACCTTTTGAGCTGTCGGGCTTTTGGGGTCAGAATAGCGACCATTCAGCTTGTCTTTGCCCGTGTACTGCCGCTGCATCATATTGAATTCCTGCCATGTGAACGTCAGCACGTAGTCACCAGGCGGGACCCCATCACCCTGCTGGTAAGTTGAGATTTCGAAGTTGCCTTCCGGGTCACATTCTGTACCGGATACCGTGGGGTCCTTGGTATCAAGCCCGGCCACCGGAACACACTCGACTCGAATGGCAGTGCCTGGTGCCTGACCATCCACAGTGATTTTTCCCTTGACGGGAAATGTGGCTTTGCGATTGGGGGCTTCACCACAACCGGCGATCAGCAGCAGTGCGGCAAAAATAATGGAGAATCGTGTTTGCATGTGAGGATCCATTGTTGAGGGGCGGGCCAGTGGGCCCTGAAACACGGCATCAAAACGAAAAGCCGGCTGTCTGAGAAGCAACAGCGTGGTCCCATGGGAGCTGCACGCTGTTGCAGTCAGGTGCCGGCACATTCAGACGGGCCAGTGCTGATCAGAACTCGCCTGTGATTTCGCCCTTCTTCTTGGTGACGGTGGAAGCGAATACAGAGGCTGCGACGTTTTCACTGATGAATCGAACGGAGCCGTCGACAAGTGCAAACTGACAGCCACCGGTATGGAAGCTGTGGAATCCGTTGCCACGGATATTGGTGCACATTGCACAAGGTCCGCCACCGAGTCCGGTGCCATCATACAGTGAACCCTGCAGCCAATGTTCGAATGCCAGGGCATCTGACCATGAGCCACCGTTGGTAACGCCCAGAACTGCCGGGAGATTTGTAGCGGGTGTGGACTTGTAGTACAGCTTCACGCCACCTGTGCGTTCGCCGAACATCAGCGTATTTGAGGTACCATCAGTGACGTCACGCATGCGCGACGTACTGCCACCGAGTCCGGCTGCAGTCAGGCAACCATCACGGTCACCACCCTGATTATTGTTGTAGGCAATGTTTCCGTACACACCACGAATACCAGTTGTGCCACCGTAGTCTGTGCGACCACCCTTCCACGTCATATTCATAGGCGGAACACCGGTTGCAAAGGCATTGGCGGGATACATGTAGTCGTCGGTTGTTGGTCCAACCGAGGACGGGCAGAGGAATGCCGGAATCACGGTGGCCGCAGCGACCACGTTCTGGGCTTGAATGGTTGTGTTGTATCCCGTCGGACCGTTCATCATGGGGACCGACGAATCAATCGAGTTGTACAGATTGGTCTGCTCGATATACGGCAGCAGCAGAGTGAAGGCTGAGCGTGTCACGAGGTTCGGAGGCGCAAAGATGTATCCCGGTGGGAACATATTAGCAACGTCGTGGTAGTTGTGTGTTGCCAACGCCAGCTGCTTCAGGTTGTTTTTGCACTGTGTGCGACGAGCGGCTTCGCGAGCCTGCTGGACGGCCGGCAGCAGCAGGGCCACAAGGATCGCGATGATGGCGATCACCACCAGCAGTTCGATCAGGGTGAAACCGCGACGCGGTCTGGTCAGGAAAGTCATCACGTACCTCCGGGAAAAATGGGAAAAGAAAGGACCGCAGGCATCCTGCCAAAGATTCTCTGAATTTTCCGCCAAAATGGAAGATTCGGCATGGGAAAATCGAAGCAATTCTTCCGAGTTGCCTGCCTACCGGTGTTCTTTGAACACTCGACATTTCGATTCTGACACCGCAAAATTGGGAACGAGAGTAGTGCGTGGGGATCCGCCCTGCTCCGACGTCCTTCTGGTCATCCTTCATATCGGCAGGTCTGCGACTGCCGAGGTCAATCGTGGTGCGGAAACTGAGGTTTTTCGTGAATCTGAGCGTGTTTCGATGGCGATTCTGCGTTGTGCTGTACCTTTGCTGGCTGGTGGCGTCGCGGGTAAGTGCCGGTCAGGAACCGGTTTCCGAACTGATTTTTCCGCTGCACGGTCAGCACAATCATGCACCCGGGATTGCCGAACTGAGCAACGGCGATCTGCTGGTTTCATGGTATCGTGGCAGTGGCGAGCGTCAGGCGGATGATGTGGCGGTCTGGGGTGCGCGGCGGACTGCCGGGAAGGCTCAATGGAGCCCCTCGTTTTTACTGGCGGATACTCCCGGCTTCCCCGATTGCAACACAGCGCTGATGGCAGATCGTGAGGGACGGCTGTTTTTGTTCTGGCCGGTGATTATCGCAAATACCTGGGAATCCTGCCTGACTCGCATGAAAGTCTCGGATCAACCGATTGGCGAGGGGGCTCCGGTGTGGAACCGCGATGAGACAATCCTGCTGAAACCGGATGATTTCTCCGCTGAGGCTGTTCGGGTGCTGGACCAGACGCTGGCACTGTTGCCTCCCCTGCCCCCCGAGAAAATGGCGTCCATCAATGTGGCGAGAGAAAGGCTGAGTCAGAAAATGTATCAGCGCATGGGTTGGCAGCCACGATGTAAACCCACGGTTCTGAAGTCTGGTCGAATCCTGCTGCCACTTTACACGGACACTTTTTCCCTGTCGATCATGGCGATCAGTGATGATGGGGGCCGAACGTGGTTCGCGGGAAAACCACTGCTCGGTTTTGGGGCAATTCAGCCGACAGTGCTGCAGAAGTCTGATGGCACTGTGACGGCGTGGATGAGGGAAAACGGTTTTACCGGTCATATCCGTTATGCCGAATCTTCTGACGACGGCGTGACGTGGGGGCCTGTCATGGTGTCCACTCTGCCTAATCCGGGATCCGGTCTGGATGGTATTTGCCTGCAGAGTGGCCGTTGGCTGCTGATACACAACGATGCGCGCGAGGGACGCGGACGACTGGCCGTCAGCATGTCAGATGATGAGGGAAAAACGTGGAAGTGGAAAAGGCTGCTGGAGGATTTGTCTGATGGGTCAGCTCATTATCCCTGCATCATTCAGACGCGGGATGGCCAGATCCATGCAGTTTACAGCTACTTCGTCAGTGGCGGAAAATCGATGAAGCACTCAGTCTTTTCTGAGGCGTGGCTGGAGTCCGGGGAGCGACAGGCGGCGCGATGACGCAGGCCGCAGCACCGTACGTGGCGTTCAGCAGCCCTGCCCTGCCCTGCCCTGCGCTCAGTCATCATTGCGGTTGTTGTTCAGCAATCCAAGTCGAATGAGGTAATAGAGCAGCGTCAGCAGGCTGGTGACGAAGGCTGCGACGTAGGTCAGTGCTGCTGCATTGAGGACACGTCCCACTCCCACTGCTTCGGCTTCTGTTACGATCCCATATTCGCGGCACAGACGCTTTGCTCGTGCTGACGCATCGAATTCCACTGGGAGCGTAATCAGTTGAAACAGAACGATCGTGGCAAAAGCCAGTACACCAGCGATGAGCAGCGGACGGGCGTGCAGGACGAATCCAAGAAGCAGCAGCATTTCGGAAGCATGCGAGCCGAAGCTGACGATGGGGACCAGTGAAGAGCGGAGCCAGAGTGGACCGTAGTGATCGGCATGCTGAATTGCATGCCCGGCTTCATGGCACGCCACGCCCATTGCGGCTACTGAGGTACTGTCGTGGACGGATTCTGAGAGTGCGAGGGTCCGAGTGACCGGGTTGTAGTGGTCACTGAGCAGTCCGTGGGCACGTTCAATCCGGACGTCATAGATACCGGCGTTCTGCAGCAGTAACTGGGCAGCCTGGGCACCGGTGATGCCGCGCTGGGTGCGCTGACGGGAGTAGCGAGCAAAGGAGGATTTCACCATCAGGCTGGCAAGGCCGGACATGATGAGGCCCGGAATCAGAACCAGCAGCAGGTATTGCGAATCGAAGAAGTACCCGTACATATCCAATTTCCCGTGTTGCAAGGGCCAGTCTGCCAATACGACGGTATCCAGCACGACAAATTCTAGCCGCAAGCCGTGTGCCGATGGGCCGGAATCCGCCATTTCTCAGGGCGATTTCTGTTCAGTTTTCTCCGTTACAGGTGATTCAGGATTCGGTGATTTCCCCGGTTTCAGCTCAGTCGACGCATTCCGATCCATTTTTTGTTCATTCCCGTCGAGCATTGAATTAGACTCTGCGAGTCCCCCCGGAATACACTGCCACTCGAACACGAGGTTCGTTGTGGTCCCACCTCGTCAACGCTCCGGATGTTTTTCGTGAAGCAGCCTACTCCGCTGAATTCGGCCAACTCCATCATTCGTCGCAGGCAGTTGCTGCAGATTGGCTGGTCGGGTCTGCTGGCCTGCTCGATGGACCAACTGGCAGCGGCTCGCCAGTTACCACGGGCAGTCAGCCAGCCCCGTGCCAAATCTTTGATCATTGTGTTTTGTACCGGTGCCATCAGCCACCACGATACACTGGATATGAAGCCAGAGGCTGCCGCTGAGGTGCGTGGTGATTTCAGTCCGATAGCAACTTCGGTCGCCGGAACTCAGATCTGTCAGCATCTTCCGGGACTTGCCACGCTGGCCCACAAGTACGCACTGGTCCGCACGTTGTCTCACAAGGACAACAATCATCTGATGTCCACTCATCATGTCCTGACCGGGCATCTGCAGCCGGGTGGTTTTTTCGACAAAGTTGCCTCGCGGGACGACTGGCCATGTTATTCGGCGGGCTGTGAGTTTCTCCGGCCCCGTTCCGATGGAATCCCGAATGGTGTGAATCTGCCAACATATCTGATGTCTGCTCCGCTTACGTGGCCCGGTCAGCATGCCGGCTTCCTGGGGCCAAAGTATGATCCGTGGCAGATTGTGGGTGATCCGTCGCGTGCGGATTTTCGGGTCGAATCTCTGTCGCTGATCCAGGGGCTGGATCAGACTCGACTGGACAGTCGACGTCAGCTGTTGCAGGATCTGCAGGCAGGATCAGGTCCGAACGACGAGGCACTGGCAGCAGCTCGTATGGTTGAGGATCAGCGGCTGGCTTTCAGTATGCTGTCCGCAGGTCGCCTGACTCAGGCATTTGAACTGCAGCGAGAACCGGATGCGGTTCGTGATCGGTATGGTCGACATGCATTCGGGCAGTCGTTGCTTCTGGCTCGGCGTTTGGTCGAGGCGGGTGTGCCGATCGTGCAGGCGAATATGGGACCGGTTCAGAACTGGGACAGTCACAGTGCAATATTCCAGACGCTGAGAGATCGTCTGCTGACGCCACTGGATCGTGGTGTTTCGGCATTGCTGCATGATCTGGACGAGCGGGGGCTGCTGCAGGAAACGATGGTGATCATGCTGGGAGAATTCGGGCGAACACCGAAGATCAATGGTGACGGGGGGCGCGACCACTGGGGGCCGTGCTTTACCGGTCTGTTTGCCGGGGCCGGTGTACAGGGGGGCAAGGTGATTGGTCGTTCCGATGAAATCGGGGCGTACCCGGATTCCACTGCGTACTCCCCTGATGATCTGGGGGCCACGGTCTACTCAGCGCTCGGGATCGAACCGCATTCCGTTGTTCGCGACAGGCTCAGTCGTCCGGTGCATCTGAACCAGGGGAATGTGATCGAGCCCCTGTATTCCGGCGGAGACGCAGTCTGACACCCTACCGGGCGTCAGACCTCTGCATCTGTTCAGGGGGCCAGATTATTTCGGTGCAGCTGCTTCCGGCTTTGGTTCTGCTGGTTTGGGGGCTGGCTGGATATTGAATGGGGCTGAAACTCGTCGGCCCACAGGTGGTTTCAGTTCGCGCAGCCAGATGTTACGGAAGCGAACAGCATCACCGTGAAACTGCAGTGAAATCGGCCCGGTCTCAGCGTGTGGTTTGTAGTGCGGAGCCTCTGTGTAGCTGGTGGGACCGTACAGTTCGAAGTGGTTCAGCAGCAGGACGCCGTTCTGAATCAGTGTTACGCTGGCTGGTTTGTCCACATCGCCGTTACCCAGAAAACGGGGCGAGTTAAAGACGATCTGATAGGTATTCCATTCGCCCGGCTTGCGCATGGCGTTCGCCATTGGAGGCATCTGTTTGTAGACCGAACCGGCCTGACCGTCGAAGTAAGTCTGGTTCTGAAAGGAATCGAGGATCTGGACTTCATAGAGGCCCATCAGATAGCAGCCACTGTTGCCTCGCCCCTGCCCTTCCCCGCGGATTTCTGCAGGGGCCGACCATTCAATGTGCAACTGAATATCACCGAAATGCTGACGAGTGGTAATCGCGGACTGCTGAGCGGTTGCAATACCATCCTGAACCAGCCACTTGTCGCCATTTTCCCATGCGTCAAGGTTACTGCCATCGAACAGCACGACAGCATCTGATGGAGGTGCGTGATCAGAGGCGCCGGGGGTGACAAGTGGTGGTTCCTGCCACTCGACGCCGCTTTTCCATTCCTGTGCCTGACTGGCGCGAGCAGAGAGCAGCGCTGTGGCTGCGAGAAACATGATGGTCAGATTCTTCACGATGATAACTCCCGTTCTGGGTTGAAGGATTGCTGTCAGGCTGCAGCGTATGAAATCGCGGGCAAGAAGTGGAGTGTGCGGACATGAGTCAGGCGACCGTCGATCCCGTTTGTGTGGTGGTTCAGTCTGCCTGTTGATCAGCTTTCTGAAACAGGCGTTCAACAGCCGTAGCGATCCGATCCTCAATATCGCCATTCCATCTCAAAGCCGGGCGACCGTACTCGTAAAGATTGCTGCCACCCTCGTAGCCACCTTCTTCCCAGACCCGTCGGCTGGGGATGTAGGCGAGCATATCATCGGAGTATCCGAGTACCCACGTACCTGCTCCCCACGTCTGTTTGAATCGCAGGGCATAATCCACAACGGTTTCAGCGCCCATGCCGATCCACTTCAGTTCTGTTCCCAGCAGCCAGACATGCAGTGGGTATGGGGAACCGGACGCAAAGGTGTCTCCAGCATCCAGTCTGGCAAGCAGTCTGCGGGCCCAGCGTCCTCGAATTCCCTGATCAGAATCGGCAGCCTGCTGCAATTCATTGCGAGTGATTACCTGCAGATAGGGCAGATCAATCAGTTCAAACGCGGTACGCAGCCGAGGTGTCACCGGCTGCAGTGTTTGCTGGAGCGTTTCGCGTACTGCGGTGGCCAGCATCGTGCCGTATTTTTCGCAGAGCTCCACAGTGCGTCGCGGCAGCGGGTTCTGATCTCCACCACAGGTGTTGACAAACATGGCGGTGGCTCCGGGAAATGCCTGTTCCAGTTGCAGCTGTGCGAAGCCGGGATAGTCACCACACCACTGTGTGAAACTGAGTGTTGTGGGGTGGCAGGCATAGCCAAAGAGAATCGCGGCGATGCTGCCATCGGAACGGGTGACTTTCAGAACCGGCACGGAGTGATCGACGGGACCGGTAAGCGGGACTCCGCGTGCGAGGAGGTCCGGAATATCGGCTTCGCGATTGTTGCGACGGTTCACGGCAAACGTTGTATGTCCGCTGCCGTGGCTGAGTGTGGCCGGTTGCAGGTCCTGCAGGGCGGCCCCTGCAAGTTTCACAGTTCGTTCCACCATCAGGTCAGTGTACTGTCGTACCAGTTCCTCCTGCTCAGCGTCCACCGGGTAGTAATCGATGAGGTCATCACCAAGTCGTGGTCCGCAGTGATTGTGCGAGAACGTAAACATGATGTGCTCGCGTTGCAGCCCATGCAGTCGAGCAAGCCTTTCGAAAACGCGATTGCTCATCGAGGCCGGGACGCCCTGAAAGTCGCTGGTGATCAGCAGCACACGCGTGCCATCTGGTGCTTCAAGAGCAATCGCCTTCATCCAAAGGTCATGCAGTTTGCCTTCGGGAGCTCGTCTTGAACCGTAGCCTGCAAGCCAGACAGCGGTTTCCGGCGTAATGATTTCGCGAGAGACTCCGGCACGCCAGCCGAGTTGCGAGTGGCTGGCCGCTGAGAGCAGTTGGGCTGATTTTGTGATTGTCAGCGTGGCAGCGGCCGTGCAGGCCTGCAGCATGAGTCGACGATTCGGATGCGATTTCATGGGACAACCTCAAAGGGACTGATGACCGGAATCGCGGGCAATTGAATGAGGATGGCAGATGTCCGGGAATCTTACCAGCGAAGCTGAGAGATCGGTGTGATCAGAGACTGGGGCAAACTGCAGTCGCGATGATTTTGTCTGCAGGGGGGCGTGTCGTATAATTACGGTTGCCGGACGACCGGAGGCATCCCGAGGTTTCGGCAGAGTTCAAGGAAAGGCAGGTATTATGAGTCCCCCGCGTTGCCGAGTTGTCCCAGGGATTCCTCATCAGATCTCGTTTCAAATCGAGGATCGTGAGGTGTTGCGCTGGAATTTCGGTCAGGACTACCCGCGTCCGTGTTTCTTTCCGGTTTTGGCTCCGTCAGGGGCTCATCTGACGAGGATGGGGCATCCGGGAGCTCCGGATCATGATCATCACCAGTCGATCTGGTTTGCTCACAATAAAGTGCTGGGGATTGATTTCTGGGGGAACAGCAGTGGGGCTGTTGTGCGACAGTTGCAATGGTTTGCCATTGAGGACGGTGCGGACTTCTGTCGGATGGCTGTGGAACTGGGTTGGTTTGACGGTCACAATCCGGCTCCTTTGCTGCGCCAGGAATTGATCGTGGAGTTACGCCCATGGCAGGATGCTGGTGAGTACACACTGGAGTTACAGAGTCGCTTTCTGCCGACTGCATCGTCACTGGAATTTGCGAAAACGAACTTCGGCTTTCTGGCTGTGCGTGTGGCTAAGAGTGTGTCAGCGTTTTTCGGGGGCGGCATGCTGACAGGCAGTCACGGTGTTCAGGGTGAAAAGCAGTTGTTTGCGGGGCCGTCGGAGTGGATGGATTACAGTGGCCCGACTCAGCGTAACAGTGATGACTGGGAGGGCATCACCTACCTTGATCATCCGGAGAATCCAGGACAGCCAACGTGCTGGCATGTGCGGGATGACGGCTGGATGTGTGCATCACCATGCCTGAACTCTGCGCAGTTGACAACTGAGGACGTTCCGCTGCAGCTGCGCTATCTGTTGTATGTGCATCAGGGGAAGGTGCAGACTGAGTCAATTTCTGAGATCGCCCGGTATTTTCGCGACTTGCGACCGATGAAGTTGGAGAAGTCGGCTGTAAATCATATTCGCTGGCAGGTTGTGCGTGGTTGAAACGGCGGCTTTTGTTGTGGGTGACGTTCAGATGAGTAGTAAACATAGATTCTGCAGCGGACGAAGTCGGTCTGTCTTTCAAGGCAGTACAGTCCGATTATTTCTGGGCAGTTTTCTGTTGCTGTGGTGTCTGGTGACCAGTGCTGAAGCTCAGGAGAAGGTGTCATATGAGCTGCAGATCCGTCCTCTGCTGCAGCGGCACTGCTGGGATTGTCATGGACCTGATCAGCAGGAGGCTCGTCTGCGACTTGATCGTCGCAGCGCGGTACTGCGTGGGGGGGATTCAGGTGAGCCGGCACTGGTTCCGGGAAATGCCGAGGGTAGTCATCTGCTGCAGCTTGTGCAGGGCCGTGAAGCTGGCCGGCGAATGCCACCCGAACCGGCAGCGGCCCTTTCTGATGCGGATACTGCCCTGCTCCGTCGCTGGATTAACGAGGGGGCTGAGTGGTCCGCTGCTGCAGAGCCGGAGGATGCTGCGGAACGACCGGGAATGGATCACTGGGCCTTCCAGAGGGTCATTCGACCGACTGTTCCGGATGTGGATAGCGGGTGGTCAGCGGAGGTCATTGACAGATTTGTGCTGCAGGGGTTGCAGGCGCATGAATTGTCACCAAATCCGGAGGCGACTCGCCGCGACCTGATCAGGCGATTGTATCTGGACATGCTGGGGTTGCTGCCGACGTATGAGGAGGTCGAGGCGTTTGAGCGGGATCAGGATCCAGCCGCGTGGGAGCATCTGGTTCAGAAGGTTCTGGAGAGTCCGCATTATGGCGAGCGGTGGGCTCGGTACTGGCTGGATCTAGTGCGATTTGCGGAAACGAATGGATTTGAGACGAACCGAGAGCGACCGAATGCGTGGCCATATCGGGATTATGTGATCCGTTCATTGAATGCAGACAAGCCTTACGATCAGTTTGTCCGGGAGCAGTTGGCGGGCGATCTGCTGGGGGCTCCGGAGGCCACTGCCTACCTCGTGGCGGGGCCGTATGACCTTGTGAAGAGTCCGGACATTAATCTGACTCTGATGCAGCGTCAGAATGAGCTGGATGACATGATTGGTACGACGTCGACTGCATTTTTGGGGCTGACCGTTGGTTGTGCTCGCTGCCACAACCATAAATTCGATCCGATTCAGCAGCGTGATTACTATGCAATGCAGGCCATTTTTGCGGGCGTTCAGCATGGTGAACGTCGGCTTCCTGAGACTGCTGAGGCGACTCGAGAGCTGCAGCAGAGTGCAGACAGGATTCGGGAGCTGCACGAGCAGCTGAGGCCGTATCGCAAGGGAGGCGAGGTATTGCGTGAGGCGGTCAGTGTCCGAGGGAATGAGGAGACATTCGCGCCTGTGCGAGCGCGGTTTTTGCGATTCACAATTCTGGCTTCAAATTCAGGCGAGCCCTGTGTGGATGAGCTGGAAGTCTTCAGTGGTTCGGAGAATGTTGCTGCAGCGGCGACAGGTGTCAGACTGACGGCCTCGGGGACACTGCCGGGCTACGAGATTCATCAGTTGAAGCATCTGAATGACGGTGTTCCGGGAAATGCGCGCAGCTGGATTTCGAATGAGCCTGGTAAAGGCTGGGTGATGCTGGAGTTTCCGCAGGTTAGGGAGATCAGTCGGATTGTCTGGTCCCGTGATCGTGAGGGGCGGTTTGGGGATCGACTGGCAACGAGGTACAGGTTTGAAGTGGCTGAGGAGGCGGGTGAGTGGCAGTTGGTGGCTTCGGAGGCTGGTCGTGCCGTACCTGGTGTGGAGCCAGCAGAGCCGGAGTATGACTTTTCGGGGGTCCCGTTGGTGGCCAGAGATGGGCTGTTGAAGTTACAGGCGGAGCTGAGTTTGCTGCAGTCGCGACGTCGTCTGCTGCAGTCTTCGGGGGTTGTTTATGCGGGGACTTTTCAGCAGCCTGGTCCAACGCATCGATTGTTTCGTGGAGAGCCTTCAGCTCAGCGAGAAGTTGTGGATCCGGATACCGTATCGGCGCTGGGGTCACTTGGTCTGGGCACTGATGCGCCGGAGCAGCAGCGGCGACTGGCACTGGCGAACTGGATGACATCCTCTGAGAATCCACTGACGGCGCGAGTGATCGTGAATCGTCTGTGGCAGTTTCATTTTGGTCGTGGTTTTGTATCGACTCCCAGCGATTTCGGAACAGCTGGTGCGCGGCCAACTCACCCGGAGCTGCTGGACTGGCTCAGCATGGAGCTGATGGAGCACAACTGGTCACTGAAGCACATTCATCGTCTGATTCTGTTGTCGCGGACTTATCGTCAAAGCAGTATTCCGCGAGCTGATGGGATGGATCGAGACGGGGGTACGGAGTGGTTGTGGCGTTTTCCATCGCGTCGTCTTGAGGCTGAGCCGCTGCGGGACTGTATTCTGCAGGTTGCGGGAGTTCTGCGTACTGAAATGTATGGTCCGGGCTTCAGTGCATTTCAGGTTGAGCTTGAGAATGTGCGGCACTATTTCCCGAGGCAGAATTATGGTCCTGAGGACTGGCGGCGGATGGTGTATCAGACGAAGGTGCGACTGGAGCGTGAGTCAGTGTTTGGAGTCTTTGATTGTCCGGATGGTTCCACGTCGGTTCCTCGGCGAACGCGATCGACGACGCCCCTGCAGGCGCTGAATCTGTTCAACAGCAGTTTTATGCGGCAGCAGTCTGAGATTCTGGCGGAGCGACTGCGGCGTGAGGCTGGCGCGGCGATCCCGCAGCAGGCAGAGCGAGCGTGGCAGTTGTGTTTTGGGCGTTCAGCAACTGACGACGAATTACGGGAAGCGACTGCATTTGTGGAAACAGATGGGCTGGAATCATTCTGCCGAGCGTTGTTGAACAGTAATGAGCTGGCATTTATTCCGTAACTGTTGGTTCATTGGGCAATTCTGAAACTCTGGCTGCTGGTGTTGCATGACAATCGCGGGTGAGTCTTCCGCTGTACCGACATTTCTGGCGTCTCTGAATCCGCAACAGCTGGCAGCGGCAATGCATGGCACAGCGCCGCTGCTGATCATTGCGGGAGCGGGGACGGGCAAGACTACGACACTGGCTCATCGTGTGGCATGGCAGGTGGCATCCGGAACTGATCCGGCCAGCATCATGCTGCTGACCTTCACAAGGCGAGCGGCCGCTGAAATGCTGCGGCGAGTCGAGCAGATTACATCGACGCTTGGTGCTGGGGAGGTACGGGACACTGCTTTGGTGCAGAAGTCGGCGATCAGGCGGATCTGTGGTGGTACCTTTCATTCGGCTGCTTCTGCTCTGCTGCGTCGGCATGGTCATCTGATCGGACTGCATCCGGATTTCACCATCATGGATCGCGGAGATTCTGAAGACCTGCTGAATCTTGCGCGGACGGAACTGAAGCTGCCGAAGAGCGAGAATCGATTTCCGCTGAAGGGCACATGTCTGGATATCTACAGTCGCTGTATCAATACCCAGCAGGAGCTGCCGCGTGTTCTTGAGCAGTGGTTTCCGTGGTGTCTTGAGCATCAGTCGCGTCTGGGCGAACTGTTCAATCTGTACACAGAAACGAAAGAGCGACAGCGTGTACTGGACTTTGATGATCTGTTGCTGTTCTGGAATGCGCTGGCGGCCGACGAATCCGGAGCTCGAGTTTTCCGGCAGCAGTTCAGTCGGATTCTGGTAGACGAGTATCAGGATACGAATGTGCTGCAGGCTCAGATCCTGAAGAATCTGTGTCCGGATGGGATTGGTCTGACGGCTGTGGGTGATGATGCACAGTCGATTTATTCTTTCAGGGCTGCCACGGTTCGAAATATTCTGGATTTCCCCAAAGACTATCCGGGTACGGAATTGATTGCACTTGAGCAGAATTACCGCAGTACTCAGAAGATACTGGACGTGACCAATTGTGTGATTGCTGAGGCAGCTGAAAGGCATCACAAGGAGTTATGGTCAACGCGGGGGCCTGGAGCAGTACCTCGATTTGTGACCTGTGCCGATGAAGATGCTCAGTGTGAACATGTGATCGAGCGGATTCTGGAACGGCGTGAACAGGGTGTCGCATTAAAGCAGCAGGCGGTGCTGTTCCGAGCGTCCCATCACAGTATGACGCTGGAGGCTGCTCTGGGGCGGCGAAACATACCGTTCGTGAAGTACGGTGGGCTGCGATTTCTGGAAACGGCCCATGTCAAGGATCTGATTTCGTTTCTGCGGCTGGCCGAGAATCCACTGGATTCCATAGCAGGCTTCCGGATTCTGGTGTTGTTGCCGGGTATCGGGCAGTCGAAAGCAGCGCGTCTGCTGGACCAGTTGCGGGAGTCAGAAGGGCGATTTGATGCGTGGGATGGCTGGGGACCGCCGGCAGCCCTGCAGGATCTCTGGCCGCAGCTGCTGCAGCTGTTGCGTCGGCTTGAGTCGCGTGGAAGAAAGGGTGAAGGCGGAGTCAGTGCCGATATCCATGCTGTTCGTCAGTACTATGAACCATTGCTGCATTCGACATATGAAAATGCGCCGGCTCGTATCAATGATCTGAAGCAGCTTGAAGCAATCGCCGTGCGATACGAAAGTCGGCAGCAGTTTCTGACGGAAATGACGCTGGATCCACCTGCCTCAACTCAGGAATTGCCGGCAGATCCACTGCTGGACGAAGACTTTCTGATTCTCAGTACGATCCATTCCGCGAAGGGACTGGAATGGGATTCCGTGCATGTCATTCACGCGGCTGATGGCAATATTCCAGCTGATATGGCAACCGGCAGTGCGGAAGAGATCGAAGAAGAGCGGCGTCTGTTCTATGTGGCGATGACCCGTGCAAGGAATCATCTCACGGTACTGCGTCCTGAAAGATATTACTTCCATAATCGGCATCGCAGTGATCAGCATTCTCTGAGCAAGATCACGAGGTTTCTGCCACCGAAGATTCTGTCCCTGATGGAGCAGGTTTCCCATGGACTGACGTCGAGCAGTGGCGAGGCGGGTGCTGCGGGAGGCCTGGTCAAAGGCGATACAGCTGAAATTCGCCGCAGGATTGCCAAGTTGTGGGGCTGACAGGCCTTCAGTTGTGATTACGGCGGGAATGCGTACGCAGAAACTCAAGCGTTCTCAGAAAGTCATCAGGCAGTGGAGCTTCGAAGGTCATTTCTTTTCCTGTGACCGGATGCTGCAGCGTCAGTCGGAAGGCATGCAGCGCCTGACGGGCGATCAGGACATCAGAGATATCCTCCGCTGATCCCGGGACGGGGCGCTGAGTCTGCAGGACGTCCGATTTTCTGAGCTCTGTAGTGCCGATATAGAGTCGATCAGCGACGATCGGAGTGGCGATGTGCTGCATGTGGACTCGCAGCTGATGAGTGCGACCGGTCTTTGGGTGCAGATCCATCAGTGCAAATCGTCCGAAAGATTCGGCCGTGCGGTAGAAAGTTGCGGCCTCGCGAGCGTTTCCGCCCTCGGGACAGACCATCATTTTCTCGCGAACGCGAGGATGTACGCACATAAATGTCCGAATGTAGTCAGATGCCAGCTCCGGGACTCCGCGAACAATAGCGCGGTATTCCTTGCGAACTTCTCGCTGTTCGAACTGGCGAGAGATCTTCTGATGTATCTGATTGTCCCGCGCAATAATAATGACACCGGTCGTATCGCGATCGAGTCGATGGACAATACCGGGCCGCAATCGCCCGGCTGTATCGCTTAATTGGTCGAAGTGGAACTGCAGCGCGGCTGCCAGTGTTCCGCGGGAACTGCCACGTCCCGGATGGACAACCATCCCGGCAGCTTTATTGACGACAATGAAATGTTGATCTTCGTAAAGAATCTGTAACGGCAGATCTTCAGGATCAATGCCGGGCCGTTCAGCATCAGTCAGGACGACGTCAAGTCGATCATTGACTCGCAGTCGCCGGGAAGACTTCGGAGGAAGTCCGTTCAGCTGAACACCACCGGATTCAATAATCCGCTGCAGCTGGGCCCGACTATGGTTGGGGAACAACCGACCAAGATAGTGATCGATTCTCCAGCCATGAGCCCGCGCTTCAACAGTCAAACTGATCGGCGATGTTGCCTGGGCCGCAACCACAGCTGGTGGCAACTCGCTGTCATCTTCAGAAAGCAGCTCATCCCCGTCCGGGGTCATTCGCCGGATTTCTCTGGAGCAGCAGGTGCCTCTTCAGCCTTGGGCTCTTCAGCCTTGGGCTCTTCAGCCTTGGGTTCCTCGGCCTTGGGTTCCTCAGCCTTAGGTTCTTCAGCCTTAGGTTCCTCAGCCTTAGGTTCCTCTGCTGGCGTCCCTGGGTTCAAGGTTGGGGACAGATTCTTGAGTGGATCAATTGTAGGGAACTGTGGCACGGGTGGCACATTTCCGGGGCCGTCCTGCGGCAGTCCGGTTTCATCGGCCGGCTTGGGATCCTGCTTCTGGAACCATGCGTAGAAGTCTTTCGTGGACTGCTGATCGAGCTTCTTTTTTCGCGTTTCTGCAAGTTCGACGAACGTCTTTTCACTGGGGAATGACGTCACAACCTGGTCCCATGCCTCGACGGCGGTTTTGACCGAGGCCTCCTGGCCGTCACAGCGAGACTCAGCGATTCGAGCCAGACCGACGAGCAGTCGGAGCCGAATATCGTTGGTCAGGTCTCGACTGTCTTCAAGGCGTTTGAATGTTTTTTCGGCCTTGTCCAGTTCTTCCGTGCCGACCTTGCGATTGGTGAACAGGCTGGACAGTGCATTCTGCAGGATCATCTCGGCTTCGCGAAGCCGAGCATAATTGCCGATAGGAGTGCCGACCGAGTTATCAGCCGCGTCCGCGTACTGCTCGGGCGTATTGGCGGCCAGCAGCAGTGCGGATTCCCTGGCGGTGGCGGGAGGCTGGCGAGAGACGTAGACGTAGACGGCGGAGGCAGCCAGTACTGCAGCTGCGACATAGATCAGAGAAGTCCCATGACGCTGCATCCACGGACCGGATTCCCGCAGGAGCTTTGCCAATTGTACTTCATCTTCACGGTTGACGTATTGCGGATCCGACATCGTCGGGACTTTCCATTGAGACCGAAAAACTGGGGCCAAAGAAGCCCCGTAGTATAAAAAATACAGGGAATCACGGTCAAGTCGGGGGACAGGTTGACGTGAAATGCTCCTGACAGTCGAAATTTGGCTGTTTTCCCCGCAAATCACTCGCAATAAATGAATTCATTCATGCTGAAAAGGGTTTGGCAGAGGTCCGTCAGGGCTTGCTGCTGGGGGTTTCCGGGCCGGCCGGAGTGCTGATTTTCCTGATTTTTAAGGAACATCAGGGCCGCCTGCATTTCAGCGGCCGCCGGTTGTCTGCCGAAGGCGATCCGCCAGGCTCCCTGAACCGATTCGGCGGGACTTGTGGCTGGCAGGCGAGCGGCAAATGCGGTAGCCCACTGTCGGCTCTGCGGACTATTCATGAACATCAGGGCCTGTGGTGCAATAGTGGTTACAGGACGTTGTCCAATACTGACAAGGTGCTCCGGCCAGTCAAACAGCATCATCATCGGTATCAACTGGCTGCGTTTGATGAAGAAGTAAATACTGCGACGGCGCATATTCTGATCAAGGGTTCCAGGGCCAAACTGCTGCGGGTCCAGAAGTCCGCTGACCGACAGCATGGAGTCACGTATAGCCTCGGCTTCAAGTCGCATAGGACTGCGACGCCACAGCAGTGTGTTTTCACGATCAAGCTGTGCTCGCGCCTCATCAGAATCCCCCGACTGCATCCAGACACTGCTGGTCATGATCAGACGATGCAGTCGTTTCAGTTTCCAGCCATGCTGCACGAGGTCACTGGCCAGCCACTCCAGTAGCTCCGGATGTGATGGTCGTTCGCCGGAAACTCCAAAATCATTCGGTGTCGCGACGAGGCCACGACCGAAGTGATGCTGCCACAGTCGATTGACGATGACCCGGGCTGCAAGTTTTCCAGCACCGCGATTGGGATCTGTCATCCAGTTCGCCAGTGAGGCACGGCGATAACTGGTGCGAGTCCATCCCTCCGGTGCCTGTACGCTCCAGTCAGATACTTGAGAATCAGAGGGCATCAGTGCCTGCAGATACCCGGCTTGCATGACCTGTTGTTTCTGGTGCACGTCACCTCGTTTCAGCAGCCACGTCTCCGGATAAAAATGCGGGAAACCACGATCGTCGGCATGATGTCGCAGATGTGGCAGCCCTTCACTTGTGACCATAACGGTGGCCAGCTGCAGTCCTGGTCCCTGTTTGTTCAGGTCAGCAACCGCCTGCTGCAGCTGCAGCATCTCGGGATCAATTCCGGCAAACCAATCCAGCGCCGTCTTCCACTGCTCACCCGAACGGTCACCGCTGGTACGAACGGATTTCAAAGCGGCAAGCACGGTGCCACTGAGGCTGTCTGATCCGACCGTTGCCGGCACCTGCGGACGATCGGTTACCGCCAGTCGGAATCTGCCAAGAGTATGCTGCGGATTTGGATGATTCAGAGTCAGGGTGATGGTCCAGCGTATGGGGCCCTGCAGATCCGCTGGCTGAGCGAAATCAAACACGGCTGCCTGGTCTCGACCGATGCCGCCTGAATCGACAGCCCACCCCGAAACTTCCCGGTCGTCGATGGACGCTGCCACAGACAACTCGCCGGCATCCTGCTGATGTGTAGCCCGGGCTGCGGTCAGGCGAATTGTCTGAGATGCTGTTGTGGAAGGACTGGCTGCAGAGGCTGCTGTCACTGCAATGTTACCGAGTGCAAAGTTTCCGTTCGGGGCTCGGCCTGGGCCATTCTGAGGCAGGCTGGCATGCGTCAGTGCCTCAAGGCGAACAGCAACGACCGAGCTGCGAACACTTTCTCCTGTGATTGTGATGACTTCTTTGGCTGGAGCACTTCCGACCGACAGGATGGAGCCATCGGACTGTGGCTGGAAAGATGTTCCGGCACTCGATTTTATTTCTTTCACATGCAGCGTTTCCCAGACTCCGGCCGACTTTTCATCCGGATGCTGCTGCAGCCAGTTCGTCAGCTGGTCGGGCAGTCTTGTGGCACGATAGGCATCGAGCGCCTGCTGAGCCGCCTGCAGTTGGCTGTCAAATTTCAGCTGTCGCTGTCGATTTTCATCAGGAGCAAGGTCGAGTTGTGTTTCTGAGCGAATGGTGGTCGTGAAGGCTGCCGCCAGTGAGTAGTAATCTCGGGCAGGAATCGGATCGAACTTATGATCGTGACAGCGAGCACAGCCGACAGAAAGTCCCAGAAATGTGACTCCTGTTGTCATCACCATATCGTCCAGCTCGTCGTACCTCGCTGACTCAAATTCCGCTTCGGTCAATTGAGTCGGGAAGGCCCCGGCACCCAGAAATCCAGTGGCCATCATGGCATAAGGGTTCTGAGGCGCCAGTTCATCTCCAGCGAGCTGCCAGCGGACAAACTGATCATAAGGCATGTCACTGTTGAAGGCCTGAATCAGAAAGTCTCGATAGAAATAGGCCTGAGGTCGATCATAGTCCTGCTCGTAACCATGCGACTCTGCGAATCTTGCGACATCCATCCAGTGTCGGGCCCAGCGTTCACCGTACTGTGGAGAATCCAGCAGCCGATCAATCAGTTGTGGCCATGCGAGTGGGTCCTGGCTGGAAACAAACGCGTCAACTTCCTGGGGAGTGGGAGGTAGTCCCAGAAGTACTGCATAGGCGCGGCGAATCAGAACACGTTTTTCAGCGTCTGAATTCGGCTTCAGACCGGCACCTTCCTGACGAGCAAGAATGAATTGATCAATTGGAGTGCGGCACCATTCGGCAGATGCGATATCCGGAAGTGCGGGGGTCTGCAGGGGCTGAAAAGCCCAGAACTGACGGTCTTTCTCTGTAACTTCCATCTCCCTGACCGCAGCTTCGCTGCGATTACCCAGCGGCGAATCGTATGGGGCACCGAGGTCAATCCAGCGCGAGATACTATTGATTTCCGCATCGGTAAGCTTGGGCAGTTTCCATGGCATATGGGGTTCTGCCGCGTGTTTGATAAGCTGTACCAACTGGCTGTCCTCAGCCGATTCGCCAAGGAAGCCACTGCTGATCAGCGATTCGCGTGTGGCGAGGTCGAAATCTCTTTTGACAGATGCACCACCGTGGCATTCGAGGCAGCGAGTTGTAAGGATCTGACGGACTGTTGTGCGAAACAATTCGAGACCGCGTTTGGCCCGTTCCGGGTGATCCGGAGGTAACGTGGCAGTGCCTGGCGTCTGTGCGACGAGGTATTCAGTTGAGAGGAAGCTGAAGAATGCCAGGACGCAGAGGCAGGCACGGAGATTTCGCATGTGTTGAGATCCGAAAGCAATTTGACGGGCGGGCGATTTCCGCGCTGGCCCTGAGTTTACCGACCAGCGGTGCGGAATCCCAGATAAAAAGCCCATTGATCTTCAACTCCGACCGACCGACAAAGTCGATCGTGTCCGGCTGCTGTATTCCTTTTGTCTGCCTGCTATAATTCGAAGTCGGTGTGATGATTGCTGACTTTCGGCGGATTCCAGTGATGGCATCAGTTTGGACAAGACTTCGCGGGCATCAGGAGCAGCGTGCGCTGTTTGAGCGTTCGTTGCGGAATGGTCGGCTCTCTCATGCCTATGTTCTGGCGGGCCCTGCGGGTATTGGCAAGCGTTTGTTCGCTCGCCTGCTTGCTCAGTCGCTGTTTTGCACAGCAGCGACTCCCGGTCGCCTTGATGCGTGTGGCGAATGCCGCAACTGTCGCAGTTTTGACTCGGGCAACTGGCCTGATTATTTTGAAATCGGACTGCCTGAGGGCAAAACAGAGATTCCGCTCGATCTGATCCTTGGTTCGTCGGAAAAGCGCGGACGCGAGGGGCTGTGTTATGAGCTTTCATCAGCGCCGCTGGCCTCCGAACGGCGGATTGCCGTGATTGATGATGCTCAGAGAATGAACCTTGACGGTGGAAATGCTCTGCTGAAGACCCTTGAAGAGCCGCCCGCGAATGCTCTGATCCTGCTGATCAGTGACAGCCCGGAAGCTCTGCTGCCAACGATCCGTTCCCGCTGCCAGCTCATTCGCTTCTTTCCGCTGCTGCAGGAAGATCTGGAACACCTGCTGCTGGAAAAAGAACTGGCAGCGTCTCAGGAAGAGGCTCGCGCAGCCGCCCTGCTTGCTGAGGGAAGCCTGACTCAGGCCGAACAATTACTGAATCCTGAGTTGCGAGAACTGCGTGAACTGGTCGGTCGGGAGTTTTCCACCTTCGAAGCAATGAAGCCACTGGAAGTGGCTAAACAGATCGCTGACCGCATTGAGAAAATCTCTGGCAGCACAGAAGAGCAGCGGCAGAATGCTCGCTGGCTGCTCAGTTTCCTCGCTGATGCTGTACGTTTGAAACTGCGAAGGATGAGCAGTGGAGATCTTGGTGATCCTCTGTTGCAGAGGTTGGGGCTGCGATGTGCCTCTGACCTGCTGGCCGTGCTGATTGACAGAATCCTGCTGGCTACACTGCATGTCGATGCGAATTCTCCCGTCAGGCTGGTGCTGGAAGCTCTGTTTGACGATCTGGCCCGCTGCATGCGGCTGGGCCCGGCATCGGCTCGATAATGTCTTTTCCCTGGTCAACACGGAGTTGGCAGGCGACAAACAAAAACGGCCTGCCTTCCCGAGAAAACTTCGGGATTGCAGGCCGCTGATCGTATTGTCAGCAGGACAGGCGTCCGGATCACTCTTCCATCTGTGACAGATCAATTCCGTATTTCAGCCAGATGGTATTCCGCCAGTCATTCATGACAGGCTGAGCGATCAAGCCACTTACCAGTCCGGAGATTTCTCCGCTGCGGAAGCCGAACTGTCGTCCTTCGGTCAGGAACATCTGTCGCAGCACATCCTCGTCACCGATGCGATCCGTGACCTGCACAACGTAGTAGCTTTTCAATTCATCGTCGGCAACCACTCCTGTCTGATCCGGTCCCAGATCATCGAACACTGTCTTCATAAACCGGTCACCGGCGGACCGCAGGACACCGCCTGATTCATCGGACCAGTTGATAGTTCCCAGTCGGAGCTGTGGTTGCTGAAAGCTCATTTGCGGGGCAGATTCCTGTTCAAGCCAGGAAAACAACTGGGTTTGCCGAACAACCGCTGCTGCAGATTCTGTATCACCCAGCACAGTCTGTCCCTGCAGGCTATCGGACATGGATTTTCTTTCAGCTTCAGGCAATGCCAGTCCATCGGAGACAAGTTTTGCCAGCGTTTTGCCGCGTTCTTCGGCAAGCTTGCGAGCCTGCTGACGCTTGAGTGTCAGGATGACCTCGTCCCGAATTCCCGCATCTTCCAGATTTGGAATATGTGCCGCAGAGAACTCGGTGATCCACCATGCGAAGTGTGATTCGTCACCGGACAACGCAAACTGATTACGAACTGCTCGGTCACTGGCAAACAGATTGGCATCTTCCCACTGATCACGCTGTGGAAACTTTGAGAAGACTTCGTCTGCCACCGGAGCACCGCTGGTGTATCCGAGTGCCAGTCCGAGCGGAGTCTGATCGTCGGCTGCCAGATCCACTCGATTGAGCAGCCCTGTGCGTACAAAGCGGAGTCCAAGTTTTTCGCCGAGTTCCCGCATTTCATCCAGCAGTGACTGATGCACATCCTTCATGGCCGCCGCAATCTGTTCGGAGGTCAAGGATGGGTCCTTGTCCACGACCTGTCGACGTGCGGCCGATCGTTTGCGTTCGATTTCACGCAGTCCTGACATTACGGCGTCCATTTTTTCGTCGATGGCTTTGCGAATTCGTTCTTCGTGCAACTGTTCACGGATCTCCGACTTCAGCTCATCATCCAGCGGACGGTATTCCACTGGTGGAATCACGAACGGAACCGGATCCGTGCCTGCGGCTGGTGCCTGTGCTGCAGCATCTGCTGGCGCTGGTGCGGGTTCGGCTGGAGCGGTTTCGGGTGTGGCTGGAGGCGTTTCCGTTTGTGCCGGGGCTGGAGCAGCCGCGGGCTGTTCCTGGGCCGGGGCAGCTTCGGCCGGTTTTGCGGTTTCATCTGCAGCAGGAAGGCAGCTGCCGTCAGGTTTGGGACTGTCCGCTGCTGGCGCTGGAGCAGGATCAGCAGGAGGAGCAGGCTGTGCTGGTGCTTCAGGCGCAGGTTCTGATTTGGGAGCGTCACCGGCAGGAGCATCTGCAGGTGGAGCAGCAGGAGCATCTGCCTTGGGGGCCTCGGGAGCCGGGCTGGTTGGTTCGGGAGTAGCGGGAGCAGCTGGATCCGTTGGTGCAGCCCCGGGAGTTGCTGGCTCGTCCGCCGGCTTTTCATCAGGCTCTTTGCGGTAGAACGTGTCTTTCTTTTCGTTGTAGAAGGCTTCTATCTCTGCATCCGTGGGGGCCGGTGCTGCGTCCTGAGCGGACTTCCATGACAGTTCAAGGTAGGCCAATGCGGCTTTGTTGAACTGACGGAAGCCGGGCGAACCGGGACCATCCATGCCGGGGAATTTCTTTGAGTACTGTGCGAACGCTGCTTCGATTTCTGCGGGCGATGGGTCGGGCACCTTCGACAGAAACGCGTCAACGTCCAGACGCACAGCATTCAGACGCTGCCGCACCTGTGTGCGGCGGAACATGTCGTAATACAAACCTGGAGGCTGAGCCACAGCAGCTGACGATGGGGACAGCTGAGTGAACGCCAGTCTGGCAGCGATTTCGTGGCGGAATGCGTCAAACAGTTGGTCTTCTGAGACGGCAAGGCCACCAACATTTAATCCTGTTCGAATTTCAGCGAAGGCTTTTCCGGAGAGGCGCCCATCGACTGACTGATTGATGAAATCTGACACCATTTCGTCCGTCACAACGATCTGCATGGCGTCAGCTTCGGCCTTCAGCAGTTCACCGAAGATCGCGTCTTCCTGCAGCGTTGTGTAGTAACGGAACTGAGGTGCGAAACGTTCTGTGCCGGGGCCATAAACCTTGCTGAAGGCCTGTGCCATGAAGGCGTTGCAGATGCTTCGTCGAGTAGCAGTTTCCTGAATTCGCTGGTCGTCGAAAGCACCGATGGCTGATTCCTGATAGAAGCCGTCGCTGGACGCCACTGTACCGGGCATCAGCCAGCCGACCAGACCACCGAAAATTGCGCCACCAATGCCATATTGCAGCCAGCGTCCCTGGCGAATGCCGGAGAATCCCATGATGATCCCGCCCAGCAGCACTCCCAGCATCACAAAGTGATTTGCCTGGTTGGACATCATGTCGCTGATGGTGAAGGCCACCATCGAGAGAATCACGATGCTGACCATGGTGATCTGCTGATGACGACGGAAGAATGTGAACGGAGTGCTCATGAGCAAAAACTTCTTGAAGCCCGGTGTTCCGAAGTCAACGGCAGGACGACTGACTTGACAGAAGTCCGTACGATGATTTATCCAATTACGCGGGAGGCGTGGCCTCAGGTGACAGAAAACAAAAGCGGGGATTCTAACCGGTGGCACTGCAGAGGCAAGGTCAACCGAGGTTTCCCAGCCTGTTGTTTTCCCGGTGAATCCGGCAGTATGCCGGGGAAGTTGGGGTTACGGGATTCAGTCGGGCTGCCCGACTCCGGAATTCTCGATTTTCCCGGAAAGTGGTGCAAAACCCCTGATTGTGTTGAAATCCGGGTGCGATCCCGTTTTGTTGTAGAGGTTCCCGTCAAGCGTCCTTTCGTTGTCCTGCTGCGTGCTAGCCGGTTCGTCCGGCCTCTGGAAACTTATTGTTCATGGCTGCTCTCAAGAAAGCGCTGGTGATCGTCGAATCACCGGCCAAAGCAAAGAAAATTGCCGGATTTCTGGGCGATGATTACATCGTGCGGGCCAGTATGGGTCACATCCGGGATCTGCCATCCAGTGCTTCCGAAATTCCTGCGAACCTGAAAAAGGAATCGTGGGCGACCCTCGGGGTCAACGTGAACGAGGATTTCGATCCGTTGTACGTCGTACCTTCGGAAAAGAAAAAACTGATCACCGAGCTCAAGGATGGGTTGAAAAAAGTCAGCGAACTTGTGCTGGCGACTGACGAAGACCGCGAAGGGGAAAGTATCGGCTGGCACCTCGTGCAGGTGCTGAAACCGACAGTTCCTGTCAGCCGGATGACGTTTTCCGAGATTACTAAGCCGGCGATTCTGGAGGCGATCCGGAATACGCGGCAGGTTGACGAGAACCTTGTGCAGGCTCAGGAAACGCGTCGGGTTGTGGACCGTCTGTACGGTTACACACTCAGTCCTCTGCTCTGGAAAAAGATTGCTCGTGGGCTGTCTGCCGGACGCGTGCAAAGCGTTGCGGTCCGGCTGCTGGTCAATCGTGAAATCGAACGGATGAAGTTTCGCAGTGGGCGATTCTGGGATATCAAGGCACGTCTGACTGCGGAAACGGGGGAATCTTTTGAGGCGGCTCTGCAGGTGCTCGGCGGTCGTCGGATAGCGTCCGGACGAGATTTTGACGAGCAGACCGGGCGATTGAAGGACGGTGCTGATGTCCTGCTGCTGTCTGAGGAGCAGGCGAAGTCGACAGTTCAGAAAATCGAAACACTGCCCTGGATTATCAGCTCCATCGAGCAGAAGCAGCAGACTCGACGGCCCTACCCTCCCTTTACCACCAGTACGCTGCAGCAGGAAGCAAACCGCAAGCTTGGGCTATCCGCTCGGCAAACCATGCAGGTTGCTCAGCGTCTTTACGAGGAGGGCCACATTACTTACATGCGAACGGACAGTGTGAACCTCAGTAGTGAGGCGATCCGGGCTGCTCGAAGTCGCGTGGATGATCTTTACGGTCGCAGCTATCTGAGTCCCGAAGCGCGGCAGTTCTCAACGAAAACCAAGGGTGCTCAGGAGGCTCACGAAGCGATTCGCCCAGCCGGGACAGAGATGCGAACCGCTGATGAGCTGGGGCTTTCCGGACCGGAATTTCGCCTGTATCAGCTGATCTGGAAACGCACGATGGCGACCCAGATGGCCGATGCGCGACTGCGGTTTGATACCGTTACCATCATGGCGGGTGATGCCGAGTTCAGGGCCAGTGGACGCACAGTCGAATTTCCCGGATTCTTTCGAGCCTACGTGGAAGGCAGTGATGATCCTGAAGCGGCCATAGAAGATCAGGATTCCACTCTGCCACCAATGCGTGAACAGGATCGTGTGGATCTGCAGAAGGCAGAGGCCAGTTCGCACGAGACGAAGCCACCGGCACGTTACACCGAGGCGACACTGGTACGAACTCTGGAATCAGAAGGTATCGGTCGCCCCAGTACCTACGCCAGCATTCTCAGTACGATCGTTGATCGCGGCTATGTGCGGAAGAACGGGAATCAGCTCGTTCCGACATTCACTGCTATGGCCGTGACGCGTCTGCTGGAGAATTACTTCCCGCGTCTGGTTGATCTGAGCTTCACTGCTCAGATGGAGCAGATGCTTGATGATATTGCGACTGGTTCTGCTGAGCGATTGCCGTATCTGCGTGAGTTTTACAACGGCAATGACGGTCTGGACGAACAGGTGCGGCAGCGGGACGGCGACATTGATCCGCGCGAAGCGTGTACGCTGTCAATTGATGGGCTGGAAGCAGCAGTTCGAGTGGGACGATATGGTCCGTACCTTGAGAAGGCCAACGGTGATGAAAAGGTCACAGCCTCAATTCCGGACACCATGGCTCCGGGAGAAATCACCAACGAATTGGCTGATAAGCTGCTGGATGAAAAGCAGCGAGGTCCGACGGCGATTGGTATGCATCCGGAGGCAGGTTTGCCGATCTACATCAAGCGTGGTCCGCGCGGGGCTTACCTGCAGTTGGGCGACGTGACTGAAGATGGGCAGAAGCCAAAATACTGCAGCGTGCCGAATTTCATCAGCACAGACAATCTGGATCTGCCCACGGCCCTGTCCCTGCTGGCGTTGCCGCGGCAGCTTGGCAAACATCCATTGACGGGCAAGGTCGTGAACGCCGGGATCGGCATGTATGGCCCGTATGTCACATCCGATAAAGTGTTCCCCGGTTTTGATCGTCGGAC